>NZ_JAMQOP010000002.1:672163-1008245 GCF_031624495.1 Halogeometricum sp. S1BR25-6 | reverse complement strand
TTAAGCTCGCCAGCGTGAACGCAAGTACTGGAGTGTGCGAACCTCTGGGAACACGTTCTCGCCGCCTCCCACTCATACTCAAACGCAGACGCGAACGATACTCAACTGCGGATTCATTCGCCCGCGCGGGACCGACCCGTGCGGGCGAGTTTCATTTCGAAAAGCGAAGAGCGACTGCCACGCCCGAGATACATCTGCCCGTCGTGGACTCGATAGCCGTGGAGAGCGGTTCGACGACTCGACCCGTCGTCGAGTCCGACCGCTCCCGCCCCGAATCCGGGGACTCAACCGGGGTGGTCCGTCCTCCGACACTCCAGACCGCTAGGCTTAAGCGCGCAACATCACTACACGAAACCGCGCCAAGGTGGCAGAGTTCGGCCTAACGCGTTCGCCTGCAGAGCGAATCTCCGCCGGTTCAAATCCGGCCCTTGGCTTCTCCCGGTTCCGCGTTTCTCTCACCCCGCGTTCGGTCGTGCAGTCCGATCCGCCTCGGAGCGACTGGTGCCGTTCCGTTCTCCCTACAACGCGTTTCTTCGTTGCCTCGCGCCACGACCCCGGCCACACTCGCCCGACGGAACCGATACGCTGCTTCGACGTGCGAACCACTATCGGTCTGACGAAACGGTAACCGTTATACGCCATCTATCCCTTGCTCGAATCATGCAACGACGCGCCGCGGCTATCTACGTCGCACTCTTCGTAGTCATCGGTGCGGCTTCCTACTCGCTTCTGGCGACGGCGGAGACGCCCGAGATAGAGTTCCAGAACCCCGAGTACGAACTCACGTCCGGTCAGACGTTCCAGGCCGGGTCGCAGACGTACAACGTGACCGGGATAACCGCAGAGATGGAGGGCGGCGGACACGGGAGCGCAGCGTCGCTCGCTCGGTCCGGCACCATCGAGTACACGAACCAGTCGGCCGACTACACCGCCTCGTGGGCGAACAACTCCACGGTGACCATCGACAACACGACGTGGATCGTCTTGGCCCCCGACGGCGAGAACGCCACCGAGTTCACCCTCCGCGAGGACGTCAACGAGACGGCGTTGCTCCAGCAGGACCAGAACGCCGAGGACGAGTTGGTGACGGTCAACGGAACCCAGCAGGTCGTCATCCAGGAGAACGGCACGCGGCGTCTCGTCCCGGCGAGCGAGTACTTCCCGGCCCCGCGTTCGCAGAACTACAGTCAGGGAGGGACCCTCAACTACCAGGGTAACCAGACGACCGTCACCACCGTCGGCGGCGGCGCGGTCGAAGTCTCTTGGACCGCTCCGCGGACGAACACCATCGAGGTGAGCGACCGCGGGAACGTGACGCTCGGCGACCAGACGTACCTCGCCTACTTCCCGAACAACGAGACGATGCAACTCACGAACAACTTCGAGAACTACAACGCGCAGAGCGAGCAGATCGAGACGTTCCACACCCACGAGAACGGCCTGTGGGGCATCAGCATCCTCTCGTTCCTGACCGCCTTCTTCCTCGTCGGCATGGCGTACATGCCGTCGCGGTACTGAACGTCGGCGCCCGTTTTTTGCGGTCGGTTCGGTTCGGTACTCCGCGGACGCCTCGCGTCGCCTGTGGTCAGTTCGGCGCGGGAACGGGGTTCGTCTCGGACCCGCCGTCCTCAGGGAGGTGATACAGTCGCTTTCGCGCGTCCTGCAGGTAGAGTCGTTCTTCGACGATGTCTTCGTCGCGGAGTCGGTCGAGCGCGTACCGGACGGTCCGCGTCGGCAGGAGCGAGTGGTCGGCCAACTGTCGCTGCGTCAGCGGACCGTCGTGCTCCAGCACCTTGTACACGAGCTTCGAACTCGGCGGCATCTCTTGGAGACCGTCGGGTACCTCGCCAGTCATATATCTCGTTCGAGGAGACGAACCACGCCAAGTGCTTCGGAGTTGTGCGCGGCGCCCGCACGACCTCGGGAGCGGCGTCGTCCCGTGGGTTCGCCGGCGGGTACAGATAGAAGAGGGCGGAGGGCGTACGGTTCGGCGTGTCCGACCGAACCGACGACGACGCGCGCCCGCACGACATCGACGACACGCCGACGGTCTCCTGTTCGCGGTGCGACCACGAGTGGAGCCTCGAGTACGAACTCGACGATTTGGAGGTCGGAAACCAGTCGTTCGAGCAGTTCGCCCTCGACCACATGCGCCACACCGGACACTTCCCCGACGGCGTCTCACCGTGGATGGTCGCCTGTCGGCGCTGTCCGGAAGGCGAGCGGTTCCTCTCGGAGGGGCCGGCCCGCCGGTGGGCCGAGACCCACGCGCGCCACGCCCGCCACGCGGTCGAAATCGAACACGAGGACGACGCAAGCGTCGTGACGCCGGAGTGAGCGAACGCCGACGCCGAGGCTGGCCGCTCGGCGAAGCGGCGGGTCGACCGGCGGCTATTCGGAGAGAGAGAAAAAGTCGGGCGGGGCCGCGCGCGCGGCCTCCCGGCGCGGGGAGACGGAGACACGTCAGTTCAGTCGATGTGGCCTTCGGCGCGGAGCTGCTCTGCGTCCTGCTCGCTGTAGCGCCACTCGATGTTGCCCTTCTCGTCCTGCCAGTCCCACGGTTCGACGAGGACGACGTCGCCCTCCTGAATCCACGTGCGGTACTTCATCCGACCGGGGATGCGGCCCATGCGCTCTTTGCCGTCCTGACAGCGCACGGTGACGTGGTTTCCGCCGTTGTGCTGTGTGACTACCGCGAACACTTCGTCGTCGTTGGGCATTCGGAGGTTCCGGCGCCCGCTGGATTCTTCGCTCATGTGTGTACTATAGAAGCGTCACGGGTTTAAGCCATTGGTGATGCGTGGTTCCGCGCCGCACGGCCTTCCGCGGCGCCCTCGTGCGGACGCCCGCGCCCTCACTCCGGAACGAACGCGCGGAACGTGTCGCGGTCGAGCGACTTCGCCTCGACTTCCGTGAGACCGACGCCGGTGAACACGTCGTTCCAATCGCGGTAGTAGAGCGGTACCTCGCCGTCGACGTAGTTGACCGTCGGTTCGTCGGCGCGTCCCTCCTCGGCAGTCTCCGCACGTTCGTCGTCCCCCTCGTTCTCCACGGTGACGAGCAACGACCCGGCGACGCGCGCGAGTTCGGCGAACGCCCAGTCCGACTCGGGGTGGAGGTGTTGGAGCGTCTCCACCGAGTAGACGACGTCGAAGGCGTCGTCGTCGAACTCGCGGACGACAGACTCGATGGCGTCGTGGTAGAACGTCCCCGCCGCCGAGAGTTCGGGGTACGTCTCCGCCATCACGTCGAACGCCTCCTCGTTTATCTCGACGCCCGCGACGTCCTCGTACCCCTCCTCGAACAGGTGCGCGAGGTGTCGGCCCGAACTACAGCCGAGTTCCAGAATCGAAGGGTCGGCCCCGGCGAACCGGTCGATGGCGTCCGCGAGCAATTCGCTCGTCTCGTTGGGGCCGTAGTAGGCGTAGTACTCCGGCGAGTACGCGCCGGAGCGCTCCGTCCACCGTCGGTGAACGTCGTTAGAATCCACTGCGTGACCGTTCGCGGGGGGCGGGTATAGTCCCGTCGTCCCGCGGGGACGACGCCGACGCCGGCGCGGAACCGACGGGCCGACTACAGTTCGTCCGCCCAGGGCCAGTCCTTCTCGGCGCCCCAGGGCCACGTCCCGGTCGCTTTCATCCCGACGTCGAAGTCGTCGTCGATGCAGGCGGCCCGTATCTCCGCGTCGTCGACGTGGTCCACCGTCACGTCCTCGCGCGCGAGTCGGGCGACGCCCGCGGCGCAGAGGATAGACATGTCGCGCAGGTCGCGCACGTCGAGTTTGTCCATGGTGTCGCTGTGCGTGTGACCCCACCCGCGGTCGTTTCCGTCCGAGGAGGAACGGCCCTGCGCGCCCGCGACGCCCCGTTGGACGAACGGCCAGTGGTCGCTGTGCGGCCGGAGTTGCGACTCCGTACGGACGGGAATCTCGTACTCGTCGCTGACGGCGTCGAACGCCTCGGATATCTCCTCGAAACCGTGGTCGTGAATCTCTAACTGCCGGGAGTAGCCCGCGCCGTCGACGTTGAGGACGCACTTCACCTCGTCTAAGTCGTGGGTGTGACTCCAGTAGTACGACCCGTACAGACCGGTCTCCTCGGCGCCGAAGACGACGAGTCGAACCTTCGTCTCCAACTCGTCGGCGACGCGCGCGAGCATCTTCCCGACTTCGACGACCATGGCGGTGCCGAACCCGTTGTCGTTCGCGGCGGTCCCGACGTCGTGGCCGTCGACGTGGGCGGTGAACAGCACCGTTTCGTCCGTGTCGGGGCCGACCGTCGCCTCGACGTTCCGGGAGGTGCCGCGGCCCGTCTCGCAGTCGACGGTCAGGTCGGCCTCGACGGCGCCGTCCTCGCAGTAGCGCTGGAGTCTCGCTCCGGCCTCCTTGCTCATACCGACGGCGGGAATCGGTCCGGGGCCGTTCAGGTCCCCGATGCTCCCCGTCGGCGGCAGCGACCCGTCGATGTGGTTGTAGAAGACGAACCCGGCGGCACCGGACTCGGCGGCGTAGCGGTACTTCTCCGAGCGGTGGACCCACCGGCCGTAGTCGTCGGGCGTGACGCTGGAGGCCATGGCGATGTCGCCGGTGAGGTCGACGTCCTCGAAGTCCTCCGGGAGGCCGTACCCCACGTCGACGAGTTCACCCGTCACGTCTCCCGACGGCGTCCCCGGCAACTCCACCAGTTCGTGCGACCGCGCGAACGTGGTCTCCCGGTCGCCGTGGGTGACGGTGAGAGCGGCCTCGCCGCGCCGCCACACGGGAATCGGGAACTCCGCGAACGTCACGTCGTCGAGGCCGACGTCTTCGAACGCCTCGGCCACGAGGTCCGCGCCGGTTCGTTCGCCCTCGTGTCCGGGCATCCGGTCGTTCAGGTCTTCGAGGTCGGCGATGAGGTCCCATCCGACCGTGCTTCGGTAGGTGTCGCCCACGACTGCGTCCGGTAACCGTGTCATCGTTTGGGGTGCAACATCTATTTTCAATAATCTTCCGATACAGTTGTCGGTTCTGTCATCTGGCGTCGGTATAATCAGACTCATGTTGAGTAAAGGTACGCATTCCGGCGTGGTTTTATCGAAAAATGCCACACCGCACCGACATATTCAACCAGCGTTGGAAAGAACTTTATACTGCCATTGATGATAGCCAATGACATGGCTGAAGATAGCGATCGGGTGAGGCGGCGGAGCTTCCTCAAAGCGGCGACGGCCGGTGGACTGGCTGGCATGACGGCGCTCGCCGGTTGTTCGGACCAAACCGGCGGCGGGACGAGCGAGGGCGAAGGCGGATCCGGCGGCGGTGGCGGGGGCGAGACGGAGGGGTCCGACACGGGGTCCGACTCGAGCGGGTCCGGTGAGAGCCTCCCGACGTACACGTACGTCAACAACTCCCAGAGTTACAACCCGCCGAGACACGACGCCATCAACCTCATCGCGAGCCAGTTCGGCGACCTCGGCCTCGACATGGAGGTCGACGTGCTCGAATGGGGGACGCTGTTCAGTCGGGTCTCCCAGGAGTACGACTACAGTTTCGCGACGTGGCACACGTTCTTCGTCTCCGAACCGGTGACGGAGCTGAACAACCTGTTCAACTCCAACAACACCGACCCGGGACAGGGGAACTACTCGGGGTACGAGAACCCCGAACTCGACGAGATGATGGGTAACTACCTGGCCGAACCCGATACGGAGACCCGTATCAACCAGGCCCACGAGATACAGAAGACGCTGATGGACGACGTGCCGACGATGCCCATCACGCAGATGCCGCAGGCGGCCATCTTCAACAGCAACCAGGTGTCGAACTGGCAGGCGGACCTCGCGAACGGGTTCAACTCCTACTGGACGATGATCAACCTAGAGATGGTCGGCGACAACACCGAACTGAAAGGCTACTGGCCCGAGACGCTCTCGACGATGAACGTGCTGGGGCACAACGACGAATCCAAGCACGTCTACCAGTTCAACATGCTGTACGACTTCCTGGTCCAACTCAACGACAACGCCGAACCGGACCCGGAGGTCAGCCTCGCCACCGACTGGAACCGCGTCGACGAGACGACCATGGAGTACACCATCCGGACGGACCACTCCTGGCACGACGGCGAGGACCTCACCGCGGAGGACGTGGCGTTCACGTACAACTACGTCACCGAGAACGAGGTGCCGCTGTACTCCACGCAGGCGCAGTACATCGAGAACGCGGAAGTCGTCGACGAGCAGACGGTCCGTATCAACATGTCCCAGCCGCTGGGGCCGTTCAACCTCGCGGTGGCGAACCTCGTCCCCATTATCCCCCAGCACAAGTGGGAGGGACGGAGCAACCCCGCGCAGGCGAACATCCAGGAACCGGTCGGCAGCGGTCCCATGATGTTCGACTACTGGGAGCAGGGCAGCGAGTTCGGGATGACGAAGTTCGACGAGCACTTCGCGCCCGTCAGCTTCGAGCGGCGCTTCTGGCGCATCATCCCCGAGGCGTCGACGGTGTGGGAGAACCTCATCAACGGCGACCTGAACTACGAGCCGTTCGGTCGCATCGACCGCTCGCTCGACCGGAACCAGGACAACGAGAGCATCGGCACGCGGTTCCAGACGGCGCCCACGTTCTGGATGTTCACGCCGAACGAGCGACAACAGGGTCTCGACGACGTGCAGATGCGGAAGGCGCTGGTCGAGACGCTCCCGCGGACCCCCATCGTCGAGCAGATTCTGTTCGGCTTCCCCGAGGAGGGGTACAACATCGTCTCCTCGGCGTTCGGTCCGCTCCACACCGAGGACGTGACCACCTACGAGCAGAGTCCGGAAGCCGCGCGGAGTCGCCTCGAAGAGGCCGGTTACACGTGGAACGACGACGACATGCTCCAAGCACCGAGCGGTAACTAACCCACACGCCGAGCGCCGGCGAACCGACCCCGGCGCGGATTTCACGTAACCAACGGAAACATATCAATACACAATCATGGGAAAAGCGAGCTTTGTTGTCAGGCGCACGCTCCAACTCGTCGTGACCCTCTGGGCCGTCGGAACGGTGCTGTTCGGACTCTTCCGACTCATGCCCGGTGACCCCACCTCCTACGTCGTCTCCTCGCAGATGACCCAGGAGGCGCGGCGACAGATCATCGCGAGCTACGGGCTCAACGAACCGCTGCACATCCAGTACATCAAATTCCTCGAGAACCTGGTCGTGCTGAACTTCGGGCAGTCGTTCCACTCGAACCAACCGGTCACGGAGGTCATCGCCACCTACCTGCCGAACACGCTGGTGCTCATGCTGACGGCGTTCGTCGCGGCCTACGCCATCGGCATCACCCTCGGCGTGCTCTCGGGGTGGTATCGCGGGTCGCGCTTCGAGCGAAGCACCGTCATCACCGCGCTGACCGCCCGGAGCGTCCCGACGTTCTACGTCGGACTCATCGTGCTGTGGATATTCGGCGCCGAACTGGGCGTCATCCCGATGAGCGGTATGACCAGCCTCGGCACGCAGAACGCCGGGTTCTGGGCGATGGTGTTCTCGGTCGACTTCCTGCACCACCTGCTCGCTCCGGCCTTGGTGCTCGGCTTCTACTTCATGGGCTATCCGCTGCTCATCATGCGCTCCAGCATGCTTGAGGTGCTCTCGGAGGACTTCATCGACGTCTGCCGCGCGAAGGGACTCACCGAGCGGACGATCATGTTCAAACACGCCGCGCGGAACGCGATGCTTCCGGTCGTCACGGCGGCGGCCATCGCCCTCGGCTACGCCGTCGGCGGCAGCGTCCTCATCGAGACGGTGTTCGCGTGGCCCGGTATCGGTCGGGAGATGGTGCGAGCGGTTCTCCGGCGAGACTTCCCCGTCGCGCAGGGGACGTTCATCGTCCTCGCCGCGACCATCATCATCCTGAACTTCGTCGCGGACCTCGCGTACGGCTACCTCGACCCGCGGGTCACGTACGACTAGACCAATGGCACAAGAAGAACAAACCGGTCGGTCGATATTCACCGACCTCGACGACAGTTCGTCCAGCGAGCAGGTCGACAAGTGGCAGCGGACGGCCCGCCTCTGGAAGGAGACGCTGATAGAGCAGTGGAAGATGCTGACGGACGAACTCTCGGTCAAGCTTTCGTTGTTCGTCGTGGCCGCGTTCGTCCTCATCGCCATCTTCGCCCCCTTTATCGCCCCGTACCCGCCGCTCCAACGGCAGTACCAGGGCGACGACGGGATACTCATCGAGAAGTGGGCGGAGCCGTCGCTGCTCGGCGGCGACAGCGGCTACCTCCTCGGAACGACGGCCGAGGGCTTCGACATCTTCAGCCAACTCGTCTACGGAACGCGCGCGGCGCTGATGGTCGGCCTCATCGCGGCGGTGTTCACCGCCGGTATCGGGACGCTCGTCGGCCTCGTCGCCGGCTACTACGGCGGGAAAGTGGACGACGCGCTGATGCGCCTCGTCGACTTCCTGTACGGGATGCCGCTGTTGCCGACGGTCATCGTCCTCGTGGCGGTGTTGGGACCGAACCTCTGGAACATCATCCTCGCGCTCATCATCCTCCAGTGGCGCTCGACGGCCCGCGTCATCCGGTCGCAGGCGCTGTCGCTCCGCGAGCGACCGTTCGTGAAGGCCGCGGAGGTGGCCGGCGCGGGCGACTGGCACATCATCAGCCGCCACCTCGCGCCGAACGTCCTCCCGATGACGTTCCTGTACGGGTCGTTCGGTATCGCGTGGGCCATCCTCGCGGAGGCCGGCGTCTCGTTCATCGGACTCGGCGACCCGAACACCGTCTCGTGGGGCACGATGCTGCAGGCCTCGCGGGCGTACTCCGCGCTCCAGTTCGGGGCGTGGTGGTGGTTCGTCCCGCCGGGCATCTGCATCGGCCTGCTGGTCATCAGCGGCTTCCTCATCGGCCGCGGCTACGAAGAAATCACGAACCCCAAGCTACAATGAGTCTACTCGAAGTCGAAGACCTCGAAGTGTACTACGAGACCGAAGACGGACCGGCGCAGGCCGTCGACGGCGTCTCCTTCGAACTGGAGGAAGGCGAGAACCTCGGCATCGTGGGCGAGTCCGGGTGCGGGAAGACGACGCTCGCGAAGTCCATCATCGGCATCCTCCCCGACGCCGGCTACGTCAACGGCGGCGAGATTCGGTTCAAGGGTGACGACCTCACCGGAATGACCGGCAAACAGCGCCGCCGCATGAAGTGGGAGGAGATATCCATGGTCGCCCAGTCGGCGATGAACTCGCTGGACCCCGTCTACACCATCCGCGAGCAGATCGTCGAAGCCATCGAGACCCACCGACCGGGTACCGGTCGGACGGAGTCGACCGAAATCGTCACTGAAATGTTCGAACTCGTCGGGTTGGACCCCGACCGCGCCGACGACTACCCCCACCAGTTCTCCGGCGGGATGCGTCAGCGCGCGATGATAGCGATGGCGCTGGCGCTGGAACCGTCGCTCATCCTCGCGGACGAACCGACGACGGCGCTGGATGTCATCATGCAGGACCAGATTCTCAAGCGCATGGGGAAGATTCAGGACGAGGTCAACTCCTCGATGCTGGTCATCACCCACGACGTGAGCGTCGTCGCCGAGACGTGCGACCGCGTCCTCGTGATGTACGCGGGCAAGGTCGCAGAGGAGGGGCCGGTCGAGGAGATATTCGGTCAGCCCTACCACCCCTACACCATCGGGCTGAAGCGCGCGTTCCCGAACATCCGCAAGCCCACGCAGGACCTCCTCTCCATCAAGGGCTACCCGCCTGAACTCATCGACCCGCCCACGGGCTGTCGGTTCGCCGAACGGTGCCCGATGGCGACCGACCGCTGCCGCGAGGAGGAACCCGAGGCCCACCAGATGAACAACCTCCGGTCGTACTGCCACTACGCCGAGGACATCGACACCGAACTGCGGCCGTACGCCGACAACCCGGAGACGTGGAGTCAGACCGCCGCGGCCCGCAAGGCCGAGACGGGCGACGTCGGGGGTGACTGAGATGAGCGACAGAGCGCTCCTCGAAGTCGAGAACCTGAAGAAGCACTTCAAGGTGAACCAGGGCTGGATCGCCAGCCTGATGCAGTCGGTCTCCGGCGACGACCCCGACTACGTCCACGCCGTCGACGGCGTCTCCTTCGAACTCCGCGAGGGCGAGACGCTCGGTCTGGCGGGTGAGTCCGGGTGCGGGAAGACCACCACGGGGATGTCGCTCGTGAAACTGCACGACCCGACCAGCGGCGACATCGTCTACAACGACAAACGGCTTTCGGAGGCCAGCGAGGCCGAACTCAAGGAGTTCCGGCAGAACGCCCAGATGATCTTCCAGGACCCCTTCGAGAGTCTCAACCCGCGGATGACGGTGTACGACACCGTCGCCGAACCGCTCCGCATCCACAACATCCGCAACGAGACGGCGCGGGTCCAGCGCGCCCTGGAGTTCGCCGAACTCCTCCCCGCCGAGCAGTACTTCGACCAGTACCCGCACGAACTCTCGGGCGGACAGCGCCAACGGGTCGCCATCGCGCGCGCACTCGTCCTCGACCCTGATTTCATCGTCGCGGACGAACCCGTCTCGATGCTCGACGTGAGTCTCCGGGCGGGCGTGCTGTCGCTGCTCGACCGCATGACCGACGAGTTCGGCCTGTCGGTCGTCTACATCAGCCACGACCTCTCGCTCCTCAGACACATGTGCGACCGCCTCGCAATCATGTACATGGGGAAAATCGTCGAGAAGGGGCCGACCGACCAGATAATCGAGAACCCCCAACACCCCTACACGCAGGCGCTCATCAACGCCGTTCCCGTCCCCGACCCGGAGGTGGGCCGCGAACGCGTCGAACTGCGGGGCGAGGTGGGCGACGTGATCGAGATTCCGAGCGGCTGTCGGTTCAAATCGCGGTGTCCGGACTACATCGGCGACGTCTGCGACCAGGTCGTCCCGCCGTTAGAACAGAAGACGGACGCCGGCGTCGACCAGGATATCGCCTGCCACCTCTACGAGAGCGCCGAGGGGTACGACCCGTACGCCGAACTGACCGAGTCCCCGAGCGACGACTCCGCCGGCGGCGACGCCTCGGCCCCGGCGGACGACTGAGGCGAGGCGTCGTCGCCGGGTCGCTCGACCGCTTCCCGACCGCTTTCCGACCGCGAGCACTCTCAGCTCTCCGTTTCTCCCACCGTCCCGCGTTCGACGAGGAACCGCTCGGTCCCCCGTTCGACGAGGACGGGGAACCGCTGAGCGAGGGCCAACCCGGCCCTCGTCACCCAATCGGTGTAGATGACGGGGCGAGTCGATTCGATCTGATCGGCCAGTCTCCGTCCCACGTACGCGGGGTCGCTCATCTGCGATTCCGGATACCCCAGCGCTTTCGCCGACCGCGTCGACGCCAGCCGGGGGTGCATAATCGTACACGACACGCTCTCGTTCCGCAGTTCGAGCCGCAGTGAGCGAGTGAACGATTCGACGGCGCCTTTGGTCGAGGCGTACGCCGAGAGACCGGGGTTGCCCACCCGGCCGACGCCGGAACTCACGTTGTGGACGACGCCGCCGCCCCGCGCCCGCATGTGCGGGAGGACGGCGCGAACCGTCCGCAGGTACCCGAAGTAGTTGACCTCGAACGCGCGCCTCGCATCCGCGAGCGTCTGGTCCTCGAAGAACCCGAAGTTCAGCACCGCGGCGTTGTTCACGAGGATGTCGATTCGCCCCCACTCGTCGACGACGCCGGCGACCGCCGCCTCGACGTCCTCGTCGACCGTCACGTCGCACTCGTAGTACCGCACGTTCGCGGGATGCGCCTCGTGGAGCGACTCGATGGCGTCCCCCTGAATATCGAACCCGGCGACGCGGTAGCCCTCCTCGACGAGAGCGGCGAGGATGTGGTAGCCGATTCCCTCGTTCGCACCGGTGACGACGACGACCCGCGTGTCCACGGACAACTGCATACCCGCTCGTACGTCGGGACGGACGATGAACTCGCTCCTCGACACGGTCCCGGCGGCGACCGTGACGCGCCGGTCAGATATCCCCGTCGCGGACGACCGCTACGCCTCCGTTTTCAGCGTCGCTTCGAGCTGAACGCCCGGCGCCGTCACCGCGAACGGCAGGTGCGATTTGTGCTTCTCGCAGACGCCCGTGACCGTCTCGCGGGCGGCGCCGAACGCCGAGAGCGTGCGGAGCACGCCGGGGTCGTAGTCGAGCGAGAGGCCTTCGACGCGGCCGGCGCGTTCGCCGTCTTCGAGGCGGTAGCCCTCCGCGACGGGGAACTCCGCCGACCCGCAGTCGGGGCGCTCCTCCGTCTTGCGGTCGATGTCCTTCGCGTACAGCACGCTCGCCGGGAAGACGCCGGCGCGCTGGACCCGTTCGAACTCGTCGCGGAACCACGGCTCCCCGAACCGTTCGACGTAGACGTCGGCGTCCGCGCGGAGGGTCTCCTCGTCCGCCTCCCCGGCGGCGACGTCGAGGTGCCGCGCGTGGATGCGCGGCGGTTGACCGTACCCGAGGCTGGGGACGGCGCTGCCCGCCGGGTGTGCCCCCTCCTCGGCGGCGCTCGCCGTGTTGTGGAGGAGTCGCTCCACCTCGCCGTCGGAGACGAGTCGCACCGGCGTGGTCGGCCGGACCTCCGAATCGTAGGCGCGCGCGGCCCACGACCCGGCGCGGACGCCGTCCTCGATATCTAGCCCGTCGGGGGCGATTCGGTCGCCGACGGCGTAGGGACTCATCCCCATGTAGCCGGTGTCGGCTTCGAGGTAGTGCGAGACGAAGTGAAACAGTTGCCCGGCGGCCCGCGGACTCAGCGCGACGCTCGTCTCGCCGGTCGGCGCGTCGGCGACGCTCGCCGTCGAGAGCGCCCGCGCGTCCGCGGCGGCCGACTCGAACACGTCGGGGAGTTCGTCGAGGAACGCCGCGCCCTCCGTCGACCCGGCGTGGCGGCGCACCTTCGGCCCGTCTTCGAGGTGGAGGCTGCACGTCACCTGCGCGCGGTCGAGCGTCGTCCGCACCGTGCTTCCGGTGGTGTTCCCCACCGTCTCCTCGACGTGCGCGTCGGCGTAGTTGACCCAGACGCGCCGGAGGTCCAAGTCGTCGGCCGCCGCGAGGCCGTCCTCCACGGCGGCGACCTTCTCGTCGACGTCGACGGCCCCGATGGACTCGTCGGCCCACCCGTCGTGCACCGCCCGGTGGGTGGTGTGCGCGTCGAACCTCGCGGGGTCGGACTGCGCGAGCATCTGCCCGCCCCGGACCGCGCGTTCGGCCTCGTCTTCGAGGCTCTCCTCGTCGAGGCTGGTCGTGTAGCGGTAGTCCGCGGCGCCGTCGGCGAACGTGCGGAGCCACACCCCGCTCTCGACGAAGGAGACGCGCTCGCGGGGGCCCTCGTGGGTCACCACCGCGTCCGTCTTCTCCGCGTAGACGCCGCCGACTTCGGCGTAGGCGACCGCCTCGTCCTCTTCGAACCGCGACAACAGCCAGTCCATTGCGTCCAACGCGTCTTCGCGCTCGTCCGTCATCGATGCGTGGTAGGAAAGCACCCCACATGAATCCCCGAGAGGCGGGTGTCCCGCCGCGGGCAATCGCCGCCGGCTATCGTCGTCGTTCGCTCGACCGTCGTCGACCGTCGCGCTCGGACCGCCGTCCGATCACCCGGACCGCTCGTACAGCAACGGTTCGCCGTCGGGCACCGCCAAATCGAGGAGCGGGTCGTTCTCGTAGACGGCGGCGCCCTCGTGCAGACTGAGAACGTACCCCGAGCGTTCGGTGGCCACGGTCGATTTCCTCTCCCCGTGCGGCGTGCGGACGTCCGCGACGACGTCCCCCGAGTCGACCCACTCGCCCTCGCGCACTCGGTAGCGGACGAGGCCGGCGGCGTCCGCGTGGGGGTGAACGAGTCGTTTCAGGTCGCCCTCGGCGGACAACTTGAACGCCGGGGACCGGTCCTCGGGGACGTCGTCGAGCATCCCGAGCGTCGAGCAGACGCCGAACAGACCGGCGACGGCGGCCTCGCGGGCGTCCCGTTCGACGACGAACCGCCCGCCGAGTTCCGGGGTGAACGCGGGGATGCCGTCCGCGACGGCCGCGCCGGTGAGGGTGTGCGCGAGCGCTCGACGCTCCGTCTCCGCGCGGCCGAACTGGTTGACGACGGGGAGGCCGAACGCGTCGGCGAGTTCGACCACGCGGTCGCGGAGCGACGCCGCCGCCGCCTCCTCGCGGTGCGCGCCGTACCCGACGCGCGGTCGAATCGTGTAGGGGTGCGTGGCGACCCAGGAGGTGTGCAGCGAGACGACGACGTCGGCGTCGGCCCGTATCTCCTCGTACAGACGCTCGCAGATGACCTGCTGGACGCGCGGCGGCGTCCCACCGTCGCCTCCGCCGCTCCCACCTTCGCTCTCTCCTTCGCGGCCGACTCCGAACAGGCGGTTCGGGTCGTCGCCGTGGTAGTAGGATGTTCGACTGTTCGTCCGGACGCCGGCGGGGTTCGTGACGGGGACGCAGACGAGGGTTCCGCGGAGCGGTTTCGCTCGGTCGCGGACGCGGTCCAGAAACTCGTGTATCGCGGCCGTCCCCGTCGGTTCGTCGCCGTGGATGGCCCCGGTCGCCCACGCGGTCGGCCCCGGTTCCTCCCCCTCGACGACGACGACGGGAAGCCGTTCGTCCCCGCCCGTCGGTAACTCGGCGACGGACAGGTGTCCTCTCGATATTTCTCCGGGTTCGGACTCCGCCGTTCCGACCTTCATGCGACTCTCGACGCCGCGACGCGGTCTCCGCTCTCGTGCATGCGGAAAGCTACCGAACCGCGCGGTATGAAACTCCCGGAGACGGGCGGCCCCGCGGAGACGTCGGGTCGGGCGTCCGATTCGCGCGGGTCGTCGTGGGCGCTACCGCCGTCGCTCGCGTCGCTCCCGTTGCTCCTCCGCCTCCGCCTCGTAGGATTCTGCGACGACGGTGTCGTGCATCTTCCGTCGGTACTCCCAGACGCCGGCCGCGAGGACGAGGACGGCGAGGACGGCGCCTCGCAGGGGCGTCCCCGCAAGCGCGAAGTAGGCGAACGCGGCGACGGCGAAGGCGACGGAGAGACCGAGTCCGAGCGTGGTCCACCCGCGTCGTCGGTCCCGAGAGCGGGAATCCGGCATAGTGACTCTATCGACCGCCCCGATAGGAAGCTTCTGCGGTCGGCGGGTCTCCGCCCGCACCGCGTTCGCGACTCCGCGCGACGGCGCCGGCCGCCGAGACGGTCACGGGCGTCCGGTCGCCGGACTCACGCGGCGTCTCCGCCCGGCGCCATCCCGTACGGTCCGCCCCGGACGTGGCTCTCCGCGAGGAGGACGTACATCGCTTGGCTCCACTGGAGGTTACAGTTCCAGCGCACGGCGCCGTCGCCGCGGACCTGTTCGGGCAGGAGACCGGTCGCGGACGTCCACGTCGGCGCGTCCTCGAAGACGTACTCGCGGAGGGCCGCTTCGTCGCCGTCGCCGTCACCGTCGAGCCACCGAACCACGTCGGCGAACGCCTCGCAGAGGGGCCACCCGCCGTCCTCGACGCTCCCCGACGGGGTGAAGTCGTCCTCGGGGTAGCGGCCGACGCAGGCGGCGTCGTCGGCGCACCACGCCGGGTCCGTCGCCAGTTCGACCGTCGAGCGCATCGTCTCGCTGTCGGCGTCGACGACGTTCCACGGCCACGTCGCCATGAACGCCGCCGCGTCCGGCCGTTCGTCCGGCGCCACATCGTCGTCGTCGCGTTCGGGGCTGTCGGCGGTGACGTAGTGGTCGCCGAGGTAGGCGTCCTCGCGGAAGCAGTAGCCGTCGAAGTTCCCGGCCCACGTCGCCGCCGTCTCGCGGCAGTCGTCGGCGAACTCGTCGTCGCCGCGCGCCTCGGCCAGTTCGGCCATGGCGCGCAGACCGGCGATGGACGCGGCGCTCCCTTCCGTCGAGTGACCCCACACCTCCTCCCAGGGGTCTTGGGACTTGCCGGGGAAGCCATCGCCGTTGTCGTAGTCGAGGAGGAACTCCGCGGCCGCCCTGCTCATCTCGTAGTGCTCGTCGAGGACGTCCTCGTCTTCGTCCGCCTCCTCCCAGACCAACCAGTGGGCGTAGATGGGTCCGCCGACCTGGTCGAGTTGGAGCGCCGTCCAGTTCGGTTCGCCGTCCGAGCGGTAGTTCTGCCACCACGTCCCCTCGCGGGGGATGTCCCTGTCGTCGACGACGCCCTCGGTAATCTGCTTGTCGTCGAGCCACGAGAGCGCCCGCCGCGCCTCATCGACGGCGTCGCCGGCGAGCATCGCGGCGACGATGAACACCTGGTCGCGCGGCCAGACGAAGCGATACCCCTGGTCCTCGGGTTCGAACGCGCCGGCGATGGTGCCGCCGCTCGGGTCTTGGGCGCACTTGAGGCTCGTGAGCGACCGCTCGTACATCGCGTTCGCGCCGTCGTCGTCCGTCGGGCCGTCGGAGACGCCCTCGTGCCACGTCTCCCACGCGTCGGCGAACGCCTCCCGTTCGGCCTCGTAGCCGCGGTCCAGCGCCGACGTGACGGCGTCGAGAGCGTCGTCCTCGCTGTGACCGAAGCCGACGGCCGTCGTCCACGTCGCCGCCTCGTCGTCGTCGACGTAGAGGCCGAACCCGATATCGAGAGACCCTCCCATCTCGTCGTTCGAGTCGATGTAGCCGTCGTTCTCCCGGTAGATGTCGTGCCACGCGCTCTTGGTCTCGCTCTCGGTCTCGCCGAGCAGTCCCATGCGACGGCCGTCGAAGGAGCGCTGTCCCGTCTCCGCCCGGCGGAGGGCGACGGCGAAGTAGCGCTCGCCGTCGTGGGAGACGACGCACTCGTACTCGCCGGCCTCGCCCTCGGCCGTCGTCGCGTACGCCTCGTCGCCCTCCGACTCCTCGCCGCCGTCCTGAATCGAGGAGTTCAGTACGGAGAATATGGTTCGCTCGCCGGCCTCGGAGAAGGAGACGCTGTTTCGGACGAGGAGCGCGGGCCGGTCGACCGAGACGAGAACGTCCTGCGAGAGCGACGCCTCCGCCCCGTCCTCGAAGGCGAACTCGTTGGTCAGGTGCGCCTCGGGGACGCGCGGCGACTCGTAGGCGACGTCGCTGTCGACGGCGTCCTCGCGCACGTCGAGGGTCTGCTCTCTGTCGGCGTCCCACAGGAGCGTGTGGAAGTCGCCGAACTGCTCGACGTCGGCGCGGAACGCGGACGTGTCCTCGATGAGCGCGCCGCGCCAGTCCTCGTCGACGGCGTTCGATGGGTACTGATTCACGGTCGTCAGCACGTACCCGCCGTCCTCGCGGGGCGAACTGAGCAACCCGTCTTTGTCACTCGGGGGATGAAGCCCGTCCATGAGTACGCCGAAGTAATTGTCCGCCCCGACTACGTTCCTTTCGGCCGGCGGGCGGTGGCGCCGGTACCGACGTCGGTTTTGGCGTCGACGCCGGCGCGCTCCCGCGCTACATGTCGTCCCAGGCGTCGACGGCGCGCCGCACGCCGCCGACCTTCGTCAGCCACCGCGCGGAGATGAACTTCTTGAGCACCTCGGCGGGCCGCCCACTGAACGTGTTCACCGGCGACCCGAGAACGCCGTGCGCGACGGCGTCGTCGCCGACGGAGACGAGCGTTCCCTTGTTGATGTACGACCAGTGGACGAGTTCGCGGCCGTCCATCTCGCGGGCGACGTTCTGTCCGAGGTGCTTTCCCTCCTCCATGGCCGCCTCGGCCGTCGGCGGCGGCGACGCGTCGGCATCGGGGTGAACCACCTGCTCCCACAGGTCGTGTTCGGTGTGCGGGCCGCCCTCGACGTCCTGGTTCACGAGGGCGGCGTCGCCGATGGCGAACACGCGGTCGTCGCTCGTCTTGAACGTCGAGTCAGCGTACGCCCGGTTGTGGTCCTTGTCGACGTCGACGTTCCCCATCGAGTCCTGCCCGGTGACGCCGCCGGCCCACACGAGGACGTCGTACGCCATCGAGTCGCCGTCGTCGAACTCGATTTCGTCCTCGCTCACCGACGTCATCGCCTTCCCGGTGTCCACCTCGACGTCGTGACGTTCGAGTTTGTTCTGGATGGCCCCTTGGAACTCGTGGTCGTGGCCGGGGAATATCTCGCCGCTGCGTTCGACGAGGTGGACGTCGATGTGGGAGTCGGTCCAGTCGCGGAGTGCGGCCACCTCGCCGGCCGTCTGGATGCCCGTCAGACCCCCGCCGCCGACGACGACTGTGGCCGGGTCGGTGCGGTCGGCGGCGACGGCGGCCTGTTTTATCCGCTCGTGGATGCTCATGGCGTCGCCGAGGCTCTTGAGCGTCAGGGCGTGTTCTTCGAGGCCGTCGATACCGTAGAAGGCGGTCTGACTTCCCAGACAGACCACGCAGTAGTCGTAGTCGAGGGTCGTCTCGTCGTCGAGTGCGACCGTCCGGTCCTCGACGTCGACGTCGACGACGCGGCCCTGCACGAACTCGGTGTCCTCGTCGGCTATCTCCTCGACGGGAACGGTCACGTGGTCTCGGACCGAGGGCTTCCGGATGCAGCGGTGGACTTCGTGGAGTACCAGGTGGTACGGATTCTCCGACACCCAGACGAGGTCGGCGTCCTCGTCCAGTTCCTCCTGCAGACTCCGCACCGCCGCGCTCCCGGCGTACCCAGACCCGAGCACAACAACTCGTGTCATGGCTTCGCTCGTCCGGGTGCTCTCGCGTCACGGGCTTAAGCGCCATGGCGGGGGGTCTTTCGGTTTCGCTCGTCGCGCGGCGACCGTCGCACCGCGGCGTCTTCGCCGACCGTCCGTGTTTTCACGGACGGCGCTGAACACCGACGCATGGCACCGGAGATAACGCGAATCGAGACGACGGAGTTCAGCTATCCGCTGGAGGACGTGGGGATGGACGAGGGGTACAACCTCGCCTACGAACCCGGAACGACGACCGAACGACGGCTGTTCGCCATCAAGATTCTGACCGACGAGGGCGTCACCGGCGAGTTCGTCGGCGGCAACTCCCCCGCGTTCGCGCAGGTCCACGAGGTGGCCGACCACCTCGTCGGCGAGAACGCCCTCCGCCGGGAGCGACACTGGAGCGAGATGAAACGCGCCCTCCGGAAGTACGACCGCATGGGCATCGGCCCCCTCGACATCGCCCTGTGGGACCTCGCCGGTAAGCACTACGACGCTCCGATTCACGAACTGCTGGGCACCTACCGGACCCGTCTGCCGACCTACGCCTCGACGTACCACGCCGACGACAACGGCGGCCTCGACTCCCCGGAGGCGTACGCGGACTTCGCCGAGGAGTGTCTGGAGATGGGCTACGAGGGGTTCAAGATTCACGGCTGGGGCGGTAGCGACGACCAACGGGACATCAAGCGCGAGGTGGACACCGTCCACGCCGTCGGCGAACGCGTCGGCGAGGAGATGGACCTGATGATCGACCCCGCCTGCGAGTACGAAACGTTCGCCGACGCCGTCCGCGTCGGCCGCGCCTGCGACGAGCAGAACTTCTACTGGTACGAGGACCCCTACCGCGACGGCGGCGTCTCCCAGCACGCCCACCGGAAACTCCGCGAGAAACTGCAGACGCCCCTGCTTCAGACCGAACACGTCCGGGGCATCGAGGCGCACACCGACTTCATCGACAACGACGCCACCGACTTCGTTCGCGCGGACCCCGAGTACGACGCGGGCATCACCGGCGCGATGAAGATAGCGCACATCGCCGAGGGACACGGTCTCGACGTGGAAGTTCACTCGCCCGGCCCCGCCCAGCGCCACTGCATCGCCGCGATGCGTAACGCGAACTACTACGAGATGGCGCTTGTCCACCCCGACTGCGACAACACCGGCGCGCCCGTCTACGGCGGCGACTACGAGGACGAACTCGACTCAATCGACGAGGATGGAACCGTCGGCGTCCCGGACGGTCCGGGTCTCGGCGTCGAGTACGACTGGGACTACATCGAGGCGAACGCCAACGGCGGACGGACGTACACGGGACTGTAGCTCCCGCAGTTCCGTTCGGCGAGTTCTTTTTTCCCGAACCCTCACGAACGACCGCGCATGGTGCACTCGATGTGGGGCGATTGGTTCGTGAACGACGAGATTGAGGCGGTCGACCCCGAGGGCCTCTCGGCGTGGTACCTCGGCGGCAACGGCTTCGTCTTTCGAACACAGGAGACGACGCTCTATCTCGACCCGTACTTCGGCGACGGGTCGCCGCCGCGGACGATTCGGATGGTGCCGGTGCCGGTGGACCCCGAGGCGGCCGAGATGTGCGACGCCGTCCTCGTCACCCACGAGCACATCGACCACATGCATCCGCCGTCGTACGCGCCCCTCGTGGAGAACCTCGCTGCGGACGTGTACGCCCCCGAGGCGTCCTACGAGAACCCCGCCTACGAGGGAGACCTGCGCGTCCCCGAGGAGCGAAAGAACGTCATCGAACCCGGCGACGACCTCGCGTTCGGCGACATTGACGTTCACGTTCGAGGCGCGAACGACCCCGACGCCGAGGAACCGGTGACGATGGTGGTCGAGTCGGGGGACGAGACGTTCTTCGCCGCCGGCGACTCCCGGCCCGCGGACGTCTTTGAGGATATTTCCCAGGAGTTCGACATCGACGCGGGCGTGTTCGCCTACGGTACCGTCGGCAACATCCACCACACCGAGGACGACCCCGCGGCGACCTATCCGACGGAGTGGTACAACGACGGCGAGCAGATGGCCGAGGCGGCGAACCAACTCGAACTCGATAGACTCCTCCCCACCCACTGGGACCTCTGGCGCGGCGTCGGCCACGACCCGAAGTCGCTGCACGAACATCTCGCCTCCTACGAGTACCCGCGCACCTTGGAGATAATCCGCGTCGGCGACCGCATCGAAGTCGGCGAATCCGGCGTGATTCGCCCGAAGGACATCCGCGAGGGGGAATAGCGCGGAACCGCATGCGGACGACGGCCTCGCCCGGTCGGGCGACGACAACCGCGCTCGGACGCGTGGCGACCACCGAGAAACCACCCCTGGGCGGGTTTGAAAGGGGCCACGGGGGCTTTCGGGTTATCGCTGACAACAGCACACTTCTCGGTGAAATCTCTCGATTCGAACGATCGGCGAGTAGACTTAACACGAAAACGAGCGCACACGAATCCATGGGACGCGCCAGTTTCGACTTTAGCGACGAGACGGTCATCGTCACCGGCGCCTCCGCCGGCATCGGCCGGGCCATCGCGCTCCGGTTCGGCGAGGCGGGCGCGACGGTCATCAACGCCGACATCCAAGAGGACCCGAAACAGGAAGGCGAGGACGCGCCGACCCACGACAAAATCGAGGAGTCGGGCGGCACCGCCGAGTACGCCGAAACCGACGTTTCGGACCCCGCCCAACTCGAATCGGTCGTCGAGGCGGCCCGCGAGTACGGCGGCGTCGACGTGATGGTGAACAACGCCGCCCGCCAGCACAGCGAACCCTTCCTCGACGTCGAACAGGAGGACTTCGACAAACTGCAGGACACGAACGTTCGGGGCTACTACTTCGGCACGCAGGCGGCCGCCAAGGACATGATAGACCGCGACGACCCCGGTTGCATCGTCAACACGGCCTCCATCAGTTCGGAAGTCGCACAGTACGGCCAGGTGCAGTACGACGCGACGAAGGGCGCGATAAAGATGATAACCCGCGGGACGGCGCTGGAACTGTCGGATTACGACATCCGCGTCAACGCCATCGCGCCGGGACAGATAGCCACCGAGTTCACCGAGGGCTGGAGCCAGCAGGCACAGGACGCCGCGGGCGACGAGGAAGGCGAGTTCATCAAGCCCATCCCCCTCCAACGCGCCGGCCACCCGGAGGACTGCGCGGGCGCGACGCTGTTTCTCGCCAGCGAGGACGCCTCTTACATTACGGGCGACTTAGTATATGTCGACGGCGGCTGGACGGCGATTTAGCGGACGGCACACCGATACGAGCCCTTTTCGCTTGTTGACTGAGTGCGCTGCGTTCGATACTAACACCACCTCGAACGCGACCGGCCCCTTTCAGTCCCGCCCGTGACGGTTGCTCTGGTCGTCGTGTATCCGAGTCTCGGCCCTCTGAGCCGGGTGAAAAAAAGAGCGAATCAAGGGAGTTACGCGTTCAGTAGTCCTCGTAGACGGTCTTGATGATGGTGAAGAAGTCCATCCCCTCCTCGCCCTGTTCGCGGTAGGTCTCCGAGGAGGAGGCGTTCATCCCGCCGAACGGGACGTGCAGTTCGAGGCCGGTGGTCGCCTCGTTCACCTTGACGACGCCGAAGTCCACCTCGTCGACGAAGCGGTTGGCCTCGGTGTGGTCGTCGGTGACGATGCCGGCCGAGAGGCCGAACTCGACGTCGTTGACGAGTTCGACGGCCTCCTCGAAGTCGCTGTAGGTGGTGACGCCGACGAACGGGCCGAACACCTCCTCCTGCATGATGTCCATGTCGTTGTCGACGTCGGTGAAGACGGTCGGCTGGACGAAGTAGCCGTCGTCGTACTCGTCGCCTTCGAGGCGTTCGCCGCCGTATTCGAGCGTCGCGCCCTCCTCTTTGCCTTTCTCGACGTACTCCAGCGTGCTCTCCAGTTCGCTCTCGCTGACGTGCGGACCCATCGTCGAGTCCTCGTCGAGACCGAAGCCGGGTTCGACGCTCTCGGCCTCTTCGACGAGGGCCTCGACGAACTCCTCGTACTGGGAGTCGTGGACGATGGCGCGTTCCGTCGCGGTGCAGGCCTGCCCGGTGACGCCGAACGCGCCGGACGCGACCGTCTCGGCGGCCTCCTGCACGTCGGCGCTCGGAGAGACGACGGTGGGGTTCTTGCTGCCGAGTTCGGTCTGGACGCGCTTGTGGTCGTCCGTCGCCTGATCGTAGATCATCTCGCCGACCTGGCGGCTACCGGTGAACGAGACGGTGTCGACCTCCTCGTGGTCCAGGATGGCCTGTCCGACCTCCTCGCCGCCGCCGCTGACGAAGTTGAAGACCCCGTCGGGGACGCCGACTTCGTCGGCGGCCTCGTCCATGCACTCGAACACCGCGCGCAGGACGTTCGGCGCCTCTTTCGAGGGCTTGATGACGAGCGTGTTACCGGTCGCCAGCGCGGGGGCCATCTTCCAGCAGGGGATGGCGATGGGGTAGTTCCACGGGACGATGAGGCCCGCGACGCCCATCGGTTCGCGCACGTAGTACAGGTTCTGGTCCGCCGCTCCCTTCTTTCGCTCGCCGGCGTAGTCGAGGGCGCGTTCGGCGTAGTAGTAGAAGATATCTATCGCGCGGTTGACCTCGCCGTTGGCCTCGCCGCGGAGTTTCCCCTCCTCGCGGACGAGCGTCTCGGTGAGTTCCTCCTCACGGTCGTCCATGCGCTTTGCCGTCTCGCGGAGGAACTCTCCCCGCGTCGCGGCGGGCGTGTCGGCCCACTCGTCCTCGGCGGACGCGGCGGCGTCGATGGCGCCGTTCGTGTCCGCCTCGCTGGACCGCTGGAACGACCCGACGACCTCCGAGGTGTCGGCCGGATTCTTGACGTCGAACGTCTCGCCGGTCTCTGAGTCTCGCCACTCGCCGTCGATGTAGTTCTGGTACGTCTCCGTCACGCGTCGACGTTCGAAGCCTCGACTTACGCCTCTTACGGCCGCGGCGGCACGTCCCGGAAATTCCACCCCGACCGCCACGAGAAATTAGTGGCGTCGTCGTGTATCGGGAGTTGATGCGATATTTCCGCGTTCGGATCGACTCCGAGGATCCGCGCCTCGTCGCCCGCGACGGCCGGACAGCCTACGATCTCTCGTCGGCGCGCCCGGCCCTCTCGTCGTTCCGCGACCTCGCGATGGTCGCCTCGACGACGGACCGCGGCGTCGACGACGTGGCCGAGGCCCTCCTCGACGACGCGCCCGTCGTCGGCGAAGACGACGTCGAGTCGGGGGCGGTCCGTCCGGTCGTCCCGGACGAGGTGTGGGCCGCCGGCGTCACCTACGAGGCCAGCGGCGACGCCCGCGAAGATGAGAGCGGCCGCCCGGAGATGTACCAGCAGGTGTTCGAGAACGACCGGCCCGAACTGTTCTTCAAGGCGACGCCCTCCCGAACCGTCGGCCCCGACGACGAAATCGGCGTCCGCGAGGACTCCGAGTGGGACGTCCCCGAACCCGAACTCGGCATCGTCCTCTACGAGGGCGACGTCGTCGGCTACACCGTCGGCGACGACGTGAGCAGTCGGGACCTCGAAGGACAGAACCCGCTGTACCTTCCGCAGGCGAAGGTGTTCGAGCGGTGCTGCGCGGTCGGCCCCTGCGTCGCCTCGCCCGAGACGGTCGCGGACCCGCACGACCTGGAGATGTCGATGACGATCGAACGCGACGGCGAAACGGCGTTCGAGGGGGAGACAGACACCTCCCTGATGGCGCGAACCTGCGAGGAACTCGTCTCTTACCGCACCCGCCACGACGAGACGCCCGAACTCTCGGTGCTTCTCACGGGAACCTCCATCGTCCCGCCCGCGGAGTTCACCCTCCGGGAGGGCGACCGCGTCGAGATAACCATCGAGAACGTCGGTACGCTGACGAACACGGTGACGACCGTATGACGGCGGACGACGCTCGCGGGGTGACCCGATGACAGGCGCCGAGGAGTCGACCGACGGCCGGACCGACGACGGCGACAGCAACGACGCCGACGCCCCCTCGGTTCCCGGCGACCTCGTCGTGGTCTCGAACCGCCAGCCCTACTCCCACGAGTACGACGACGAGGGGAACGTCGTCGTCGACGAACCCGCGGGCGGTCTCACGGCCGGTCTCGACCCCGTCATGCAACGTGTCCACGGGACGTGGATCGCATGGGGCGACGGCGAGGCCGACCGCGAGGCGACCGGCGACGACGACGTCGTCCGGATGCCGCCCGACGAGGAGGCCTACGACCTCAAGCGAATCTGGCTCTCCGACGACGAAGTGGAGGCGTACTACTACGGCTACAGCAACCGCGTGCTGTGGCCGCTGAGCCACGGCGGCATCTGGAAGACGGAGTACGCCAACCGCCACTGGCGGCGCTACCAGCAGGTGAACGGCCGCTTCGCCGACGCCGTCGTTGACGCCATCGACGAGGACTCGGTGGTCTGGTTCCAGGACTACCACTTCGCCTTGGCGCCCCGGATGGTCCGCGAGGAGGCCCCCGACGCCCTCCTGACGCATTTCTGGCACATCACCTGGCCCGGATGGGACACCTTCCGCGCCTGCCCGCAGGCTGACGACCTTCTCGACGGCCTGCTGGCGAACGACGTGCTCGGCTTCCACGTCGAGCGCTACTGTCAGAACTTCCTCGACTGCGTCGACCAGGCGTTCGAGGACGCCTTCGTCGACTACGAGGACAACCGCGTCCAGTACGACGGCCACACCACCTACGTTCAGGCGTTCCCCCTCGGCGTCGACGCCGACGGCATCGCGGAGTCGGCCGCCTCGGCCGACGAGGAGTCCTGGCGGGCGTTCAAACAGGACCGCGGCATCCCCGAGGACTCGAAAGTGGCCCTCGGCGTCGACCGCCTCGACTACACGAAGGGCATCGTCGAGCGACTGAAGGCGCTCGAAGAGTTCTGGAAGGGGCGCCCCGAGCGACAGGGCGAACTCACGTACGTCCAGAAGGCCGACGAGTCGCGGTCGCTCATCCCCGAGTACCAGAACCTCCAGACGAACGTTCAGGAGGCGGTCGAGCGCATCAACGAGCGCTTCGGCACCGACGAGTGGACGCCCGTCATCTACATCGACGATTGGCTCGACAGCGACGAACTCAACGCCCTGTACCGCTACAGCGACGTGATGCTCGTCAGCGCCCTGCGCGACGGGATGAACCTCGTCGCCAAGGAGTACGTCGCCTCGCAGGTGGACGACGACGGCGTCCTCGTCCTCTCGGACCAGACGGGCGCCTACGAGCAACTCGGCGAGCACTCGCTGGTCGTCAACCCCCACGACACCGAGGGGTTCGCCCGCGCCATCGAGGATGCGATGACGATGGACGAGGCGGAACGCCGCGAGCGGATGTCGGCGCTCCGCGAGAACGTCCACGAGGAGAACCTCGACGCGTGGATGGCGGACGTGTTCGCCGCCGCCGAGGAGGCCGGCGAGCGACGGTCGGACGCGGACAGGCAGTAGAAGAGCGTCGTCGCGTTTTCTTCGGCTTTCGAGTCCCGTCGCTTCGCGCCGCTCAGAACTCGACGTGTTCGACGCCGTCGTCGGCGCCGTATATCACGTCGTCGACCACGTCCACGAACAGGCCGTGCTCTTGGGCGCCGGGAATCCGAGCGAGGTCGGTCGCGCGGCCCTCGATGTCGTCTATCTCGCCGAAGTCGCAGTCGACGATGAGGTTCCCGTTCGCCGTGAACAGCGGTCCGTCCTTCTTCTCGGCGTAGCGCAGTTGCGGGTCGCCGCCCTGCTCTTTCACCCACGACTGCGCCACGTTGCGCGACTCGGGGAGTACCGACAGCGGTACCGGGTGCGACAGCGGCGTCGACTGCTTCTCGTCGTCGGTGGCGACGACGAGGCGGTCGGCCATCTCGTCGATGAGTTTCTCGCGGGCGTGCGAGGCGCCGCCGCCCTTCACGACGTGGGGGTTCTCGGGGTCCCACTGGTCGGCGCCGTCGATGGCCACGTCCAGCGACTCGAACTCGTCCACGTCGGTGAGGGGGATGTCGAGTTCGCGCGCTAAGTCGTGGCTCTGCAGGGAGGTGGCGACGCCGCGGATGTCTTCGAGTTCGCCCGATTCCAGTTTCCACCCGATGGCCGCGATGGCCCACGCCGTCGTGCTGCCGGTGCCGAGGCCGACGTCCATCCCGGACTCGACGACTTCGGCCGCCTCGATGCCGCCGCGGCGGCGCTTGTCCATCAGCACGTCCTCGGGGCTGCTCTTGATGCGCGTCGGCGAGGGGATGACGCGGACTCGCTCGCGTATCTCCTCTTCCTCGAGGTCGATTCCCTTTTCGCTTAGCTCGCTGCGAGCCTCCTCGACCACCTCATCGGTCGACTCGGCCCACGCGCTGATCTCTTCGCCGTTCTCGTCGTAGACGAACTGTTTTGCCATTGGTGTCTCCTCCTAATTGGGGTCGCCGTCGTACGATTCGCGCTTCTCGGGTCGCAGGGTGTCCTCGTCGCCCTCCTCCTGCCGGATGTCGCTGCGCGCGTCGTTGTCGACGCGGCCGGTGACGCGTTCGTCCATGAGGCTCTCCTCCTCGCCGAACGGGTGGAGGCCGAAGCCGTGACGCATCAGGGCGACGGCGCGGGGGGCGTGCTTCTGGTTCCCGCGCGATTTGAACAGTTCGATGACCGACTGGGTGATGACGGGCACCGGCGTTTCGCCCTTGAACGCCTCCTGCACCAGCCAGTTCACCTCGCCGGTGTCCTCGACGAAGTTCGGCACGTCCTCGAAGTTCTCGGGGGCGTCGGAGAACTGGTCTTCGTTCTTCAGCCCTTTCGACATCAACTCGACGAGCCAGCTTTCGATGACCGCGCCGTTGTTCCACGTCTCGAAGAGGTCGCCCATCTCGCCGTCGAGGTCGAACTGCCCGGCCTCTAAGAGTTCGACGCCCTCCGCGATGGACTGCAGCATCCCGAACTCGATGCCGTTGTGGACGAGTTTGACGAAGTGGCCGCTGCCGGGTTCGCCGACGTGGATGAGACCGCCCTCGACGGAGAGGGTGTCGAGGTAGGGTTCGGCTATCTCGAAGCCCTCCTCCTTGCCGCCGACCATGAAGCAGGCGCCCTCCTTCGCGCGCGGCGGCCCGCCGCTGGTGCCGGTGTCGAGGAAGTAGACGCCCTCGTCCCAGCAGCGCTCCTCGCGGCGGATGGAGTCCCGCCAGAAGGAGTTGCCGCCGTCCATCACGACGTCGCCCTCGTTGAGCTCGTCGACGAGTTGGTCGAGTTGGTCGTCTATCAGTTCGCCCGACGGGAGCGACAGGTAGACGACCCGCGGCGGGTCGAGTTTCTCCGCCAGCGTCTCGTACTCGCCGGCGTCGTGTACTTCGATGCCCATCTCCTCCAGTTCGGGCCTGTCCTCGGCGTCGAGGCCGACGACGCGGATGTCTTTTCCGACGGCCTGCCGCGCGAGGTTGCCGCCGATCTTTCCCAATCCGACGATACCGAGCGTGAGTTCTTGCTCAGACATGTATGTGTCTCTGTCGTCGTGCATCGCCGTCCGCGCGTGCGGCGGAACCGCACGCGCGTCTCCGTGATTCACTGCGAACACGAGGCGAGGGGGCTCGAGGCGCCTCCTCGTCCGCAATACGTGTCAACGAGTGCCCGCGACGAGTAAAATCGTGACGGCCGAGGGGTTCGGCTCCTTCCGGTCGCGAAGCGGACGCCGAACGACCGGCCGGTCAGAGGCGCCGACTCAGTTCGATTCGACGACCTCGGCGGCGTTGTCCCGCGGCCGGTAGCCGATGGTTCGGAGGCCGTGCGTCAGCGACAGACAGCGCTCGTCGTTCGCCGAGATACCGTTGACCGTGACCGAGTTTTCGCCCTCGGGCAGGTCCGCGAGACTCGCCGCTCGCACGGCGTCCTTGCAGTCGCGGGGGCTCAGCCACATCGCGCGGGCGAACCGGGCGGCCTCCTCCGCGTACTCCTCGGAGACGGGGTCGGTCACCTCGTCTTTGAGGTCCTCCTCGGAGAGCAACCACCCGATTCGGAGGTTCACCGTCTCGACGCCCTCGCGGTGCGCGAAGTAGTTCCCCATCGCCTCGCCGGCCACCTTCGTGACGCCGTAGAAGGAGTCCGGCGCCGTCTCGTCGTCCGGGTCGATGACGTCGGCGTCCGCCCGCATCGTCTCGGGTTCGTCCGGGTCGGCCACGATGTGCCCGTTCGTCGCGTGGTTCGAGGAGGCGTACACCACTCGGCCCACGTCGTTCTCGTCGGCCGCGTAGTAGGCGTTGAACGCGCCGTCGACGTTGACCTCCTTCACCTCGTCCCACTCGGCGTACGGCGAGGGGTTCGCCGCGAGGTGGACCAAGACGTCCGCGTCCGCGGGTAGTTTCTCGACGAACTCCTCGCGGTCGGCGACGTCCGCGACGACGCTCTCCATCTCTTCGGTCTCCGAGTGGGTTATCGGCGTGACCTTGTGTCTCTCGTGGTCGAACGCCTCGACGGCGACGCTCCCGACGTTGCCGTCGGCGCCGGTGATAGCGATGTGTGCCATGTCGGTGATACCTGCGGCGGCGAGGAGTAAAGGCTCGGCGGCCGCACCGACGCGGCGGGCGGAGCGGCCGTCTCCGGCGGAATGCACCGCTCCGAACGCCGCACTCGGAATCGCCCGCCGCCTATTTTACGCTCCCGTTCGACGCTGAACGTATGGGTACGGCAACCGATTCCGAGGACGAGGAGGGCGAACTCGGCCCCCCGACGGGGTGGGACTTTCCTCGCGGACTCGACGAGTCGTCGTGGTGGCCGTTCGTCGGCGCCGTCGGCGCGGCGACCCTCTATCTCGGCGCGGGTCTGTTCATCATCGGGTGGACGGACTACTCGCTCGTCCCGAAGTTCCTCGGACCGTTGGTCTTCGGCGGCGGCGCGTTCTTGCTTCTCGTCGGCATCTTCGGGTGGCTCCACCAGGCGTTCGTTGAACCGTACTGGGAGAGAGACGAGAGCGTCCTCGACTCCGGCGTCCACCGACTCGGGATGCTGCTGTTCGTCCTGACGGACGTCGCGACGTTCGCCGCCGGGTTCACCTACTACTACTTCCTCCGCCTCAGCGCGTGGCCGCCCGAGGAGCTTCCGCACCTGCTCACGCCGGTGCTGGCGATAAACACCGTTCTGCTCGTCGGATCCAGTTTCACGTTCGAGTACGCGCACAAGAAGCTCTCCGGGGGGGACCACAGACGGTTCCTCGCGTGGCTCGGAGTGACGCTGGCGTTCGGGCTGGCGTTCGTCGGCGGACAGGTGTACGAGTACTACGAACTGATAATCAAAGAGGGGTTCACCCTCTCCTCGGGGCTGTTCGGTCCCGCGTTCTTCGGGCTGACGGGGCTGCACGGCCTCCACGTCGTCACCGGCGTCGTCCTCATGGGTATCCTGCTCGTCCGGGGGCTGATGGGGCAGTTCGGCGCCGGCCGCGACACCGCCGTCAGGACCGTCTCGATGTACTGGCACTTCGTCGACGCCGTCTGGCTCGTCATCGTCGTATCGCTGTATCTCGGGGCGGTGTACGGCGCTTGAGGCCGGTCGAACGTTCGGTAGGCGGCACTCAGCGCCAGTAGATTTACCCTCGATTCCGCCCCTGTGTCATCCATGGCGACGCTCCCCGAACTCACGACGACGCAGGGCGTGTACGACTGGCTCCTCGCGCTGACGGTGCTGTTCGCGGCGTTCCTCGGAGCCCTCCTCCTCGCGTCGTTCCTCGGCTTCATCCCCCCCATCGACCGGTTGGACGGGGGCGGTGCGCTCCTGTTGCCGGTCGTCCCGGCGCTGGGATGAGAGGACGCCGCGGCGGACGCGAGGCCGTCGAATCCTTCGATTCTCCGGTTCCGACTCGACCTCAATCCGCTCAGCGGTCGGACCGGCGGGCCAGCGTCCGGGCGAGTCGCGGGGAGTAGAACAGTCCGAGTCCGACGACGACGCCGACGACGCCGGCCGGCAGGACGTACCCGCTCACGGCGACGCACTCGTTCATCGTCTCGACGGCGACGTAGTACTCCTCGCCCTCGTAGGCGACGAGGGCGCCGCCGCTGAACGCCGCCTCGTGTTCGAGTTCGCCGTCGACTTCGCCGGTCCCGCTCACCGTCCCGACGGCCGACTCGAACGCCTCCTTCTCGGCCTCGCTCAGTTCCTCGTAATCGAGTCGCGCCCACGAGGGGTCGGCCATCCCCTCCGGCGCGTTGTGGTCGATATCCTCCGGCGGCGTCACCGAGATGGCAGGCGCGCCGCAGAGGCCGAGGTCCTCCTGTACGGCCGCGTACCCGCCGAGGACGGCGCCGCCGACGCCGGCGGAGAACACGAGGGCGCCGAGGAACGGGAGGACGTACGTCGCGGCGTCGCTCCAGTTCACCGCGCGTCACCTCCGCGCGCCCGGATTCTCGTTCTCGCCCCCGTCCGGGTGTGAGTCGTCGCCGTCATTCCGAGACGTGGACGAGCGACGTTTGCAGACGGCCGCTCAGCATCTTGAACACGGTCGCCAACCCCGTCCCGTAGGCGAGGTGGGCGACGAACGCCACCAGCACGTAGCCGACGAGTTCCCAGCCGGACTGCCCGCTGTAGAACGCCACGAAGAAGCCCGGCAGCATCACCACGGCGAACACGAGGCCCGTCCTGACGAGGGGTTCCCCCGGCAGGAAGTCCGCGAACGTGACGAACAGGAGCGCCCACGTCGTCATGCCGCCGCCGAGGAAGATGAGGTAGCCGACGAGCGGACTGCCCTCGACCCCGACGAGTTCGGCGAGTTCGGCGAACGCCCCCGGTTGGAACACGCCGAGGAGGGAGCCGACGTAGAGGACGGCCGACATGAGCATCATGCCGACGAAGCCGGCGGCGGCGCCGACGACCACGTCGGTGCCGATGCCCGAGAGGTCCTCGAACGCCTTCGGACTGCCCGCGTCCGTCTCGTCCTCCTGGTCGCCGACGAGTTGGCTCTCCGCGGCGGCCCGCGTCTCCTCGGGCGGGGGGCTGGTGACGCCGTACTTCTCCGCGAGGCGCGCCTCGAACGCCTGCCACTCGCGGGTGAACTGCTGGGTCTTCTTCAGATCCCAGACGTCGGCGTCGCGGACGAGGTCGCCGAACCATAGCGAGTGCAGCATGTTGTACAGCCACAGGAGGACGCTGAAGCCGATGACGTATGCGCCCACGGAGGCGACGTCGTGGAACAACTGGAACTTCGGGGGGTAGGAGGCGAACCGGCGCGGCATCCCGAGGGCGCCCATGATTAGAAACGCCATGAAGGTGACGAACACGCCGAACGAGGTGAGCACCGCCTGCAAGCGCGCCAGACGTTGGTTGTACATCCGCTCGGTGATGATGGGGAACCAGTAGTAGGAGGCGGCGAACATCTGGAACGGGATGATCGCCATCAGGATCATGTGGAAGTGACCCACGACGTAGTAGGTGTCCTGGTACATCACGTCGATGGGGATGGAGGCGAGGAAGACGCCCGTGATGCCCCCGATGACGAACAGACCGAGGCCGCCGGCCGAGAACAGCATCGGCGCGGTCAGCCTGATGTTCCCCTTCCACATCGTCGTCAGCCAGTTGAACACCTTGATTGCGCTCGGGACGGCGATGGCGATGGAGACGATCATGAAGGAGGTGAGAAGCCGCGGGTCCATCCCCGTCGTGAACATGTGGTGCGCCCAGACGCCGAACGACATCACGCCGATGGCGAGCGTCGAGTAGACGACGAACTTGAACCCGAACAGCTTCCGCCCCGAGAACTTCGGGAGGATGGTGCTCATCAACCCCGTCGCGGGGAGGAAGATGATGTACACCTCCGGGTGGCCGAAGAACCAGAAGAGGTTCTGATAGAGGATGGAGCCGCCCGCCTCGACGGCGTAGAAAGAGGTGCCGAAGTTGCGGTCGAGAAGCAGCATGAGGATGGCGCTGCCGAGAAGCGGGAACGCGAAGAGGATGATACCGCTCGTCGTCAGCATCGACCACGTGAAGATGTCGAAGTCGCCGATGTCGACGTCCGGTCCGCGCTTCATGAATATGGTGACGATGAAGTTAATCGCCCCCATCGTCGTCGAGATTCCGCTCAAGTGCAAACCCAGCAACATGAAATCTATCTGGGGATTCGCCAACTGCGTCGACAGCGGGGTGTACAGCGTCCACCCCGTCGCCGGCGGAGCCAAGATGTAGAGTATCTCCAGCATCGACCGCGGGAGTCCGAGACCGAGAACGCGCGCGATGACCTCCGTGATGAGGCCGCCGCGGACGAGCAGCAGCGACGGCGGCAGGAGCCAGAAGGCGATGGCGTTGATGCGCGGGAACGCTAAGTCGTCGGCGCCGACGAACAGGGGAAGGAAGTAGTTCGCCATGCCGAAGAACACCGGGGTGACGAAGAAGAACAGCATCGTCAGCCCGTGCGTCGTGAACAGGGCGTTGTACGTCTCCTCGGACCACACGTCGACGGCCGGCGTCAGCAGTTCGGTCCGAATCATCATCGAGTCGACGCCGCCCCACAGGGCCGCCACGGTGCCGAAAACGAGATAGAGGAGGCCGATGTCCTTGTGGTCGACCGTCGTCACCCACCGGAGGAGGTTCGCCTTCTTCTCGCGTTCCTCCGCCTCGTCGCCTCGGACGTGTCCGCCGTCGGCAAGGATGGTCCGCGAGAGGTTCCGGAACGACCCGTACCGCGCGCGGAGGACGACCCCGGCGACGAGACACGCCACCAGCACGTACGGGACGACGCTCATGGGGAACTCCGGAGCGCGACCGGTTCGACTGCGTAGTTCATCTCGTCTTCGAGAAAGAACCTCCCTCGATTAAATCTATTCCCCAAGAAGCTGGAAAATTCAATCCTCGGACCGCTCAGACGCGCTTCCGAGCGCGACAGTCCGCCGTCGCGCCGGATGGCCCGTCAGAGTTTAGTTCGTTTCGTTCGGAGATGCGCACAATGGACCGGACGCCTGCGCGCCTCGGCGGGTTCCTCGCCGTCGCCGTCGCCTTTCTCGCCCTCGCGACGGCGCCCGCGGCGGCCCAATCGGTCAACAAGGCGCTCATCAACAACCTCAACCGGAAACTGCTGTACGTCGCGTTGCCGCTGATGATGTCCGTCGAGTTCATCATCTTCTACACCATCTACCGCTACCGCGACAACGACGACCCGGCGCCGACCGAGGAGAACCGCCGACTCGAAATCACCTGGACCGTCGTCACCGCTCTCATCCTCGCGTTCGTCGGCATCGCCTCGATGGTCGTGTTGGCGAACCCCTACATCTCCCCGGTCGTCGCCGCCGACAACGGGCCGCAGGATGGCGGGACGAACCAGTACCTCCAAGGCGCGGTTCAACCCGACGACCCGAACGCCGTCGAAATCGAAGCGCTCGCCTACCAATGGGGCTGGGAGTTCCGGTACGTGGGCGAGGAGAACGTGACGACGAAGAAGAAACTGGTCATTCCGAAAGACCGAGACGTCTACCTCCACGTCAGTTCTAAAGACGTGATACACGCCTTCTACTCACCGAAACTCGGACTGAAACAGGACGCCATGCCGGGCACGTACGCCACCATCCGGACGAAAGCGACGGAGGAGGGGGTCTACCCCTTCTACTGCGCCGAGTTCTGCGGGTCCGGTCACGCCCGGATGGGCGGCGACGTCGTGGTCGTCTCAAACGAGGAGTACCGAACGTGGATACGGGAGCAGCGAAGCGGCAACGCCACCGCGTCGGCGGTGGCCGACGCGAAGGACGGGGCGGCGTCGGGCGACGACACCAACCTGCTCGGAAACGCCACCACCGAGACGAGCGACGACGCGAACCCGCTCGACTCCGTCACGAACGGGTCCGAAAACGGCACTGCGACGCCGGGACCGAATCCGGGACTGCGCGCCGTCGACGGCGAGGCGCCGCCCGCCGAACAAGCGTAGCGGCGCCGCACGGGCCACTTTTTCTCCCTTCGACCGGGGTCGACCGCGGAGAGCGATTCCGCCGAGCAGCGGCGTCTCCGACCGCCCGGACCGCGGAGCGCCGACACCCGCCGACCGCGACCGCGGCCGGCGCTCGCCTGGACGCGAATCCGGGGATACCGTTCCGCATCTCCGACAGTTGGGAACGCTTATGGTGTTTTGCTCGCATATACCGGTAGCATGGATTCAGATGAGGACGACGTCTCGGTGACGATGGAGATTACGGGGTCGTACGACGAGGTGCTGTCGAAGCTTCACGCCGAAGAAGAGGGTCGGCCGGGCCTCGAACCGCTGATGGAGGACGTCGACATCCTCCTCGACACGCTCGACCGGATGGAGGAGGGAACGCGGTCGGCCATCGCCGACAGACTGCCCGAGGAGATGACCGTCGACTACGACGCCGAGGCCGTCGTCGACCTGCTGCAGGTGCTCAAACGCTACGACCTCGTCACGCTCGAAGGTAACACGTGGAAGCCCGGCCCGAAGGCGGAGCGACCGGACCCCGGACGGCGGTAACTCGAAACTCGAAACTCGGACTCGCTGCGTCCCGCTACGGTTTCAGCAGGACCTTGGTGACGCCCTCTTCGCGCTCGTCGAACCGCTCGTACATCTCCGGCGCCTTCTCCAGCGGTTCCACGTGCGAGACGATGAAGCCGGGTTCCGCGCGGCCCTGCTCTATCATGTTTCGCAGGCGGCGGTCGTAGCGCTTCACGTCGCACTGGCCGGTGCCGACGCGGAGTCCGCTCTCGAACAGTTTCCCGAAGTCGATGCTGAGTTCGCCCGGTTCCTGCACGTGTTCGGGCGGGTTCGGGTCCGCGGAGAAGTAGACGCCGACGACGCCGACTTTCCCCGTCGGGCGGACGGTGCCGATGAGGTCGTTGATGACCTGCGAGGGGTTCTCGCGGGATTTCTCGTAGGCGCTCTCGCCGTGACTGTGCCGGCCGCCGTCGATGGCTTGGTAGCCGACGGCGTCGACGCCCTTGTCGACTTTCCCGCCGTGCATCTCGGGGATGACCTCGGTGGGGTCCTCCTCCTCGAAGTTCACCGTCGTCGCGTCGCAGTGCTCCTCGGCGAGTTCGAGGCGGCTCTCCACCCGGTCGACGAGGTATATCTCGGAGGCGCCCTTCAGTTTCGCGCTGTAGGCGGCCATCAGACCGACCGGACCGCCGCCGAAGACGACGACGGACTCCCCGGAGCGCAGGTCGGCGAGTTCGCAACCGTGCCACCCCGTCGGGAACACGTCGGCGAGCATGATGAAGTCCTCCTCGTGTTCGTCGCCGTCGGGGAGGGGCAGGGCGTTGAAGTCGGCGTGCGGGACGCGCACCTTCTCGGCCTGCCCGCCTTGATACGAGCCCATCATCGCGTAGCCGTAGACGCCGCCGGGCGTGTCGGAGTCGACGTTCTCGCAGAAGGCGGTGTAGTCGTCGACGCAGTTGCGACAGTGGCCGCAGGCGACGTTGAACGGCAGGACGACCCGGTCGCCGGGTTCGAAGCTCTCGACGCCCTCGCCGACTTCGTCGATGACGCCCATGATTTCGTGGCCGAACGCGCGGCCCTCGTCGATGGTCGTCCGACCCTCGTACATGTGGAGGTCCGACCCGCAGATGGCCGTCGTCGTGATGTCGACGACGGCGTCGTTCGGCCCCTCCAGTTCGGGGTCGTCTATCTCTTCGACCGACATCTCGTGTGGACCGCGGTAAATTGTAGCGTTGATAGGCATGAGATAATCCGTCCTAACCGAGCGGCGAGACGTAGTTAGGGGCTCTGCCTTCATGCACAAGCCCCGCCGTCGTCCGGCGACTTTCTCCGCTTTTCGATCCCCTTCGCTGGCGGTTCGCCCGGAGTCGGAGTCGCCGAAGGCGGCGCCGGCCGCGGCGGGGTAGCCGGGGACGTGCCGACGCGGTGGCTCGCGAATTCGGGCGGCCGTTGTCACTATGTGTCACTGCCAGGTACGTGACGTCGTCATGCCTGACTCACCGAGTCGTCGGCGCGTTCTCCGAGGTGCGGGCGTCGCTTTCGCGGCCGCTCTCGCCGGCTGTAACGGGAACGAATCTTCGTCTTCGCCGACCGCTTCGTCGACTTCGGCGTCGACGTCGTCCGCATCGACGGCCGAATCGACCGCGGCGGAGACGGCCGCCGAAGCCGGGACTGGAACCGAGGCCGCGGGCGAGTACACCGAGGTCTACCGGAACGTCATCGACTCGGTCGTCCTGATACAGGTGTCCTCCGGCGGGCAGGGGTCGGGGTTCGTCTACCGGGATAACTTCGTCGTCACCAACGCCCACGTCGTCGGTGACGCCTCCGAGGTGCAGGTGCGCTTCACCGACGGCGAGTGGCGCTCGGCGTCCGTCGTCGGCGTCGACCCCTCCGCCGACCTCGCGGTGGTGCGAGTGGAGAACCGCCCCGACGACGCGGAACCGCTCCCGATGGTCGACGAGCAACCGGCCATCGGGACGGAGGTGGTCGCCATCGGCAACCCGTACGGTCTCGAAGGGTCGGTCACCTCCGGCCTCGTCAGCGGCGTCAACCGTCTCATCCCCGCGCCGAACGGCTACCGCATCCCCGACGCCATCCAGACCGGCGCGCCGGTCAATCCCGGGAACTCGGGGGGACCGCTCGTCACCCTCGACGGCGAGGTGGTCGGCGTCATCAACTCCGGCGGCGGGGAGAACCTCGCGTTCGCCATCTCGGCGGCGCTGGTGAAGCGGGTCGTGCCCGCACTCATCGAAGACGGCGAGTACCGCCACGCGTACATGGGGGCCGCGCTCCGGACGGTGACGCCGAACGTCGCAGAACAGCTCGGGCTCTCGAACCCTCGGGGGGTCCTCGTCACCGACGTGCTCGACGACGGACCGTCCGACGACGCCCTGCAGGCGGGCGACGTCGTCGTCAGCGTCGGCGGCGAACGGGTCGACAGCCGACAGCAACTCGCCTCCTACCTCGCCCTGCGGGCGTCGCCCGGCGACTCGATTCGCGTCGCGGTGCTCCGCGACGGTCGGCGACAGCGCGTGGAGTTCACGCTGGGCACGCGTCCGCGACGACCGGACACGACCTCACGGTAGCGCTCGCGCCGCGCGGCCGACGCGGCGGATTCCGGGGAGGCTTTACTCCTCGGCGCCGTCCCCCCGCCCGTGCAACCGGACGACAACCGCCGCGGTTGGGCCGAGCGCTCGGGGGACTTCTCGCCGGGCTACTACGCCGAAATCGGGCCGAACGAGGTGAGCGAGACGCTCGCCACCGTCTTCGAACACTACGTCGACGAGGACGCCGCGATACTGGAGGTCGGCTGTAGCTCCGGCCGCCACCTCGCGCACCTGCTTGAGGCGGGGTACGAGAACCTCACCGGCGTCGACATCAACGAGGACGCCTTCGACGTGATGGACAAGCACTTCCCCGAACTCGCGCAGACGGGGACGTTTCACGTCGGCGCCATCGAGGACGTGGTCGCCGAGTTCGACGACGACGCCTTCGACGTAGTGTACTCCGTCGAGACGCTCCAACACGTCCACCCCGACGAGACGTGGGTGTTCGAGGAGCTGATTCGAGTCACGTCGGACCTCCTGATAACCGCGGAGAACGAGGGGAATAGCCCGCAACGCGGTCGCGACGGCGCCGAAGTGAGCTACGTCAACGACGACTTCCCGCTCTATCACAGAAACTGGAAGCGGGTGTTCTCCGACCTCGGCCTCGCCCAACTCCTCTCGGAACCGGGCAAGCGCGACACGGTTCGCGTGTTCCGCGTGCTCTGAACGACCGAAAGGAATCGCGCGGCGCCCGGAGAATCAGGGCGACCCGCTCGGAGTCGCCGTTCGTCCCGTCCCGGCCGCCCCGGACTCGGCCCCCGACTCGGTCCCGGTCTCCATCTCCGTCTCGGCCTCGCAGGTGAACGCGTCGAGCCGACACTTCAGGTCCGCCGTCTGTTCGGTGAGACCGTCGAGCCGCGACCGAACCTGCGAGATGGTCGCCACGCCGCTCTCGGCGCGGTCCGCGAGCGACTCGCTCCGCTCGGCGATGATTCGGGAGCGCTCGGCCACCCGTTCGATGGCGCACCGCCGACAGGAGTGTCAGCGCGACGATGGCGCCGACGCCCGCGAAGAGGTGCGTCTCCGGGACGGCCGTGAACGTCGCGCCCGTGACGTACGGTTCCGTCCCGGTGAAACTCCCCAGCGCGAAGAGCAACGGCGCGTGCGCCGCCAGCAACAGCACGATAGCTCGATGGCGCGCGCGCCAGGATTTCTCCGGAATGGAGTCTCCGTTCGGAATATACCTGACGACGTCTCTCCCCCTCCTCCCTACCTTCCCCAGCGACGGAAGCCGCGCTCCCGCTGTTGAACTGGACATATCGGAGTAATCGTTTCAGTATATATGCGTTAGCCGCTAAAAATCGGCTCTGATAACGAACGGTCGTCTCCGATGTCGGTTCGATTACGCGAGGCGGAACCGAACGGCGACTCCGCTCGGGTCGGACACCTCGAATCCCTCGTCGCGGTCAGTGACCGAGACGTCCGCCGCCGCGAGTCCCCGTCGAACCGCCGCCAGCGACTCCGCGTCGGGCAGGAGGAACTCGACCCACGCCACCCCGCGACCGCCCGCCGGCCGCGCCCGCCCGTTCCAGACGTTCACGCCGAGGTGGTGGTGGTAGTCGCCCGCCGCGAGGAACAGCGCCGAGGACGACTCCGACTGCACCCGCAGACCGAGCGTATCCGCGTAGAACGCCCGCGACGCCGGCAGCGACGTCGCTTCCAGGTGGACGTGTCCGACGGTCGTTCCGGGCGGGGCGGCCGCGGCGCCGTCCGACGCCGAGAGGAGGTCGTCGAGGTCCAACGGGGCCGTCCCCATGCTTATCGTCCCGTCCACGGCCCGGGGCCACTCTTCCTGCGGTCGGTCAGCGTAGATTTCGACGCCGTTTCCCTCCGGGTCGACGAGGTAGAGTGCCTCGCTCACGTCGTGGTCGGAGGCTCCGGTCAGTTCCGACCGGTCGCGAATCCGTTCGAGCGCAGCACCCAACGCGGCGCGGGAGGGGACCCTGAACGCATTGTGGAACAGTCCCGCTCGGTCGTCGGTTCGAGGCGGAGCGTCCTCGTCCCGCCGCAGGACGAGCAGCGGCGTTCCGTCGACGCCGAGGGTTGCCATCGTCTCCGTCTCTGACAGCACCGACAGGCCGACCACGTCGCGGTAGAACGCCGTCGTCGCGTCGAGGTCGGCCACGGTCAGCGCTGTTCGGCCGATTCGCGCGGCGTCGGGAACGAGGGGACTTCGTGTCATTCGCGGTTCTCGGTCGTCCGTTCGTCGCTCTCGGGTATATACCTCAGCGAACGCCGGGTTCACCAGGTAACCCCGACGTCACACGCGCCGACGGCCGGGCGATTCACCGAGACGAGGAGGCGATGCCCGCGATGGTCGAAGGTTCGCTCACGCCGTCTTTTCTTCTCGACAGAACCGAGCGAAGTTCTCCAGCGTCCGCGTCGCCGTCGACTCGGCGAAGGTGCGCTCGCCTCCCTCCCAGACGGCGTCGTATTCGGGCCGGATGGTGGGCGTGAACTCGGGGTGGTACTGGACGGTCCAGACCGGGCGTTCGCGGTGGCGCGTGGCGAAGTACTCGTTGTAGTCCGTCGTGCCGACGACGTCCATCCCCTCGCCGGGGTCGGTCACGAGGTCCGAGTGGAGGACCGGAACCACGGGTTCGACCCCCTCGAACAGCGGAACCTCGGCGAGCGACGCCTTCACGAGTCGATTCCGCGACACCTTGCTGTCCACGACGGTCCCGCCGAGGGCCGCGTTTACGAGTTGGTGTCCGAAGCAGACGCCGAGGAGCGGGATTTCCTCCTCCATCACCGTCTCCACAAACCGCTGTTGTCTCCCGATCCACGGCTGGTCGGGTTCGTCGTAGACGCCGCACCCGCTCCCGCCGAGGACGACGCCGTCGACGCCGTCGAGCGACGGGTCGGTCGGAGCGTTCGGGTAGCCGTGCAGTTCCGCGTCCTCGGTCGGAAGCAGGCGAGCGACTTCGCCGGCCATGTGTCCGCCCGCCACCGCGTTGTCCACTACCAGTATCACGTCGCCCGACGGTTCGACGCCGAGCGTCTTACCCGCTCGGGTCCGACCTCGGCCCGACACGCGGGCGCTTCCGCCGCTCGACGGCCGGCGATAACGCCGGTGTGACTCGGTGGCGCGCGTGCTTGCCGGAGTGCGTCGGTGCTACTCCGCCTCGGTCTCGGTGCGGTCGGCGAGGAGGACGACGAATCCGACGAGGAACCGCGGCGGCCCCGGCGCTTATTGGCTGGTCCGCGGTAGGAAACGGCATGGGCTCGGAGCGTGGACGACGAGAGTTTCTCAGGACCTCGGTGGCAGCGGCCGGTCTCGCGTCGGTCGGCGGACGCGCGGCCGGCGACCGAATCCCCGGCCGACCCGGCGGTACCGGAGGGGCGGCTCCCCCGCCGAACGGGTCGGACGCGTCCGACTGCGAGGACGACGCGCCGACCGAAAGCGCCGAACCCATCGACGTCCGCGGGGCGATGTACCTGCCCGCCCGCGCGCTCACGTTCTATCAGATGTGGGCGGGCTACGACGAGGCGGTCGTCGAACGCGACCTCGGCTACGCCGCGTCGGTGAACCTCAACGCCGTCCGGACGTGGACGAGCTACGAGTTCTGGAAGCGGAACCCGAAGGCGCACGAACGCCGAATCGACCACTTCCTCCGGGCGGCGTCCGAGCGAGGCATTTCGGTGCTGTTCAGCCTCTTCGAGGGGAACGGCGTCTGGCCGACCGATGAGAACCTCACCAACGACAACCCGTTCACCGGCGTCGGCGTCCGGTCGCCGGGGAACGCCCTCCTCGCCGACCGGTCGCGGTGGAGCGAGGCCGAACGGTTCGTCGAGTGGTTCGCCAGACGGTACGGCGACGACGACCGACTGCTCGCACTTGAGGTGATGAACGAACCGCACTGGGACGCGCGGGCCAAGCCGTTCGCGCGGTCGATGTTCGAGGCGCTCGCTCGGAACCGCGGCTCCGTCCCGCTCACCGTCGGGTCGACGAGCATGGTGAACAACGCGACGTACCTCGATTGGGGCGTCGACGCCCTCCAGTTCCACTACAACTTTCCGCGCTCCGAGGAGCGCTACCGGCGCTTTCTCGACCGGATGCGCGTCCTCGCCGACGAGTTCGACGGCCCGACATGGCTGAGCGAGTGGCAACGCGTCCGGTCGCCGCCGTTCGGTCCCTGCCCGCCGCGCGACGACCACACCTACCCGAACTACGCCTCGCTCGCGCCGGCGATTCACGACTCGGGGTTCGGGAACTTCTTCTGGTCGCTGATGGTGAAACCCGCTTACCTCCCGCCGATGCGCGGCAACGGCGTCCTGAACGGTCTGTTTCACGAGGACGGCGCCGTCTGGAGTCTGGAGGACGCCCGCGCCATCAAGGCGATGTCCGGCGACCCCTCCGTCGACGGCCTCGAAGAGCGACCGGAGTGGCCGGAGTGGGCGGCAGGCGTCAAAGAGTTCGCCTGCCGCTGATTCAGCAGTCGTCCCCGCGGCGGACGTCCGCGAGTCGGTTCGCCGAAACGTCGGTTCCGCTCCCGAAGTCGAGCGCCGGCGCCACCGGGGCCGACGCCGCGTCGGCGGAGACACCGACGAGGTTCTCCCGAACCTCGCAGTCCGCGAGGCGCAGGGCCGCCACCCCTTCGAGGAGGAGTCCGTAGCTGTTTCCCGTCGCCTCGACGCCGCGCACCGTCGCGCGACCCAGATTCCGGAAGGAGAGACCGACTTCCCACGCCTCGACGGCGACGTTCTCGACGACCACCTCGGAGACTCCCGACTCGCCGTCCGCCGCTATCGCCGTCGTGTCCGAGACGCCGCCGCCGACGAGGGCGTGCCCTCGGCCGTCGAGCGTGACGCCGTCGGCGGCGATTCGAATCATCGCTTCTGACGGCGGCGAGGCGCCGCGGACGGTTCTGTTCCCCGTCAGCGCGTACTCGCCCGGTTCCGTAATTCGCCCGTCCTCCGGTACCCGTCTCGGAGCCATGCCGGTCGGTACGTCGGGTGAGGGTAAGGTCTCTCGGGCGGTCGAGTCGCATCCGAGGGGAAGAGGGTCCGCCATCCGTGTGGTTATCCGCGTCGGGTACTCAGCGTCACACGTCGATGCTGGGTTACGCCTGTATGAACCGCACGCTGCGAGAGCGCGACCCGCCGCTGCGGTGCAACCGAGGAATGCAGCGGAAGACGTGGGAGTCGCGCGGCGTGGAGTACGCCTCCGAACTCGCCCTCCAGAACGTCTCCGACCTGTCGGAGATTCTGCGCTGGAACGTCGACCGCGGCATCTACTTCTACCGCTGCACGTCGGATCTGGTTCCGTGGAACTCCCAGTTCGAGTTGACCGAACTCCCGGACTACGAGGAAATCGCCCGAATCGCCGCCGACTGCGGCCGGTTCATCCTAGAGAACGAGATGCGGTTCACCTTCCATCCGAGCCACTGGTGCAAACTCGCCAGCGAGTCGACGGACACCGTCGAGAACTCCATCCGGGACCTCGAAATCCACGGCTCGTGGCTCGACCTGTTCGGCCTCCCTCGGACGCCGTACTACGGTATCAACGTCCACATCGGCGCCCACTACGACGACAAGGCGGCGACCGCCGAACGCTTCCGAGACGCCGTGAACCGCCTGTCGCCCGCCGCCCGCGAGCGCCTGACCGTCGAGAACGACGACAAGGAGGGACTCTGGAGCGTCCCCGAACTGGTCGACGCCGTCGCCGAACCGCTCGGCGTACCCGTGGTCTTCGACTACCACCACCACCAGTTCGCGAGCCGAGGGCTCACGTACCGGGAGGCGTTCGAGACGGCCGCGCGGACGTGGGGCGACGTGCGGCCGGTCGCGCACTACTCCGAACCCGCGCGGCTGTACGGGGGAGACGCGCGGCCGCAGGCGCACGCCGACTACGTCGCGTCGGTCCCCGACTGGCTTCTCGACGGCGCTGACGTGATGCTCGAAGCCAAGGAGAAGGAGCGCGCGCTGCTCCGGTACCGGGACGAAACGGCGTCGATTGCGGAGTCGTAACGGTCGACCCGACTTCGGCGCACGATGCCCACTTTCACTCACTTCCCGGACTCGGACGCCCGCGCGGCGGCGTAGCGCACCGTCACCAGCGGCAGTCCGCACAGCGCGATACGCTGTTCGGCCAGCACGTCGGCGCCGTCGCCGAGGCCTTCGAAGTCTCCGGAGTCGGAGAACGGCGCGTCGGGGTCGCTCGCCGGCCGAACGCGGAACCGCTGAGCGGCCGGGAGGCGAACCGCCCCCGCGCGGGTGTGCAGATACAGTCCGCCGTTCGGGCAGTTGGTCGTGAGGGCGACGCCCCCCGCTGCCCCGTCGTGTTCTATTCGGAGGACCGTCGAGAGGTTCGCGCCGGGGAGCGGCACCGCGATGTCGACGAACCGCTCGCCGCCGTCAACGTAGCTCGCGTAGACGGCGACGAACACCGCCTCGCCCGTCTCGTCGTCGGTCCGGACCCACAGCCGCGGGTCGTCTCGGGGGTCCTCAGCGGCCGCCGCGTCGGACAGCGCGAACAGGTCGCTGGAGACGCGCTTCGGGTCGTCCCCGGGGCCGGGAAGATTCAGCTGTTCGATTCGGCTCGTCCACCGACTCGCGGCCCGCGCGCCGAGCGCGTACGGTCGGTGCCACGCCGCGTCGACCGTCATCCCGAACGAGTCGGTCCGCTCGTAGAGCGCCCGAACGTCCGGATGGACCGCGTCGGGGTCGAACCCGGGGCGGGCGTAGTCGGCGAGCGAGTCCATCTCCCCGGAGACGCGGCCGCCGCGGAGGCCCCTGCGCGCCGGCCACGTCGCGCCGACGTAGCCGTCGCCGTGAAGCGGGGAGAGCGGAACGTCGCGGGCGGCGCGGCGGGCGCCGGCGAGCACACCGCAGACCGCCAGTCCGACGCCGCCGAGACCGAGCGCGAGTTTCCGAGTCGAACCTCCGAACACGGGTTCGATAAGGGTTCGTTCGGTGTTAAGAGCGGTGTCCCGAGGGTCCCGCCGGAGACGAGCGCCGGACGGTTCGGGACGGCCGGTCTCGGAGCGTTCACGGCGGTCGTTCCGGACGAACGCTTTTCCGCCCGACGCCGCGTCTCTCTACGCGGGACCGGCGACCGCGGCGCACGTCGTATTACCGATAGACATTTCGCGAGAGGATAATTCCTTTGCGTGGAGCAGAGACTTCATTCCCAAACTGGAACTTCAATTCCGAATTAGACAATCTTAACACGCGAACGGACCAAGCGGCTGGTAATGTCGAAAACCAATCGCGAGTGGTGGCCCGAGCAGCTGAGGTTAGAGATCCTCGACAACAACGCCGATCCGGCGAACCCGATGGACGAGGATTTCGACTACGCCGAGGAGTTCGCGAAGCTCGACCTCCAAGAGGTGAAGGCCGACATCGAAGACGCGCTGACGACGTCGCAGGAGTGGTGGCCCGCCGACTACGGTCACTACGGACCGCTGATGATTCGGATGGCGTGGCACAGCGCCGGGACGTACCGCGTCGCCGACGGTCGCGGCGGCGCCAACCGCGCCGGCCAGCGCTTCGCGCCCCTCAACAGTTGGCCCGACAACGCGAACCTCGACAAGGCGCGACGCCTGCTCTGGCCGGTCAAGCAGAAGTACGGCAAGAGTCTCTCGTGGGCCGACCTCATCGTTCTGACCGGGAACGTCGCTCTCGAGTCGATGGGCTTCGAGACGTTCGGTTTCGGCGGCGGCCGCGAGGACGCCTACATGCCCGACGAGTCCGTCGACTGGGGCCCCGAGGACGAGATGGAGAAGACCTCCCCCGAGCGCTTCGACGAGGAGGGTAGCCTCAAGAACCCCCTCGGCAACTCCGTCATGGGGCTCATCTACGTGAACCCCGAGGGTCCGTACGGCGAACCCGACTTGGAGGGCTCGGCGCACAACATCCGCGAGACGTTCAGCCACATGGCGATGAACGACGAGGAGACGGTCGCGCTCATCGCCGGCGGGCACACGTTCGGGAAGGTCCACGGCGCCGACGACCCCGAACATCTCGGCCCCGAACCCGAGGCGGCCCCCATGGAGGAGCAGGGTCTCGGCTGGTCGAGCGACTTCGGGTCCGGCCGCGGGCAGGACACCATCACCGGCGGCATCGAGGGTCCGTGGAACAGCGCGCCGACCATGTGGGACATGGGCTACATCGACAACCTGCTCGACCACGAGTGGGAGCCGCACAAGGGCCCCGGCGGCGCGTGGCAGTGGCGGCCGGTGGGCGACGAACTCGAGGAGTCCGTCCCCGACGCCCACGACGACTCGAAGAAGGTCGACCCCATGATGCTGACGACGGACGTCGCGCTGAAGCACGACGAGGACTACCGCGAGGTTCTCGAGACGTTCCAAGAGAACCCCGGGAAGTTCCAGGAGTCGTTCGCGAAGGCGTGGTACAAGCTCATCCACCGCGACATGGGCCCGCCGACCCGACTCGTCGGCGAAGAGGTGCCCGACGAGGAGATGCTGTGGCAGGACCCCATCCCGGACGCCGACTACGACCTCATCGACGACGAGGACGCAGAGGAGCTCAAAGAGGAGATCCTCGACTCCGAACTGACCGTTCCGCAGCTCGTCCGGACCGCGTGGGCGTCGGCGTCCACGTACCGCGACAGCGACAAGCGCGGCGGCGCGAACGGCGCCCGGATTCGGCTCCGCCCCCAGCGCGACTGGGAGGTCAACAACCCCGAGGAGCTCTCGACGGTGCTCGACACGCTCGAGGAGATTCGCTCGGAGTTCAACGACTCGCAGTCCGACGGGACGGAAGTCTCGCTGGCGGACCTCATCGTCCTCGGCGGTAACGCGGCCGTCGAACAGGCGGCGGCGGACGCCGGCCACGACCTGGAGATTCCGTTCGAGCCCGGCCGAACCGACGCCTCGCAGGAGCAGACCGACGTCGAGTCGTTCGAGGTGCTCGAACCGGAGGCCGACGGCTTCCGGAACTACCGCTCCGAGGAGGCCGACGAACGGGCCGAAGAGATGCTGGTCGACAAGTCGGACCTCCTGAACCTGACGGTCCCCGAGATGACGGCGCTGGTCGGCGGCATGCGAGCGCTGGACGCGAACTACGACGGCTCCGACCGCGGCGTCCTCACCGACCGACCGGGGACGCTGACCACCGACTTCTTCGACAACCTGCTCGACATGGACTACGAGTGGGAACCCCTCACGGACGACGAGTACGCGTTCGAACTGCGCGACCGCAACACGGGCGACGTCGAGTGGGAGGCGACCCGCTTCGACCTCGTCTTCGGGTCGAACGCCCGACTCAGAACCGTCGCGCAGGTGTACGGAGCCGACGACGGCGAGGAGAAGTTCGTGCGCGACTTCGCGGACGCGTGGCACAAGGTCATGACCCACGACCGCTTCGACCTCGAGTAAGCGCCGACTAAGCGCTCCCCCGGCGACCCGGCGAACGCGCGGATTCCGACCCGGCCGTACGCCCCGACGTCGCGTCGGTCGCCGTCGGTCGGGTTTCGTGGCGACGTTCTCCACGGGAACCGCGCACCACCGAATTATCGGTATCGGCGGAGGGGACGACGCTTCCGCCGGGATTCTTCGAGCGCCGCGAGCGAACCGGTGGGCGGCTTCAGACCGCGGAGCTACTTCTCGCGTCTCTCCTTCGGGTGCCGAACCGCGACCGTCTCGCCGGCGTTCCATCCGTGATTCGGGGGCTGTTTCGCCCGACGAACCGCTCGTCCGTCCGTCTCGTTTCCACCGAGCACAGCTGTCCGGCTACGCCCGATTCCCGCGCGCCACGCGACCGAGACGCATAATTGTAACTCAAACGGAATGATTTTCCTGTGTGCATGTCAACATAAGACAGGAAGATGTCAGTACCCTCGAACATGTACGACGAATCGAAGGACGGCGCTACCGAGCGGACGATCTGTCGACGACGGTTTCTCGCGTCCGGCACGGCGCTCGCTGGCACGGCGGCACTCGCCGGGTGTCTCGGCGGCGGTGGCGGCGACGCGACCACCACCGGCGGCGGCACCGGCGAGACGGACGGTGGGGGCGGGGACGGCGGCGGTACCGAGACGACGAACGTCGCAATCGTCTCCAGCCCCGCCGGTTTCGACGACAACGCGTTCAACGACCTCGCGTTGGAAGGCCTGCAGACCGCGAGCGAGGAGTACGACATCGAGATCAATCAGGTCGAAGAGACCGAACAGGCACAGTACCAATCGACGCAGGCCAACCTCGCTCAAAGCGGCGACTACGGCCTCATCGTGCTGGTCTCGTACAATCACACCGAGGCGTTGACCCAGAACGCCGCCGACTACCCCGACCAGAACTGGATGCTCATCAACGACTACGTCGACCAGCCGAACGTCGCCGGCTACACGTGGGCGAACCACCAGATGTCGTACCTCGCGGGCGTCCTCGGCGGGACGATGACGACCGAAGAACTGACCGGCGGCGGCGGTTCCACGAACCCCGACACCGCTCAAATCGGGTTCGTCGGGGGCGTGGACGGTTCGCTCATCAACGCGTTCGAGCGCTCGTACGTCGCCGGGGCGGAGTGGGTCAACTCGGACGTGCAGGTCAACGTCGGCTACATCGGCAACTACACCGACACGAGCACGGCCGCGGACATCGCGAGTTCGCAGTACGACGACGGTGCGGACATCGTCTACCACGCCGCCGCCGCGGCGGGTCGCGGCGTCTTCGAGGCCGCACAGGAGAACGAACGCCTCGCAATCGGCGTCGACGCCGACCAGTCGGCGACGCTCCCCGACTTCCAGGACGTCATCATCGGCTCGGCGGTGAAATACATCAACGAGGGAACCCGCGAAGTCGCCGTCGCCGTCGCGGAGGACGATTTCCAGAGCGTCGCCGGGTCGAACACGCTCGGGTTGGCGGACGAGGCGGTCGACTGCGTCATCGGGCAGGCCTACGAGGGTCAACTTCCCGACGCCGTCCAGCAGAACCTCGACGAGGCCAAGCAGGGCATCCTGAACGGCGACATCACCGTTCCCTGCACCGCCGCTGGCTGTAACTGACCATCCGTCTCCTCGTTTCGATGGATACCCGCACCACTCCCCATGCCAGATAACGCACAGCATCCGGCCGTCCGACTCGAAGGTATTACCAAGCGCTTCGGCGACGTGGTCGCCAACGACAGCGTCGATTTCACGCTGGAACGCGGGACGGTTCACGCCCTGCTCGGCGAGAACGGCTCGGGTAAGACGACGTTGATGAGCATCCTCTACGGACTCTACGAGAAGGACGCGGGGGACATCGTCATCGACGGCGAACACCGCGAGTTCGACTCGCCCCGGGATGCGATGGACGCCGGCGTCGGGATGATTCACCAGCACTTCCAACTCGTCGAGCCGATGACCGTCCTCCAGAACATCATCTTGGGTCACGAACCGACCGAGAACGGCCTCGTCGACGAGTCGGTCGCCCGCGAGCGAGTGACGGACATCTGCCGCCGCTACGAGTTCGACGTCGACCGGCACCTCGACACGCCGGTCCGCGACCTCGACCTCGGCGCCCGCCAACGCGTCGAAATCGTCAAGAGCCTCTATCGAGGTGCGGACATCCTCGTGTTCGACGAACCGACGGCCGTTCTCACGCCCCAAGAGGTCGACCGCCTCGCGGACGTGATGGTCGAACTCACGGATTCGGGTCGCTCGCTCGTCTTCATCACGCACAAACTCGACGAGGCGTTGACGGTCGCCGACGAGGTGACCGTGCTCCGAGACGGCGAGGCGGTCGGCACCGTCGCCGCCGCCGACACGACCGAGCAGGAACTCGCGCGGATGATGGTCGGCCGCGACGTCCTCACCGAGAGACGCCCTCGCGAACGCGAGACCGGCCCGCCGAAACTCGAAGTCGAAGGACTGTCCGTGGAGGGCGACCGCGGCCGAGAGCGGGTATCCGACGTCGACCTCACGGTCCACGAGGGTGAAATCCTCGGCATCGCCGGAGTCCAGGGCAACGGCCAGACCGAACTCGTCGAGGCCGTCACCGGTCTGCGGTCGGTGTCGTCGGGACGCGTCACGTTCGACGGCGACGACGTCACCGACACGAGCCGTCGCCAGCGCATCCGGGGCGGTATCGCCTACATCCCCGAAGACCGCCAAACGGAGGGACTGGTCCAAGCGTACGACCTCGTCCGGAACGCGCTGCTGGGAAATCAGACCGTCGGCCGGTTCGTCTCTCGGAAATTCGTCGACTGGGCGGCGGTCCGCGAACACGCCGCGGACATCGTCGCCGAGTACGACGTTCAACCGCCGAACGCGGAGGCGCGCGCGGGGTCACTCTCGGGGGGCAACCAGCAGAAGTTCATCGTCGGTCGCGAAATCGAACACGACCCAGCCGTCATGGTGGCCGCCCACCCGACTCGCGGGGTCGACATCGGCTCCATCGAGTTCATCCACGACCGACTGGTCGCCCTCCGCGAGACGGGCTTGGCCGTCCTGCTCGTCTCCTCGAAACTCGAAGAGATTCGGGCGCTGTCGGACCGAATCGCCGTCATGTACGAAGGCGAGTTCATCGACGTGGTCGACCCCGACGACGTGACCGACGAGGACCTCGGCCTGCTGATGGCGGGTCGTCGCCTCGGCGGTGGACGTGCCGCCGAGGGGGACGCGCCCGACTCCGAGCGGTCGGACCAGTCGGACGACGACGCGGTCGAGAGCGGAGGCGTCGCGTCGTGAGCGACGCCGATTCGAGTCCCGCGCGCGACCTGCTCGACCGGGCGGCCGACCGCGTGCTCGACCTGACGGTCCTCGAACGACTCGCAATAGCCGCGGCGTCGACGGTGCTGGCACTTCTCATCGGTCTCGTCGTCGTCGCGGCGGCGGGCTACGACCCGGCGCAGTTCCTCCGATTCGTGTTCGTGGGGTCGTTCGGCGACGCCGGCGCGACGGCGCGGACGCTCAAGTTCACGACGATTCTCACGCTGACGGGGGTCGCCGTCGCCATCGCCTTCCGCGCCGGCGTGTTCAACATCGGGGTACAGGGTCAGTTCGTCGTCGGCGGATTCACCACCGTCGTCACCATCCTGTGGCTCGCACCGGTGTTCCCGACGGGGACGGTCGGCGGCGTTCTCCTGATGGTTTTCGGGACGCTCGCGGCCGTCGTCGCGGCCGGCGCCTACGGCGCGCTTCCGGGGATACTGAAAGCGTACGCCGACGCCAACGAGATCATCACGACCATCATGCTGAACTTCGTCGCCGTCGGCGTCGTCGGCTACCTCGTCGAGGGGGCCTTTCGCGGCGAAGGCAACCGAGCCCCCAACACCGAACGACTGCCCGAGTACGTCTCGCTCCCGCGAATCGTCTACGACAACCCCGACTTCTCGATTCTCGGGTTCGCGGTGGCGCTTCTCGTCGTCGCCCTCGTGGCCGTCGTCATGGCTCGGACCACCGTCGGCTACGACATGGTGACGAGCGGCTACCAACAGGCCGCCGCGACGTTCTCCGGGGTCGACGCCGAGCGAACCATCGTCACGACGATGACGTTCTCGGGAATGGTCGCGGGCGTCGCGGGCGCGGTGTTCGCCATCATGATTCAGGGCTACTACAGCGACCCCGCCGGCGTCGGGACGTACGGCTTCGACGCAATCGCGGTGAGTCTGCTCGCCGCGAACAACCCCCTGGGGGTCGTTCCCGCGAGTCTGCTGTTCGGCGGTCTCGACTCCGCGGCGTCGTACATCAGCATCAACAGCGACGTTCCCGTCCAGTTGATCGACGGTATCGTCGGTCTCGTCGTGCTGTTCGTCGCCGCACCGGAACTGTTCCGGATGGCCGCCAAACGAACCGGTCTCGGGGGTGCGGACCGATGAGCGGTGCGACGCTCGGCACCGACGACCGGTCCCGACTCCTCCTCGGAACCGTCCTCGTCGTCGTGGCACTGGCGGTCGTCTCCACGACGATATTCGACCTGCCCGTCGCGGCTATCCTCACGGTCGGGTTCGTCGAGCGAGCGCTGCAAGCGGCCTCGCCGATCGCTCTCGCGGCCATCGGCGGACTCTACGCCGAGAAAAGCGGCGTGTTCAACATCGGACTGGAGGGGTTCATGATATTCGGCGCGGTCGCCGCCGCGACGTTCACCTTCCTCCTCGGCGGGGACGCACCGAGTCAGACCACCCTCTGGCTCGGCATCCTCGGAGCGACGCTCGTCTGTGGCCTGCTCTCGGTCGCGTTCGCCGTGTTGCTCGTTCGCTATCAGGCGAACCAAATCGTCGCGGGCCTCGCCGTCTGGTTCATCGGTCTCGGCTTCGGGCCGTTCACCGCCGTCTTGCTGTGGGGCAACCGCAACAGTCCCGGGCTGGCGAGCATGAACAGCGTGACCGTCCCGGGGCTGTCCGAAATCCCGGTTCTCGGCAGCGTCCTGTTCGACACGTCGCCGCTGGTGTGGCTCGCCGGCGTCCTCGCCGTCGCCGCGTGGGTCGTCCTCTTCCGCACGAAGTACGGCTACTGGGTCCAAGCCGCGGGCGAGAACCCGGAGGCCCTCGATACGGCCGGCATCGACGTCACCCGTATCCGCTACGCGGCCGTCATCTTCTCAGGTCTGATGGCCGGACTCGGCGGAGCCGTGCTGATGGCGCACGCCGGGTCGTTCACCGGAACCGGCGACACGATGGTCAACGGTCGCGGGTGGATCGCCATCGTGGCCTACCTGTTCGGGAACTACAACCCCATCGGCGCGGCGCTCGCGGCGCTCCTGTTCGGCGGCCTCGACATGCTTCAGATTCAGTTCCAGACGGCGGGAATCGAGCTTCCGAACCGACTCGTCAATCTGTTCCCGTACGTGGCCGTCGTCGTCGTCCTCACCGTCTGGGGGTCGACGCGAATGCCGTCGTCCGTCGGCGAACACTACGAAAGCGAGGAGTGACCCCGTCGTTCGCGTCGTCTCACCCGTCGTCGCCGTCCCGGAGACGGTTGCCGAAGAAGCCGACCAGTCCGTCGACGTGGCCGGTTCCCCAGAGCGCGACGAGTATCGCGCCGACGCCGTTGAACACCATGTCGGTGACGATGTCGTCGATGCCGTAGACGGTGACGAGACCGCCGAGAGCGAACTCCAGTACTTCCCAGAAGACCCCCGCCGCGAGGACGAACACGACGATGAACACCGCTCTGAACTCGGAGGGGACCTCGATGTCGTCGGAGTGGAGTTCCAACGCCCGGAACGCCGCGTAGCCGAGTCCGGCGACGACCGTCGCCGAGAGCGTGTGCGTTATCTCGTCGTACCACTGGTACCTGTCGTAGAATCCGAGGAAGCCGACGACGTGGAGGAGCATCGAGAGCGTGATCCAGACGACGAGACCGGCGTCCATCCGGTAGCCGTACTCGCGACGGAGCAACGCCGGCAGGAACGTCACCGCGAGTCCGACGGCCCCCGACGCGACGAGTGGCGCTCGCACGGTCGCGAGACCGTAGCCGAACAGTCCCACGAGGACTGCCTGAAGGACTCGCACGAGGGCGCGCTCGTGGGATTCGGACAGTCCCAGCGCGCCGCCGAGAGTCACGACGTCTCCCTCCGGTCCGTCGACTCGCCGACGGCACCGACCGGTTCGTACCGCGCGAAGTACACCTCGCAGAGAGCGCCCAGAACGGCCCCGACGGCCGTGACGGCGACGATATCTCGCTGGAGTTCGGTCTGCGTGCTCAGGAACTCGCTCCCGAGCCACCGGTCGGAGTAGAACTGGGCGACGACCCACACCGCCTGCAGCGCCATCGTGGTCAGGACGCCGAAGACGACGGCGAACCGGCGACTCAGTTCGACCGAGGTGAACACGTCGAGTTCGACGACGAGGACCAGTGCGAGCGTCGCGAGGGCGAGGTGGCCTGCGATTTCGCTCTGAAATCCCGTCTCTCTGGCGACCACCGCGGCGGCGGCGACCACCGGAAGCGGCCACGAGACCATCGCCGTCCACTCGCGGGTCGCGAGCGCCGGAACGGCGAGAGCGGCCGCGACGACCAGCAAGAAGACACCCCAGAGTGTCGCGCCGGCGACGAGGTTCTCGACGCCACCCAACGCGACGGCTCCCGTCGCTACCCATCCGATTGCGGCGTTGGTCTGTCGGCCACGAACGAGTCGATTGAGCGACATCCTCTGACCGTTGTGCGCCGGTTCTCAAAAGGTGTGACCACTGCGACCGACGGCGAACAGGCCGGTCTCGGGTTCTCCCGCGCTCGAACGGCGGGGACCGACCGCGGACGCGGGGCCGAATATCCGCCGTCCTCGCGACCAACGCCTGCCCGGAGACGCGCGGGTCCGCCGACTATTCCTCGTCCTCGTCCTCTTCGTCTTCGTCGTCGTCCTCGTCGCTTCGCTCGTCCGCCTCCGACGACTCGGGTACGACTTGGTCGTTCTCCTCGTCGGCCGCTTCTTCGCCTTCCTCGTCGTCCTCGTTCTCGTCCGTTCGTCTGGCCTCCACTTCGACCTCGGATTCGACTTCGAGTTCGTTCTCTCCGGTTCGCTCCAGTTCGGTCTCCGCTTCGACTTCCACTTCTACGCCCTCGCCCGTTTCGACCTCTACCTCGGTTTCGACCTCCGTCTCCTCTTCTCGGTCGTCCGCCCCGTCGACGGCCGGAATCGACGCCCCGGACCCCGCGGAGCGAGTGGCGAAGTACGCCAGCGCGACGCCCCCTCCGACGAGGAGGGCCGTGCGCGCGAGACCGCACTTGGACGATTCGTCCGACCCGACGGACTGCGCGTTCGTCGTCGGGGCCGACTGTTCGTCGGTCCCCGCTCCGGTCTCCTCGCCGCGGAAGAACGCTTTCAGACTCATGACACTCCCAGTTGTGTTCGCCCGAGGAAGTGCGTTTGGGCCTCGTCGGGTGGCGTCTCCGCTCTCGGGGATACGAACGGGGACGGGAGCACGGACCCGGCGGAGAGTCGGTGCGAAGTGAGACGAACCCGGTTCAACGTGAACCTCCACAAAACGGACCCGACGGGAGTCACGCGAGCGAAGTGAGCGTGACTACGTCGGGGGAGTGAGGCCGAAGGCCGAACGGACTCGACGGGATTTGAACCCCGGTCGCTCGCTTCGCTCGCTCCCTGATTCAAATCCCGCGGCTGTCGCTATTCTACGCTCACTTCGTTCGCGATAGAATAGCGGACCCGACGGGATTTGAACCCGCGACATCTTGGTCCGGAACCAAGCACTCTGTCCACTGAGCTACGGGCCCTCGAAGTGAGGTACCGGCCGCCGGCGTATAACGATTGTGAACCGTTCGGACGTTCTCGACGCGTCGTGGCAGTCTCCCCTTAGAGCGTCCACTGCACGGCGTGCCGTTCGTCGTCGTCGGTCCCGCTCTGTCCGACGACGACGCCGCTGGCGTTCACGGCCGAGGCCCGACTCCGACCGATTCCGTTCGCCCGGAGCGTCCCGAGGTCGCTCAATCGACCGTCCCAGTAGAACGCGTGCCCGACGCCCGCGTCGACCTGGCTCTCGCCGACGACCACGTCGCAGGCGACGTCGTACGCGTCGCTGTAGCCCGAGTTGTCGGCGCGGAACGTCCCGAGCTCGACGGGTTCGCCGTCGGTCCACATCGTCGCCGTCCGCGAGGCGAACTCCGCCGACCGCAGGCTTCGCCCCACGACCGCTGTCGGGGTGGCGCCGAACGCTGCGCTCGCGTCGTCGCCGTCGAGCGCTCCGAGGTCGGTCATCCCTCCTCGCTCTGTCCACCGGAAGGCGTGGACGGGGCCGTCGTCCGTCTCGCTGTACCCGACGACGCTCCCGTCGTCGGCCGCCGCCGTAGCGGCGCTCCGACCCTCGTCGTCCGAGCGGAGCGTCCCGAGTCCGTGCATTCCCTCGGCCTCCGTCCAGCGGAACGCGCGGACGATATCACCGCCGTCGGCGGCGGCGTGTCCGACGACAGTCCCGCGGTTGTCGACCCCGTGCGCGCGGCTGCTCGTCGGTCCGTCCCCGAGCGACCCGAGGGGTTCGACCGTCTCGTCGTCGACCCAGCGCACCGCCCGCCACTCCCAGTCGTCGTCCTGCGCGCTCCCGACGGCGGTGCCGCGAGCGTCGACGGCGGTCGCCTCGCTGTTGCCCCGCCCGTCGGAACGGAGCGTCGGCAGGGGCGTGGGCGCGGGCGCGGGCGTCTCGTCCGGGTCCCGGTCCGCTTCGGCCGCCCAGCGGACCGCCCGCGTGAAGACCGCCCCCTCGACCCGACCCTCGCTCGACCCGACGACGGTTCCGCGTTCGTTCAGGTCGGCCGCGTCGCTGATCTCCCCGCCCTCGAGCGTTCCGAGGTCTACGAGGTCCACTGTGGCTCCTGTGCCGCGTTCGGGGTGCCGTTCGGCCGTTCCGACCGACCCGGCTGGCGTCCGACTCGTCGGCGTGGGTCTCCGCTCATCCCGGTAGTGGACTCCGTGCGCGCATATAATGGTTGAGAATCCCTGACATATCTGACCGTCCCATACCTCTGAAAAAGAGTTTTTCCCCGGAGCGGAGTCGTCTGGATGGAGTACGCATATGGGACAACATTCTCGCGGGGACGATTCGCATCCGGTCTCTAGACGGAACTACCTCCGTGCGGTGGGAGCCGTCGGCGCCGCGGGACTCGGACTCCGCGCCGGCAGCGCCGGGGCGGCCGCGGCGAGTCCGTGGACGGTCGTCGCCATCCCGGACACGCAGAAGTACGCGGAGAGTTCGTCGCTCATCTCCCGGGCGCACGCCCAGACCGACTGGATTCGGGCCAACAGGAGCGCCGAGAACATCGCCTTCGTCAGCCACGAGGGCGACTTGGTCGAACACGGCAGCAGCACCACCGAGTGGCAGCGGATGGACGCCGTGATGGACAAACTTGACGGGGTGGTGCCGTACGGGACGACCATCGGAAACCACGACTACGCGACCACCAGCAACCGCTCGTCGAGTCTCGCGAACTACAGCAAGTACTTCGGGAAGGCGCGCTACTCGGGGAAAAGCTGGTATCTCGGCGCCGGACCGGGCGACCGAGCGCACTATCAGCGGTTCTCCGCGGGCGGGTACACCTTCCTGCACGTGAACTTGGAGTGGGGCGTCCCCGGCACCGTCTCGGACTCGGGAACGCTGATGGGGTGGGCCGACGACCTGCTCTCGAAGTACGCGAACACGCCGACCATCGTCACCACGCACTCGTATCTCTGGGACAAGTCGGGCGTCGAGGGGCACGGCGGACAGCGGAGCGGAGCCAACTCCGGCTTGGACATCTATCGAAACCTCGTTCGGCGGCACCCGCAGGTGTTCATGGTGCTCGGCGGGCACTTCCACTACACCGACGGGCAGTGGAAACAAACCTCGACGAACGCCGCCGGGACGGCGGTATATGAGATGCTGGCCGACTACCAGCACTACGCCAGCGGCGGCGACGGCTGGATGCGGCTGATCAAATTCGTCCCGGACGGCGGGTCGGGGTCGCTCGACCGCGTCTCGGTGCGGACGTACTCGCCGAGTCGGAAACAGTACAGGACCGACGGGCGGAGCCAGTTCTCCTTCGATTTCGACTTCGCCAGCCGGTTCGGCCAGCCCTCTTCCGGGACGGGCGGCGATTCGGGGTCCTCGGGCGGGACCACCGGCACCGCGACGTTCCAGCAGGGGTCCGGCGGCTACGCGGGGACGCAGGACACCTACCTCCGGGAGTACTCGCCGACCACCGGGTACGGCTCCGCGACGACGCTCGTGGTCGACACCGACGAACCGTCGAAGTCGGGGCGCAAGACGCACGGCCTGCTCCGCTTCGACGGCATCGTCGGCACCGGGTCGGGACAGATTCCGGCCGGGTCGGCGGTCACCTCCGCGAAACTGTCGCTCCAGACCGTCGACCCGGGTAACGGGGCGTCGCTCCACCGCATGCGGACGAAGTGGACCGAGTCGGACACGTGGTCGTCGCTCGGAAGCGGCGTGCAGACCAACGACGTGGAGGCCGCCTCGACCGCCGACGCGAAGACGGGGACGACGACCGCCGGCACGACAACCGTCGACGTGACCAAGAGCGTCGCCGCGTGGGTCGCCGGGGCGGCGAACCTCGGGTGGGTGCTCGCCCCTTCGGGCAGCAACGGGTGGGACTTCTACTCCTCGGAGGGGTCGACGCCGCCGAAACTGACCGTCGCGTACCAGCGTCCGTGACCGGCCGAAACGGGAGAAGAACGCTCACTCCGAGGCGGCGTCGCCGCGGTCGATGACGGACTGCTTCCACGTCCCGCGGGTGAACCACGCGGTGGCCGCGACGGCGCCGAGCATCTGCCCGACGGCCATCCCGATCCAGATGCCCGTCTCGCCGAAGTCCCGGACGAAGGCGAGGTAGTAGACGATGGGGACGCGGCCGACCCAGAGGGCGAACAGCGAGAACGCCAGCGCGGTCTTCGTGTTGCCCGCGCCGCGGTAGGCGCCGAGGACGGTCTGGAGGACGCCGATGAAGCCGAACTCGAAGGCGCGGATGCGGACGTACTCCGCGCCGAGTTCGATGGTTCTCGCCGCCGATTCGGTGCCGGTGCCGATGAAGACGCCGACGATGGGTTCGGCGAAAATGTAGGCGACGACGCCGATGACGAGCATGACGGCGGCCCCGACCTTCGCGGCCAACCAGACGGCCCGTTCGGCCCGGTCGGGTTTGGCCGCGCCGAGGTTCTGCCCCACGATGGTGTCCGTCGCGCGGCCCAACCCGAGAGCGGGGAGGAAGACGAGCGTGGTGAGGCGGTTGCCGAGGCCGTAGGCGGCGACCACCTCGGGAGCGAACGTGACGACCATCGCGGTCAGGGTGATGAACCCGAGGGCGCTGGCGGACTGTTCGAGGGCGCTGGGGACGCCGAGGCGGACGATTTTCTCGATGTACTCGCGCTGGGGGACGAAATCGCCCATCGAGATGTCCGGACCGGCGTCGGTCCAGAAGATGATGTAGAGACCGATGGCGGTCGCCACCAGACGCGAGAGCACCGTCGCCACGGCGGCGCCCGTCACCCCGTAGCCCTCGAAGCCGGTGGCGGCGAACAGCGAGGCTTCGAGACCGGGGACGCCGAGCATCCCGAACAGGGGATTGCTCTGGAAGCCGAAGATGAAGATGGGGTCGACGAGGACGTTGATGGCGACGCTGATGAACATCACGACCATCGGCGCGCGCGTGTTGCCGTATCCGCGCATGAGCGAGGAGAACACGAAGAAGCCGAACAGGAAGGGGAGGCCGAGGAAGAACACCCGCATGTAGTCGCCGGCCAGCGGGATGACCTGCCCGGCAGTCGCGGCGGAACTCGGGAGGACGCCGAGCATCAGGTCCGTCGCGAAGAACCCGAGGAGGCCGACGGCGACGGCGATGGCGATGATGAACGAGAACGTCTGTCCGGCGACGGTGCCGGCGGAACCCTCCCGCTTTGCGCCGGTGTACTGCGCGACGAGGATGGTGCCCGCGACGGTGAAGCCGCCGCCGATAGAGATGAGCAGGAAGATGAGGGGAAACGCGAGGCTGATGGCGGCGACCGCGTCCGTCGAGAGGCGACCGAGCCAGATGGTGTCGGCGAGGTTGTAGGCGACCTGCAGTAACTCGGTGACGATGATGGGCCACGCGAGCGCGAACATCGGTCGCTTCAGGTCGCCCTCGGTGAGCGACGCACCGTCGGGCGATGTTGGAGGCACTGAACGTGTAGGACAACGTAACTTCTTGTTAACCCGTCGAAACGGGAACGGACGGCCGGATGTTTCGAATCGAAACACGACCGGTTCACTTCGACGCTTCGCTCCGTGACCGCTCCGTTCCCGAACGGAACTTCCGCCTCCCGCGGCGTCTCAGGCGCTCTTCGTGCTTCCGTCGTCGGGGGCGTTCGCTCCGCCGACGACTTCGCGAATCGCCTCCACGTCCGCCGAATCGAGCAGTTCGGCGAGTTCGGCGTCCGAGCAGAGACGGGCGAGTCGGAGACGGTGTCCGCGAACGTCTCCGTGGGCCGACTCTGCGCCTCGATGTACTCGTACACCTCGTCGTCGAGACGAGAAGGGTTTGTCTCCACGACGAAAATAACTCTTCTACTGGACTTTGACTTTTTATGATATTATTCGAAAAGAGACTGTATGGTGGATGGGCCGGTACGAACGTGGCCAGAACGCGAAGACGCAGCGTCGGAGTTCGACCGGAGAACGCGTCGTATCGGGGCGAGAGCGGTCGGAAACGGTTTCAGGGCGCTTCGCCGGTTTCGAGCGTGAGGTCCGCCTTCGGGTAGGCGACGCAGGTGAGCGTGTACCCCTCGTCGAGTTCGCCGTCGTCGAGCATCTGCTGGCCGTCGTGGGTGACGTAGTCCTCGGAGTTGCCGCCGGAGGTGACCTGCCCGGCGCAGGAGACGCACTGACCCTGTCGGCAGGCGTACGGCATGTCCCAGCCCTCGTCCTCGCCGGCCTCCAAGAGCGTCTGGTTGTTGGCGACTTCGATGGTGCTGCCCTGCTTTGCGAACTCCACCTCGAAGTACTCCACTTCGTCCTCGGGGATGTCGGCGGGACTCGTCGACTCCTCTTCGGCCTCGCCTTCGAGTTCCCCGCCCTCTTCGCCGTCGCCGACGGCGCCCGCGGCGACGCCGCCGCCGCCGATAGAGCGGTTCATCGGTTCGGGGAAGTCCGTCTCGGGGACGGTGCTCGCCCGGCGTTCGAGGACGTCCTGTGAGATGTCCGCGGTGGGCGTCCACGCCGTCCCGCGCGAGAAGTGCAGAGCGGCGGCGAGGAGCGTCAGGGTCACGCCGAGCCCCAGCCCCAAGAGACTGATTTCGACCATGTCGGCGGCTACGGAGTCATGGGTTAAGGGAATTTTGATTGTCCTCACCCGGACGGGCGGTCTGTGGCCGTTCGCTGTCGTCCCGAACGGGCGGGGACGACGGACCGCGGTTCGCGCCGACGGGTCAGAACCCGCCGGTGGTGAGCGTCTCGAAGAACCCGGGCGCGGAGGTGGCCGAGAGGAAGATGGCCAACACCACGAGGACCAGGTTCGCGGCCGTCAGCGCGAGACTGTTCGTCTCTTCGCCCATCGTCTCCGAGTCGTTGAGCGCCCAGAAGAGGAAGATGACCGTCACCGGAAGCCCGACGATACCGTTGTACGCCGGGAACAGGAGGATCATGTCGACGACGCTCAGCCCGAAGAATATCGTGACCAGCGGCGACAGACAGCCGATTCCCGTTCCGATGGCGTAGATGATCTTGAAGTCCCGGCTCGCGCTGTCGACGTCCTTCCCGCGGGCGTTCTGGATCATGTACGCGGGCGCCCACATGATGGGGATGATGCTGTTGAACGCGGCCGCGACGGCGCCGAGCAGGAACAGCGTCATCGCCCACTGGCCGAGCACGTCGGCGAGCGCGCGACCGGGGGTGATGAACGTCTCCAAGGACGTGTAGCCGGCCGGCCGGAGCACCGCCGCGGCGGCGACGAGGATGGCGATGGTCGTGACGCCGCCGACCGTGTAGCCGATTCCGAGGTCGCGTCGCATCGTCGAGACGTCGGCCTTCTCCGTCCATCCCTTCTCGGAGACGAGGTTGGATTCGAGGAAGAAGTTCGGCCACAGCGCCGTCGTGCCGACGATGCCGGCGGCGGACGTGAGCACGGCCGCCTCTCCGAACGTACCGAGCGCGGGGACGAACCCGGACGCCAGCGCGCCGACGTCGGGTTGGCTCGCGCCGGCGACGACGAGGTAGATGACGAGGAGACCGAGCATCATCGCCGTCATGACGCGCTCGATGCCCTCGTAGTTGAGAACGCCCGTGACGATGGCGGCCAGACCGGTGAGGACGGCCAGCGGCATCCAGCCGACGGCGCCGCCCATGAGGATGGAGATGCCCTTGCCGACGGCGGCTGTGAGTTCGAGCGCCCACGCCACACAGCCGACGGAGAGCAGCACCGCGACGACGAGCGCGCCGGTCTGTCCGAGTTTCGACCGGATGAACGACATCAGCGACTCGCCGAAGATACCCAGTCGGGCGCTCATGTCCTGTCCCATGAAGCCCAGCAGCGCGGCGCCGACGACGGCCCACGCGAGGGTGTAGCCGTACCGGACGCCGGCCGAGGAGGCGATGAAGACGGACCCGGAGCCGAAGTAGCTCGCCACCATGACGAACGCGAGCCCGTACTCTTGGAAGAAGCCGCTCACGGTGTCTCGCAGTCTGCCCTGCGAAGTCGCCCCCATCTCAGCTCCCCCGCTGTTTCCGCGCCGTCCCCCGACGGCGTTTGATTTGGCGTCCGCCACGCGGCGACCATCGGTGGAGCGAGGGTCGACGGCGCAGACGCTCGGCGCTACGACTCACGAATCGCATATATTCCCGCGAAATCACTACAAAATATAATCTCGCTTGATACGGTTAAATCCGTGGGCTGACGGACGTGCGAGTGACTCTCAGCCGCTCTCAGTCGATTCGACGGCCACCCGCCGTCGGATTTTCCCGGCGCACGCCGCAACTCCTCCCGATGGTCGCCTCGCTTTCTCCCCCGGTTCTCGCGTCGCTCGTCGTCGTCGCCTTCCTCGCGGGCGTCGGGAACACCGGTATCGGCGTCGGCGGCGTCTTCGTCACCGCCGCGCTCTACGCGTTCACGGACCTCCCCTCGGAGGCCGTCGCCGGCACCGCGCTCGCGACGTTCGCGGCGACCGGCGCGCTCGGAAGCTACTCCTACGTTCGTTCGGGCGAACTGCGGGGTGGGGGCCGTCGGCTCGCGGCGCTCCTCGGCGTCGGCAGCGGCGTCGGCGTCCTCGGCGGGGTCCTCCTCAACGATTGGCTCCCCACCGCCACCGTCGAGACGCTGTTCGGCGCGGCGGTCGCGGTCGTCGGGGGCGTCGTCGCCTACCGCGAACTGGTGGGTCTCCCGTCGGTCGTCGAGGTGGACCCGGAGACGGCGACCGGACGGGCGTCGTTCGTCGCCATCGGCGCCGTCGTCGGCCTCGTTAGCGGCCTGCTCGGCATCGGCGGCCTCGCCGCCGTCGTGCCCGCCCTCGTGCTGTTGGGGGTTCCGCTGCTCGTCGCCATCGGCGTCGGACAGGTCGTCTCGGGGCTGCTCTCCTTTGTCGGCGCCGCGGGGTTCGCGCTCCGCGGCGCCGTCGAACCCGCCCTCGTCCTCGCCGTCGGCCTCCCGGAACTCGCGGGCGCGGCCCTCGGCTGGCGGGTCGCCCACGTCCTCCCGGAGCGCCCGCTCTCGCTGGCGCTCTCGGTCGCCCTCGTCCTGTCCGGGGCGTACGTGCTCTTCGGGTGAGCATCGGGCCGTCGGCCGTCGGCGGACCCGTCGACGGAGCGTCGCCCATGTCGACGCGGCGTCGCGGCGCGTTCGTCCGACAGATTCTCGTAGGGACCGCAGCGAGGTTCGGACGAACGATGCAACTCGCCTCGTGCATACAGTCCGTCCGGAGCGCGCGTTCCGCGCTCGGCCGACACGTGCGAACGCGCCTGCGGGCGCGAACCGCCGACTCTCCCCGTCGACTCTCGCGGACCGGCCTCCCGCCGAAGCCGTACGACGGGTCCGACGCCACCGTGAGTGGACTTTCGATGGGGGACGACGCCGACGAGGAGTAAAAGGGGCGGCGCGGGGACGCCGCGGGCGGCGTCAGACCATCAGGTACACTCCGAGCGCCACGAGCACGCCGCCGAGCGCGATTTTCAGTATCCGGGGTTCGATCCGTCGCGCCACGCCCCATCCAACGACGATGCCCGCGAGTTCGGGCACGGCGATGAGCGCGACCAGCGGCACCGACACCGCACCGTCGAGGAGGTAGGCGGCCGTCGCCGGGGCGGCGACGAACACCGACTGCACCTGCGCGGCCGCCACCGCCGGCAGCAGGGGAACGCCGAGCGCTATCAGCAGCGGCACGGCCAGCACCGGACCGCCCACGCCGAGCAGGCCGCCGGGGACGCCGACGGCGAACCCGACGACGCCGACGGCCAGCGCTCCCGACCGGGTAGTGGGGTCGACGGACGCCCGACCGGCGCCGTAGCGCTCCCGATACCACGTCAGCAGGCCGGCGAAGACGACGAACGCGCCGAGCAGGACGGAGAACTCCGCGGCGGAGACGAGCGCGTTGATTCGCTTGCCGACGAGGGCGCCGATTCCGCCCGGAACGCTGAGCGCGACGGCCATCCGCGTTCCCGCCGCGGTTCGGAGTTCGCCCGAGCGGACGTACACCGCGGTGCCGAGCAGCCCCGCCGCGATGTTCGTCGCCCCGGCCGTCCCCGCAACGACCGCGGGCGACGCGGCCGTCAGCGCGAGCGCGATGGTGATGAAGACGCCGCCCGGACCGATGGCCGTGATGCCGACGCCGGCGAGGAACCCGACGACGGCGAACAGAACCATCGTGGACGCGGCGAGACCGAAGAGCACGTCTCGTTTCAGACGCGTCCGGCGGAAAGCCTTCCTGATTCGCGGCGCCGGGCGGGGCGTCCCCGACCGAACGGTTTTCTCGTCGCTCGTCGTCTCCCCGTCATGGCGAAAATCGTGTACGACGACGGGTCGGGCGTGGTCGAGTACGAGGCGGAGACCGTCGAGTACGACAAAACCCGCCGCGCGTGGGTGATTCGACAGCAGGGCGAGACGCCCGTCTCAATTTACATCCCCGAGACGCGCGTGTTTCGGGTGGAAAAGCGCGGCGGGGCGTAGCGGGGCGTCGCCGCCGGGGTCCCCGACTCACTCCTCCCGGACGATTTCGTGCCGGCCGAACCCGTAGCGCAGGCGGTTCGCCAACCGGCGCGAGAATCGCGCGTCGTCGCGGCTTCCGAAGCGCTCGGCGAGTGCCTGGTAGATGAGCGGCACCGGCACCTCCTGTTCGAGCGCCTCCTGCACCGTCCACGTGCCCGTCGACCCGCCCGAGACGTGGTCGGCGACGGTTCCGAGGTCCGCCCCCTCCTCCCGGAAGGCCTCCTCGCAGAGTTCCAGCAGCCACGAGCGGATGACCGCGCCGTTGTTCCACGTCTTCGCGACGGATTCGAGGTTGAGGTCGTAGCGGCCGTTCGCCAGCAACTCGAAGCCCTCGCCGTACGCCTGCATGAGGGCGTACTCGACGCCGTTGTGGACCATCTTCACGTAGTGACCCGACCCGACCGCCCCCATCCGGTCGTGCCCGTCCGGCCCGGTCGCCACGGCGTCGAAGACGGGCGTCATCGCCTCGTAGGCCCACTCGGGGCCGCCGACCATGAGCGAGAAGCCGAGTTCGGCGCCCGCCGGCCCGCCGGAGGTGCCGCAGTCGAGGTAGGCCGCTTCGACCGTTTCCGCGCGGCGGACCGACGCCTCGAAGTGAGAGTTGCCGCCGTCGACGACGACGTCGTCGGCGCCGAGGTGCGGTCCGAGTTCGTCGAGCGTCGCGTCCACCGCGTCGCCCGCCGGCACCATGAGCCAGATTCGCTTCTCCTCGCCGAGTCGGTCCGCGAGGTCTTCGAGGCTGTCGGCGGCCGTCGCTCCCGCCCCGGCCGCGGCGGCCGTCGCCTCCTCCGAGAGGTCGAACGCCACCACGTCGTGTCCGGCGTCGAGCACGCGGTTCACGACTATCTGTCCCATCCGCCCGAGTCCGACGACACCTATCTGCATGCGTTGGCGTCCATCCGCGGGGGAGGTAGTGGTTCCGATTCGACGGACGCGCTCTCCTCCCGGCCTCCGCCGCCCGTCTCCGTCGGTTCGTTTCTGTCTCGCCCCCGACACCCCCCGACGCGCCTATGTACCGTGCCACTGTATCTCACGAACGATGCTCGACGAACTCCTCAGAACCGACGCACCGACCGCTGCACCGGACACGCCCGTCGCGGACGTCGCGGCGGCGATGCGTCGAGGTGGCGACGACGCCGTCGTCGTCCTCGACGAGGACCGTCCGCTCGGCGTCGTCACCCCGGCGACGCTCGGTCGGGCCGTCGTCGCCGGCGACGACTTACGCGAGGAGTTCGTCGGCGACCTTCTGGAAAACGACCCGGTGACGATTCGGCGCGCCGCGACGCGCGCGGACCTCGTCGCCGTCTTCGGTCGGGAGGGCGTCCGAGAGGCCGTCGTCGTCGACGACGACGACCAGTACGTCGGCATCGTCACCTTCGAGCACGTGCTGGCCGCCTACGCCCGCGAGTTCGACGCCCTCCTCGACCTGTTGGAGTGAGGCCGCGGTCACACCCCTCTCCCGCAGACGCGACCGTTTTTTGCCTCCCCGCCGAACCGCCGCCATGGACCCGAAAATCCGAGAGCACGCCGAGGTGCTCGTCGACTGGAGCGCCCGCATCGACGCCGGCGACGACGTGGTCGTGAGCGTCGCGGAGGGCGCGCACGAACTCGCCGTCGCCGTCGCCGAGAAACTGGGCGACCGCGGCGCGAACGTCGTCACCACGTACGCCTCCGACGAAGTCTCTCGCGCCTACCTCCGCGCGCACGACGGGGAGTTCGAGACGGCCGGACACGAACTCGCCCTCTACGAGAACGCCGATTCGGTCCTCTTCCTCGGCGGCGGCCGCAACACGTTCGCCACCGCCGACGTCCCCGGCGAGACGCGGCAGGCCGCCGCTCGCGCCGCCGAATCGGTCCGCGAGGCGCGCATGAACACCGACTGGGTGTCGACGGTCCACCCGACCCGGTCGCTCGCCCAGCAGGCCGGGATGTCGTACGAGGAGTACCGCGAGTTCGTCTACGACGCCGTCCTCCGCGACTGGGAGGCGCTGGCCGAGGAGATGGCGGAGATGAAAGAAGTGCTCGACGAGGGGTCCGAGGTCAGACTCGTGAAAGAGGAGACCACCGAACGAGACGGTAGTACTGGACCGTCTCGCACCACCGACCTCACGATGTCCATCGAGGGCCGCACCGCGGTCAACTCCGCCGCCTCCGTCGCCTACGACTCGCACAATCTGCCCTCCGGAGAGGTGTTCACCGCGCCGTACGACCCCGAGGGCGAGGCGTTCTTCGACGTGCCGATGACCATCAACGGCACGCGCGTTCGGGACGTCCGCCTGACGTTCGAGGACGGTGAGGTGACCGACTTCGCGGCCGAGTCGGGCGAGGCGGCCCTCGGCGACGTCCTCGACACCGACGAGGGGGCGCGCCGTCTCGGCGAACTCGGCATCGGGATGAACCGCGGCATCGACCGCTTCACCGACAGTATCCTCTTCGACGAGAAGATGGGCGATACCGTCCACCTCGCGGTCGGCCGCGCCTACGACGCCTGCCTCCCCGAGGGCGAGGCGGGTAACGACTCGGCCGTCCACGTCGACATGATTACGGACGTGAGCGAGGACTCGCGCATCGAAGTCGACGGAGAGGTCGTTCAGCGAGACGGCGTCTTCCGCTGGGAGCAGGGGTTCGAGCGCTGAGTTCGGGCCGGTGACCACCCGACGGACCCCCGCGCGGCGGACCGTATCTCACTCCTGCGCGCGAGACACGTTGTGCATCTGTCTGCCGCACCGCGGGCACATCGTCGTCGGGTCGCCCGGTTCGGACCGGAAGTTGCAACTCGTACACTCGTACCACCGAGACCTATCGAACGGTTCGCCCATACGGAGTATACGCGCCTCTTCGTGTTCAATGTTATCTATTCCCACATTACACGTTCACTCGACGCACGAACCGCGTCTGAGACGGCGCAGGATCTTTCGACGTACTTTTTACCGGCTGTCGTTTGAATCCACCCATGGCAGAATTCCAGGTTGTCGTCTCCGACCCCGACGCGGGTGACACCCACCAGTTCGAGGTCGACGGACAGGACGCGAACCGATTCCTCGGCCGAGACATCGGCGACGAAGTCGACGGCGGCGCCGTCGGCCTCGACGGCTTCACGCTCGAAATCACGGGCGGGTCCGACGAGGCGGGCCGTCCGATGCGCGCGAACGTCGCCGGTTCCGACCTCAAGGAACTCCTCCTCGAGGGCGGCGTCGGGTACAAGCCCTCTCGCGACGGCGAGCGAAAGCGCGTCACCGTCCGCGGTCGGCAGGTCTCCGACGAGACGGCGCAGGTCAACGTCAAGGTCACTGACGGCGGCGACGTGGCCGACGCTCTCGGCGAGGGCGACGCGGACGAGGACGCCGAAGACGACGAAGAGTAACCGCCCCCCACCGTGTCGGAACGCGTCCCCAGCGACCACGACTCGGTGTCGTCGCACCGCGCGAAAATCGCGCGTAGCGGCGGCACTCGCCGTCCCTGCCTCCGCCTCCCGGACGAGGCGGCCGTCGCGGACGGCGACCTGATCCGCCTCTCCCTCGGCGGCGACCTATACCACGCCCGCGTCGTCGCCGACAGTTCCGGCCGTCTCCTCCGCGGCGCCTACGACAACAAGCGCCTCGCGCGGACGCCCGGCGACGGCGAGAATCGCCTCGTCGAGTGGTGCGAGAAGACGGGCCGCGGCCCCGGGTCGGCCGTCGAAGTCGACGAACTCGACGCGGGCTACTGCTACGGCGTGCGCGAACCCGGCAAGCGCGTCGTCTACACCGTCCCCGACCGGCCGAACGAGTCGCTGGCGGACATCGCCGAGTCGCTCGGACGCGACGAGTGAGGTGAGGCGGCCCGAGAGGTCGGGCGGTGCGGCGCGAACGGACGGGGACGAAACGGAGTGCAGGCGACTTTTATCGCTCCGTCGGCATTCTCCCCCTATGAGCAAACTCGACGAGTTCCTCGCGGGCGACCGCCACGAGGACGTGGCGCTGTTTCTGACCGACGAGTACCTCGACAGCGACGGGAAGCTTCGCCGTCTGGGCGAGGAAGTCGAGGACGGCTACGTGCTCGTCGTCGACGGCGACGACGGTCGGAGCGCGTTCTCCGCCGGCACCGGGATGGACGCCATGGAGTTCTCGCGCACGGCGATGGAACGGGACGGTCACGTCCACCGCGACCTCGGCGGCGGCGAGTGCCCGGAGGCGGGGGAGGAGGGCGAAGGCGACGACGGTGAGGACCACCGCACCGAGTTCATCTTCGCCTTCTCAGAGGCGGAGAACGAGGAGGTCGGCGGCCTCTACGCCCGCGGCGAGGTAATCCACGCCTACGCCCACTGCGCCTGCGGCGCGAACTACTCGGACAAGTGGGTCGTCGACGAGGAGGAGGAGACGGGCGTGCAACCCGGCGGCACCGAACCCGTCCACGCGGACGAGTAGCGGCGACCCCGACGTCTCACTCGGAATCGGGATCGGACGAGTCGCGGGCGGGGCGCTCGAAGATCAGAAACTTGGTTCCGCCGCCGGTGTAGTCTATCGTCTCGACGAGTCGCCAGCCCTCGGCGGCCAACTCGTTTATTTCGTCTTTCGGGTTCGCGGACTCCTTTTTTAGCGCCTCGCGCGGCACCCGAAGCGTCTCGTACTCCCAGCGGTCGTCTCTCCGTCGGTTCACGTCCGAACGTGCGGCCGGAGGCGGATAGCTACTCCGACCGGACGCCTCTGCGCCTACGGATATCTGGTCCCGTCGACGGTCACGTTGTACGTCTCCACGACGGTTCCGTTGACGGTGTTCACCGCCACGATCTGCGACCGCGTCTCGGTCGGTATCGGGAGGGAGACGGACGTCTGGCCGGCGTCCACCGTCGTCGTGTAGAAGGACTTCCCGCCCGACGTGATGACGTTGAGGCGCGTGACGCCCATCTCGGTCGTCGCCGTGGGAGTGAGCGTCACCGACCCCTGTACCGACGCGGTCCCCCACTCGCTGACCGTCGAGACCCGCTCGAACACCGCCGAGTCGTCGGCCGAACTGATCGACGGACTCACCGTGAGACATCCCGCGGTGACGACCAGCAACGCGACGGCAGCAACGGCGCACAGTCGCCGATTCGAATTCATTCCCTCTCCCTTTCACGGGACGCTTATATCACTCCTTCGACCGTAATATGAGACTCCGATTATATTCGAAAAGAACCGGCGAACGGTGCCTGAGCGACAACGGTAAAGCCGCTCACCGGTGAGAACTCTACTGACTTCTATCGCCATGGACGAACACAGACGAGAGCGCTGCGAGGCGATGCCGCGATGAGTGACGACTCCTCGGACACCATCGACACTCGCGCGGAGGACCCGAATCTCAACCAGTCGAGCGTCGACGACATCGGAACCGCGAACACGATGCGCGAACGCAGCGGCGAGACGCGCGTCAAGACGTGGCTGGTGCTCGACGGCAGTCGACTCCTCATCACGACGATGCTTGCGCTCCTCATCTTCGGCGTCTTCGTCTTCGGGGGGACGTTCTACTACCAGTACTACCTCACGGACGCCCTGACCGCCGACACCGTCGAGACGGTGTTCTCGACGATGATCAGCGCCATCATCACCGGCGTCACGCTCACGCTGACCATCTCGCAGATAATCATCTCCCAGGAGAACGGTCCGCTCGGCGACCAGCGCGAGCGGATGAGCAACACGATGGACTTCCGGGAGTACACCCAGGAGATGATCGGGTCGCCGACGCCCGCCGACCCCTCGGCGTTCCTCCGGGCGATCATCTTAGAGAGCAGGGACTACGCGAAGGACCTCCGCGAATCGGTCGCCGACAGCGACAGCGAGGACCTCCGCGGCGAGGTCGACGAGTTCACGAACAGCCTCGTGGAGAACGCCGACGCCGCCGAAGACAAACTCGAAGGGCGGAAGTTCGGTTCCTACACCGTCGTCTCCGCGGCCCTCGACTACAACTACGGCTGGAAGGTGTTCCAGATCGAACGCATCGCGAACGAACACAGGGACGCCATCAGTCAGGAGACGGAGATGGTACTCGACGACCTGAAGACCGTGCTCTCGATGTTCGGCCCCGCCCGCGAGCACATCAAGACGCTGTACTTCGAGTGGGAACTCATCAGCCTCTCGCAGAACATCCTCTATCTCTCCGTACCCGCGCTCATCACCGCCGGGTTCGTGACGACGTACCTCGGCGGGAGCGCGCTCTCGGGAACGGTGCTCGGCGTCCCGAACCTCATCTGGGTGACCTCCGCGGCGTTCGCCATCACGTCGCTTCCCTTCCTGCTCCTCATCTCCTACATCGCGCGTATCGCGACCATCGCGAAGCGGACCCTCGCCATCGGCCCGTTCATCCTCCGCGACTCGCAGCGATAAGGCGTCGAGGGAGCCGGTTCGACGTTTACCGCTCCGTGTCGACGCCCTCGTCCTCGTCCGCCTCTTCCTCGACCGCTTCGGCCACCCGCTCGAACGCCGCGAGGATGACGCGCTTCGTCGCCGCGCCGTTCGTCGTCCAGTGGTGCGCGTAGTCGAGCATGTCGTCGTAGATGTCCGGTTTACAGCCCGCGGCCTTCGGGTGGCCGCCGCCGTTCACCTGTCGGGCTACCTCGTGGGCGCGCTCGAAGTCGTCGGAGCCGCGGATGCTGGCGCTGCCGGCCGGTTTGACGACGACTGAGGCGTCGGCCCCGCGTTCGCGCAGGCCCTCGGCCACCTCGTTCTGCGAGCACCGGCCGTAGGTGACGCCGACCGTCCACGGACCGACGCGCTTCATCTCCGCGCGGTCGAGGGCGGCGTCGATGAGTTCCTCTTTCTCCACGCGCCGGAGTTCGACGAACTGCTCGACTATCCCGGGCAGGTCGACGCCGTAGGCGCCGACGACGGTGACGTACTCCTCGGGGCTGACCCAGTAGGCGTAATCCGAGAGGTCGTCGCTCCGCTCGTCCTCCTTCAGCCACAGGTCGTGGTCGCGGGTCACTTCCGCGAGTTCGGCCCACCGCTCGCCGAACTCGTAGTCCAACGAGCGCAGCGTCACGTCCGTCGAGCACTCCTCGTCGGACTCGCCGACCACCAGGTCGACGCCCGCTTCGCGGACGGCCGCGGCGGCCTCTTCGTCCCACTGGTGGTGGTCGTACCACGACACCGACGACGCGCGGTCCAGCAGGGCGTCCAACTCGTCTTCGACCCACTCGTACTCGTCCGGACAGAGGTCGCAGACGTAGGCGTCGATATCCTCGGGGGCGTACTCGGCGACCCGTTCGAGCGCCTCGTCCAGCGAGTACGGTCCCGCGCCGACCAGCGCGACGGTCGACTTCGGCGGGTCCTCGTCGACCTCCTCCGCCTCGGCCTCCTCCTCGTCGTCCATCGGCCCCTCCGACTCCCAGCGCTCGACGCGGCGGGCCACCTCGTCCTCGAACGTCGCCGCGTCGAGGGCGGCGCCGTACATCTCCCGAATCAGCGCGACGCAGCCGAGTCCGTCGGCGTCGGTGTCGGCGATAACGACGGCCTCGGCGTCCTCGACGGCCTCCGCGACCCGCTCTTCGGCGCGGTCCTCGTCCAGCGAGTCCGGGTAGAAAAAGCCCGCACCGGGCAACTGCGACTTCCGCGAGAGCGACAGGCGGGAACTGTCGATGAGTTCGTCTTCCATACCGGGGCGAGGGGAGCGGGGGTGAAAGAGTCGGTGGTCTCCGCTACTGGGTGTCTCCGGTGACGAGCGACGAGCGGCGACTGGTGAGCCGTACGTACCGCTCCGTACCGCTCATAGCAGCGTTCATCCCCCGCGCCGCCGCGTGTCGAGACGACGGACGCGACCGCTCCGAGACGGACCGCCGACGCCGCCTCGGACTCCCCGCGTCCCCGAGCGCCGTCCCACACCATGACCGAGACAGACGCGGCCCGGACGACCGACGACGACCCGGCGGCTCGAATCGACCCGCGCTTCGTCGAGGGGCGTGGTCGCCTCGTCCTGTCCGGCGGGGCGTGCTGGCTCGCCCTCGGCGCGGCCGTCGACATCGGCGCCGTCGTCTGGGGCGGCGTCCTCATCATCGCCGGGGCGTTCGGACTCGACACCGTCGGGAAACTCGCCCGCTACCGCGCCCTGTCGATACCGAGCGTCGACCGGTTCACGCTCGGCGCGACGCGGGCGCTCCTCGCCCTCGCGGCCGTAGCGGTCCTCGCCGGTTACGCGCACGCCCGGTACGGCGGCGAAATCCGTCTCCTCCGGTCGCTCGCGCTCGTCGGCGTCGGGTGCGGACTGCTGCACGTCGTCGCGCGGTCGCTGTGTCTCCCGAACGAGTCGGCCGCCGATGGCGACGTGTCCCCGGAGTGACGGACGGTTCCCCGCGTGCGCTTGCTCAGACAGACTCGGGCGTCCCGGTCGGCCCCTCTTCGTCCTTCGCCAACTGCCGGACGGTCAGCACCGGGACCGGACAGGTGCGGACAACGCGTTCGGCGACGGAGCCGATGAGAAAGCGGTTCTCGCCGTGTCGGCCGCGCGTCCCCATCGCCACCGCGTCGGCGTCCACCTCGCGGGCGTAGTCGCCGACGACGGTGGCCGGGCGCCCCTCCCGAACGGCCGTCGTCACCGGCCGGTCGGTCTCGGTTTCGACCTCCGAGAGGGCGCGTTCGCCGCGTTCGGTCAGGGCCTCGCGCATCTCCTCGCGGAGTCGGTCCGGCGAGGAGTCCACCTCGCCTGCGTCGACGACGTACAGCGCGTGGACCGACGCGTCGAACCGGTCGGCGAGGTCGAGTGCGACGCCGACGGCCCGGCGGACGCTCTCGGACCCGTCCGTCGCGATGACGATGGTGTCGAACATGCGCGGCGCTACGGCGGTGGGCGGCTTAAAACCATAGTCGCGTCCGCGGGTCCTCGCTTGACCGCGCGTCCGAACCGCCAGCCCGCGGGGTAGGTCTTTTTGACGGCGGCCGTCTCATCCTCCCGTATGACTGACCGCCGTCCGTTGGACGTGAATCTCGTCCTCGTCCCGGTCGACCGGAGCGAGGAGTCCACGAGCGCCGTCGAACACGCCACCGCCGTCGCCGCCAAGTACGACGCGACGGTCCACGCCGTCCACGTCCTCGGCGAGGACGTGGTCCGCGCCATCGAGAACGGCGCCGTGGACGAAGAGGACGTCGCGGCCGACAGCGCGGCCATCGAACGGACCGCCGACGACTTCGCCGCGCGCTACGGCGTCGACGTCGCCACCTCGGTCGCCTACGGCTTCTCCACGCAGTCGAAACTCCGCCACCCGGGCAGCGTCATCCTCGACACGGCCGAGGCGCTGAGTGCGGACTTCATCGTCGTCCCGCGCGAACCGATGTCGGGCGACCCCGGAGAAGTGCTGGCGAAGGCCGCCGAGTACGTCCTCCTGTACGCTAGCCAACCCGTGCTGTCGGTGTAGGCGTCGCGCTCTCTCCGCTACTCGGCCTCGGCGAGGCGGAGCGTCATCTCCAACTCGAAGCTCTCCGAATCGCTCGTCTCGAACCCCATCTTCTTGTAGAGGCTGACGGCCGCGCGGTTCCACCGCTCGACGGTCAGCCACACTTTCTCCACGCCGTTCTCCGCGCCGTGGCCCAACAGCACCTCCATGAGGTACGTCCCGATTCCGGCCTCCTGGTACGCCTGCAGCACGAAGATGGCGAGTTCGGAGGCGTCGCCGTCGGGGACGAGCGTCGCGTGCCCGGCGGCGTCCTCGCCGTCCCACGCGACGACGTTCAGACAGCCCTCTCCGAGGATGTTGTCCAGCCAATCGCGGATGCGGCGCTCCTGGCCCGGCGGGATGCCCTGCGCGCGGTCGGCCGGGTCGAACGCGGTGTACATCTCCACCAACGCCTCGAACTCCTCGTCGCTCCCGTCGTGGGGTCGAATCTCGATGTCGCGCCCCTCGCGGTCCTCGAACGTGAACGGCGGGGCCTGGAACGGGCCGGCGACCTCGTCGGGGTAGCGGCGTGACTCGCTCATCGGACCAGAGACACCGTCACGTGGGAGTTCAGGAGGACGAACTCCGCGATGCTCCCGAGGTTTATCTTCCCCATCGGACTCGTCTGCCCGCCTCCGATGACGATCTGTTCGAAGTCCTCCTCCTCTGCGGTGTCGACCAGTCTGCTGCCGGGGTCGCCCTCCAAGTGACGTATCTCGGCTTCGACGCCCGCGTCGGCGAGAATCTCCTCGACTCGCGCCTCGATTTCTTCGCGCGTCCGGTCGGAGTCGTCGTTCTCGACGACGGCGACGGTCAACTCGTCGCCCGCCGCGGCCGCCCGCGAGACGGTCTGCTCGACGGCCCGTATCGAGTCCTCGCTCCCGCCGACGCCCAAGAGCACCTTCATGGGACGTGGTGTCGCGGCCGCGGTAAAAAACAGTTCCCCGTCCGCGGCGGCGTTCGGGGCGACCGACCGCCCGGCGTCGCCGACGGAACGCTTTTCCGCCGCGCAAGGATACCCCGCGGTATGACCGAGGACGACCCGACGGCGGCGGACCGCGAGGACCGGCCCGGCGCCGAGGCGGGGGGGACGGAGGAGACGGGGAGCGACGCAGCGTCCGAGTCGGAGTCGGAGTCGAAATCGGAGTCGGAATCGACGACCGGAGCGACTGAGCGGGCGGAGGCGACGGCGGACGCCGGCGGCGACCCCGCCGAGGGGTCCGCCTCCGAGGGGGCGGCCGACCCCGAGATTCCGCGCGACGTGCAGAAGTACGCGCGCTTCAAGAAGATGGACGGCGCGCAGTACGACCGGGTCAACGAGTTCCTGCGCGACCGGACGTACATCACCGCCCGCGAGTGGGCTATCGCGCGCCTCTGCTCTGACTTTCGGACGGAGACGGGCGTCGAAATGACGAAAATCGGCGAGAACCTTCCCGAACTCGTCCCGTTCATGACGGACACCTACTCGCCGCAGGCGGTCAATCAGGCCCGTTCGTCGTTCGAAGGGAAGGTGCAGAAGGCGGGCGCGACGTTCCTCTACGGCGCGATGTCGGGCTTCTTCACGGCGGAGGAACTGGACGAGTTGATGTACGAGGTGACCGAGGTGGCGAAGTTCCTCCTCGAAGTCGAGGGCGTCGACCTCTCGGTGGAGGACGAACTCGAAGCCGAAGAGCGCATCTCCAGCGTCATGCGCGAGGTGCGCGACGCCAGCGCCGACCTGCGGCGCGAGGAGACGGCGCAGTCCGAGTCCGAGTCCGAGGGCGCGGACGCCGGCGCCGACGGCGCCGACTGAGCGAGACTCCTCCTCCGGTCACTCCCCGTCGAACAGCGGTGACTCTAGGTTCTCCAGCGCGAACTCGACCCGCCCGTCGGCCGACGGCGACCGCACGGACAGATGCAGTTCGCCGTGCGCGTCGACCCGTTCGAGCATCGGTGCCGCGGCCGCCGACGCGTAGTACACCGGAACCGCGACGGCCTCGGCGGCCGACCCGTCCCGCATCACGACCACGGCGAACACCGTCTCTCCGTCCGCGACGCGAGACGCGTCGTGGGCGTCGAAGCTTCTCGCCTCCACCAGGCGCTGGACCGTTTCGAACTCCTCGGCGGGGACCAGCACGTCGAGTCCGGTGCGGTCCGTCCCGCCGGTGTCGAGGTACGCCGGCACCGGCCGCACCTCGCCGGGGTGGAGTTCGGTGACGGCCCACCCGGCGTCGCGGTACGCTGCCGCCGTCACCTCCATCTCGTCGACGACGGCGTCCCAGAACGCCCGCGCGTCGGAACGCGGGTGCGACTCGGACGAACTTCGCCCGCGGTCGGGTCTCCGGTTCGGTTCGTCCACGCTCTCGTTTCGGCCCGCGGGAGACGAAAACGTTCCCGCTCCGGACGAAGTGGGAACGTATTTGGACGCGAGGATGGGGAGTTCAAACCATGGTACCGTTCCCTCGTAGCGCGCGCGTCGCCGGCGGGGCGTTCCTCGTCGGCCTCCTCGCCGGCGTCGCGGCCCTCGTCGTCGCCGCCGCGTTCTCCGGCGTCGCCGACGGCGCGGACACGGCAATCCTGTTCGGCGCCCTGTTCTTCGGCGTCGGATTCCTCGGCTGGTCGGGGGCGGTATTCGCCGCCCGGGGAGTCGGGTCGGGGCGTCGACGTCCCGACGCCGGATTAGCTCGGACCGGAGCGAACTTCCGTCGGGCGATGGCCCGCGTCGGCGGGTTCGGCGCGGGCGTGATGGCCGCGGCGGCGACGCTCGGTGTGCTTCTCGCGTAAGTTCATAAGGGAGGACGGGGCCACCCCCCGTCGTGACGTATAGTAGCGGCTGCAAGTCTTCACTCACTCGACCGCAAGCCGTCGTGCGGTCGGATGAGTAATCAGTTGCAGACGCTACTATAGCTTCGGCCCCGAGTCGTCCGCGGCAGTCCGGCACCCGACTCGGGACTCGCAGTCGCCGGCAGTTCGCCCACCCGCCTCGCCGCGCTCAGTCGCGGACGTTCTCGCCGTTCACGTCCTCGAACGACCCTTTCTCGTAGACGATACGCCCGCGGACGACCGTCGTCTCGGGGAAGACGCCGCGCATCCCCTCGAACGGCGTCCACCCGCAGTTCGAGTGCAGGTTTTCGCCGCGAATCTCTCGGCTCTTCTCGGGGTCGAACAGCACGAGGTCCGCGTCGGCGCCGACCTCGATTCGACCTTTCGACGGCAGGTCGAATATCTCGGCGGCGTTCGCGGCGGTCACGTCGCGGACGCGTTCGTAGGATATCTCGCCTCTCCGCGCCCGTTCCAACAGGAGCGGTAGCATCGTCTCCACGCCGGGGACGCCGCTCGGGGCGTCCCAGAGGCCGACGTCCTTCTCGGCGCGCGTGTGCGGCGCGTGGTCGGTGGCGACGGCGTCTATCTCGCCGTCGACGAGGCGCTTCCACATCGCGACGCGCCGCTCTTCGCTCCTGAGCGGGGGGTTCATCCGGCCGTACGTTCCCAGTTCGGTCGCGTCCTCCCGCGAGAGAAAGAGGTGGTGCGGCGTCACCTCGCACGTCGCGCCGCCGGCCGTCGCGGCGTCGACGCCCTCGGGCGTGCTGGTGTGGGCGATGTGGACGTCCGCGCCCGATTCGGCGCCCACCTCGGCGGCGCGTTCGACGGCCGCCGCCTCCGCCTCCGCGGCGCGGTACTGGCTCCACACGTCGGCGTCGGCCGCTCGGCCCATCCCGCCGGCGTCTCTGTCCCGCGCCGACTCGTCGAACAGGTCTGCGTCCTCGGCGTGGACGGTCACGGTCACGCCCGCCTCGGCGGCCCGTTCGGCCGCGTCGGCGAACAGGTCCGCCTCGATACCCATATCGCCGGTCGAGTCGGCCAAGAAGACCTCTCCCAGCGCGAACAGCGGGCGGTCGAACAGCGAATCGGGGTCCCACTCGGGCGTGACGCCGCCGCTGATTCCGAAGTCGACGACCGACTCGGCCGCCAGCGCCTCCTTGCCGTCGAACGCCTCGCCCGAGACGGTCGGCGGCGTCGTGTTCGGTTGGTCTGCGACGACGGTGACGCCGCCCGCGGCGGCGCTCCGGGACCCGGACGCCCACGTCTCCTTGTGCGAGAAGCCGGGTTCGCGGAAGTGGACGTGCGGGTCGACGGCGCCCGGGAACAGCATCTTCCCCGAGGCGTTCAGGACGCGGTCGCTCTCGCGCGGGTCGAGCGACTCCTCGACGGCGGCGACGGTCTCGCCTTCGACTCGGACGTCGCGCACGCGGCCGTCGGCCAGCGTCGCGTCGGTGACGAGCAGTGACATACCCGTTCGTCCCGCGCGGGGGACGGTAAGCCCCGCGGTTGCCGTCGGAGTCCGGTCGCTACGCTCCGACCTCGTCCGCTGCCTCGACCCGTCGCCCCGCGTCGCCGACGAAGGCGTCTTCGAGGGCGCGACAGACCCGCTCCGCGTCGGCCGGACCGCCGCCGCCCGCGACGCTGCCGACCGAACCGGGGTCGAACGGCACGCCCAGCGCCTCGTAGACGGGTTCGAGGACGGCCGCCACCTCCTCGCGGTCGGCGACGACGACGACGCCGGAGACGAGGGCGGCGTCGCGGCGGACGCGCTGAGCGATGCCGCATAGCTTCCCGTGCGCCTGCACGGAGTGTGCGCCCGGGCAGAACGAGTCGGGGGGTTCCCCTCGTCGCGCGGCCACGCCGAGGCCGCGGAGGGCGCGGACGACGGCCGTCGTCGCCGTCTCGTAGCGGTCGTCGAGTCCGTTTCGCCCCTCGCCGACGGGGACCGCGGAAGCGAACGCCACGGTCCGGCCGGTGTAGGCGACGGCGCGCCCGCCGACGCTCCGCTCGACGGTCGGGTAGCCGCGAGATTCGGCCGCCTCGCGGGCCCGGTCGTATCCTTCGGCGCGCGCGTCGCGACGACCGAACGCCACCTGCCGGTGCGGCGTCCACGCGCGGAACCCCGGTTCGCCCGTCTCGCCGGTCGCCTCGCGCAGACGCTCCGTCACCGTCCGGTCGGCCTCCCGAGTCGTCGCGCGCCCGCGGACGACGCGGACGGTCGCACCGGCGTCTGTGCCGCTCATGGTCGAGACAGGACCCGACGCGCCTAAGCCCTCTCGGTCCCCCGGTTCGGGTATGAACGGGGACGGCGAGCGACGGACCGACGCGCCGCCGACCGACGCGGCCGAGGCGGTGACGCTCCCCGAGTCGACGCTTCGCCGGTACCGCCGGTTCTCGCTATACAACTCGCCGTACCCGGCGCACGACCGCGGGCGCGCCGTCGACCTCTATCCGGCGACGAACGAGGGACTCTCGCCCGTCGCCGGCGAGGTGTTGGAGACGCGAACCGTCCGCGCGCCGCCGAAACCGTACGCACACCAGTCGGAGTACCTGATTCTGGTCGACTCCGGCGAGTACGTCGCCCGAATCCTCCACGTCGACCCGACCGTCGAGGCGGGCGACCGCGTCGAGGTCGGCGACTCGCTCGGACCGATGATTCGTTCGGGCTTCTTCGCGCCGTGGGTCGCCAACCACGTCCACGTCGGCTTCCGACGGCACGACCAGAACCTCCGGCGCGCCTCCGGGTCGCTCCCCGTCGTCGCCGACGTCTCCGTCGAACCGCTGGCGTGGGACGGCGTCGGCACCGTCGTCGAGACGGCCGAGACGTACGCGCTACTCGACGCGCCCGCGCACCCCGCGCCGGGCAGGACGTTCGCGGGCATCGCGACCGACGACGGCCGCGTTCTCGACGGCGGGTTCGCCCACTACGCGGGCGGCGGCGTTCTCACCCGCGGGGACGAGGACGCCGGCGCAACGGGGCCGGAGGGGTCCGACGACCCCGACTCCGTCTCCTTTCTCGGACACCCCGTCGGCGAGGCGACGGGGCGGGACGTGGCCTGGCGCGACGTCGAAGTGCTGGCGAACGGCGAACGAATCACCGGCCTCTCGCTGTTCGCCGCCGTCGACCCCGAGTTCGGCGCGAAACTCGTCTGTCCCGGTCGCGAGTTCGCCGTCGGCGAGGAGGTGCGCGTCTCGGTGCGCGACACCGACGACCCGGTTCGACTGGGGTAGCCGCGGCGCCGGTCGCCTACCCCCGCCGCTCGCGGTGTTCCTCTTTCATCTTCTGATACCGCTCGTCCTCGCGAACGCGTTCGAGGTACTCCTCGAAGACGACCGCGGCGGCGCGTTTCTCCTCGTCGGCCCACTCCTCGGGGTCGCGCTCCTCCCCTTCTTCGTACTTCTGCCCGCCGGGATACCTCGCGTAGCGCATCGACCGCGTGTAGCCCATCTGGAGGTACTTCCGCGCCATGTCCATCCCGACGAACTCCCCGTTCTCCCGGTAGTCTTCGTACCGCTTGTATATCTCCCGGGCCGACTCCTCGGCGGACGCCTCGTCGGCGTACGACCAGTGCGGGAGGAGTTCGGACTTGTACGGTTCGACTTTGAACACGCCCTCTTCGCCGCGGCCGATGTCGTACTTCTCGGGGTGTTCGCGGAAGTCGATGTCGTACTCGGGTCCGTCGGCATCCCCGCCCTCGTCGCTCATGCGTTCGCTGCGGACCGGTCGCGGTTGCCTCTGACGGCCGTCGGAACCCCTCCGAGAACGAACCCTCCGACGCTCCACCGCGCGAAAAAACTGTAAACTCCTCACCGGTGGCTACATACGTTCCGGCGTCGCGGAGAAGTACATGAGCGACGACGCCGAGGGGCTTCCGGACGACGCCGTCTCGTTCGTCCAGCGGTACATCGAAGAGGAGCACGGCTACCTCTCGTGGTTAGGAACCGAGGTGAACGAACTCGAACCGGGGCGGGCGGTGATGACCGTGCCGTACGACGAGAAACTGACGAACACGACGGACCCACCGACGGTCCACGGCGGCATCGCGGCGACGCTCCTCGACACCGCGGGCGGCATCGCCCAGCGGACGATGCTCGACGACCCGCTGACCGGCGGCGTGGCGACGGTGAACCTGAACGTGAACTACCTCCGGCGCGCCGCGGGCGACCTGCGGGCGACGGCCGAGGTGGTCCGGTCGGGCGGCACCATCGGCGTCAGCACCGTCACCGTGGTCAGCCAGATACCCGACCGGGTGCGGGAGGACGACGAGGCGTTCGAGCGCTGGCAGGGGACGACCGAGGAGGAGGCCGTCGCCACCGGACAGGGGGCGTTCCGCCTCTTCCGCGACTGAGCGAACTACTCGAACCGAACCGTCTCGCGCGTCGTCACCTCGCCGAACAGCCATCCCGCGTGGTCCAGCGCGTACTCCTTGTGGTCGTCCTCGAGGGCGCCGATGGCGTCCTCGACGAGCACCGGTCGGTAATCCCTGAGACCGGCGCTCCCGGCGGTGTGGAGGACGCAGACGTTCGCCAGCGTCCCGCAGAACAGCAGGTCGTCTATTCCGTGGGCGCGGAGCCACCCGTTCAGTTCCGTCTCGTAGAAGGCGTCGTAGGTGTGCTTGGCGACGACGTGGTCCTCCGCGCGCACGTCCAGACCGTCGGCGAGTTCAGCCTCCCACGACCCCTCGATGACGTGTTCGCCCCAGCGCTCGAACTCGTCGTAGTAGTGCGCGCCGTCGAACTGCTCGGGCGGGTGGACGTCGCGCGTGTACACTATCGAGGCGCCCGCCTCGCGCGCGTCTTCGACCAGCGCGGCCGCGTCGTCGACGACGGCCTCGCTCGACGGCGCGTACAGGCTTCCCTCCGGGTCGCAGAACCCGTTCTGGAGGTCGACGACGACGACGGCGGTGCGGTCGGGGTCGAAGGCGTACTCGCTCTCGCTCATGTCCGTTCGAGCCGGCGCCGACACCAAAACGCTACCTCGGCCGGGTCCCGTCGGCGCGTTCGCGGACCCCTCGGCCGGAAAAAACTACTTCCGCACGCGGTCCGACCGGACGGTATACCATGTTACCGCGACACGGAATCGCCGCCGTCTCCCTCTCTTTGCTCTTGGTCCTCGCGGGTTGTGCGGCGCCGATGGACGAACCCTCCCTCGCCGATGGAGCGGGCGCCGTCTCTGACACCTCGGATATCGCCTCGCCGGACGCGAACTTCTCGGACCCCGACGGCGACCCCCTCGGGTGGGAGGCGGGCTACTGGTACAACGAGTCCATCGACGTCGACCAGTCCGACGGTCTCTCGGACGCCGAACTCGACCGGTACATCGCGCGGTCGATGGCGCGCGTCGAGTACCTCCGCCACGAGGAGTTCACCGAGAACGTCTCCGTCGACGTGCTGACTCGCGCCGAGTACCGCCAGCGGTCGGCGAACCGGTCGGCGAACCAGTCCGCAAACGCCGAGGCGTTCGACGAGTGGAACAATCAAGTGTGGGAGGCGCTGTTCGTCGTCGGCGAATCCAACGACAGCCAGGAGGCCATCAGCGGAACGCAGGGGAGTTCGGTCGCCGGCTTCTACTCGCCGCGCGACGACGCCATCACGGTCATCACGAACTCGCCGGAGTCGCCGACCATCGACAACGCAACCTTAGTCCACGAACTCACCCACGCGCTTCAGGACCAACACTACGACCTGACGAGCGAGAAGTACAGCGCCGAGACGCAGGACGGCGAGTTGGCCGTCGACGGCGCCATCGAGGGCGACGCGAAGTACGTCGAACTCCGCTACGCGAGCATGTGCGGCGGCGAGTGGACGTGCGTCTCCACCCCGGCGGCGGGCGGGTCGGGTGGGTCGGGCGGTTCGATCAACTACGGCATCTTCCTGACCATCTTCCAGCCGTACTCAGACGGCCCGGTGTACGTCCACGACGTCATCGAACGCGGCGGCTGGGACGCCCTCGACGAGATGCTGCGGAACCCGCCCGTCTCGACCGAACAGACCATCCACTCCACCGACGAGGAGCCGGTTCCCATCGACTATCGGAGCAGGGCGACGAACGGCTGGTCGACGTTCTCCGAGCAGGGGCAGGGCGGTTCCGACACGGTCGGCGAGGCGTCGATATTCACGATGTTCTGGTACCAAGCGCGCACCGCGAACGCCGACACCGTTCCGGTGCGGGGCATCGCCGAGACGGAGAGCCGGTACGACACGTACAACTACGACGCCGTGCCGTCGAACGGGTGGGCGAACGACCGCCTGTTCCCGTACGAGAAATCGACCGGGAGCGGCGAGGAGTACGGCTACGTCTGGGTGACCGAGTGGGACACCGAGGGCGACGCCCAGGAGTTCCGCGACGCGTACCTGAACATCCTCGCCGCCCACGGCGCGGCCGAGCGGGGTGAAAACACGTGGGTCGTCGAGGACGGACCGTTCGCGGACGCCTTCCGCGTCCGGATGGACGGCACCCGCGTCGTCGTCGTCAACGGACCGACCGTCGACGCCGTGAACGACATCCGACCGCGGAACTGAGGCGCGAACCGCGAGTCGGTTCGTCGGCGGCCGGGAACGCTTTTCTACGACCGTTCCCACTCTCCCGTGTGAACGATTCGCAGTCCGCGCTCCTCCCGGTCGCCCTCGCGGTTCTCCTCGTCGTCTCTGGGTGTGCGGCGCCCGTCGCCGACCCCTCGGCGATGCCGGCGTCGTGGTCGTGGCCCGACGACCCGCCGACCGACCGCATCGGCTGGGAGGCGGGCTACTGGTACAACGAGTCCATCGACGTCGACCAGTCCGACGGGTTGAACGAGAGCGAACGCGAGGCGTTCGTCGCGCGGACGATGGCCCGCGTCGAACACATCCGCGGGTTGGAGTTCCGGGAGTCGGTGCCCGTCGAAGTCATGAGCCGAGAACAGTATCGCAGCGAGTCGGGCGTCTTTCAGAGTTCTCCCGACCCGTGGCGCGAGCAGGTGTACGAGGCGGCGTTCCTCGTCGGCGAGGACGAGTCGGTCAGCGACGTGCTCAACCAACTGTACGGCGGGGCCATCGCGGGCTACTACACCCCGAGCGACGACCGCATCGTCGTCGTCAGCGACGGCGACACGCCGACGATGAGTCGGGCGACGCTGGCGCACGAACTCGTCCACGCCCTGCAGGACCAGCACTTCGGCTTCGCGTCGACGCCGCCGACGCACGACGGCCGCATCGCGGAGAACGGCCTCTCGGAGGGGGACGCCAACTACGTCGAGGCGCTGTACGCCGAGCGCTGTTCGGCCGAGTGGGAGTGCGTTGCGACGCCCGACACCGAGGCCGGCGGCGGGTCCGACTTCGACTTCGGCGTCTACCTCACCGTCTACGCGCCGTACAGCGAGGGACCGGAGTTCGTCCGCACCCTCCGAGAACGCGGCGGGTGGGACGCCGTGAACGCCGCGTACGAGGACGCGCCGGTCACCTCGGAGCAGATTCTCCATCCCGAGGCGTACCCCGACGAGGGACCGGCGGACGTGACCGTCCGGGACCGCTCCGCGGCGGCGTGGTCGCGGTTCGACCGCGACCGGCCGACCGACCGACTCGGCGAGGTGTTCCTCTACACCGCCTTCTGGGACACCGGGGCGATAGACAGAGCGTCGCTCCGGCGGCAGGTCGGCCAGTACTCGCGGTACAACTACACGGCCGAGGCGACGGCCGGGTGGGGCGGCGACGAACTTGTCCCGTACCGGAGCGGCGACGGCGAGTTCGGCTACGTTTGGGCGACCGAGTGGGACACCGAACGCGACGCGCGCGAGTTCGCGACCGGATACACGGAGTCGCTGCTGGTCGGGAGCCTGAACGCCACGCGCGTCGGACCGAACGTCTACGTCGTCGAGGACGGGCCGTTCGCCGACGCCTTCCGCGTTCGGCGCTCCGGCACGCGCGTTACCATCGTCAACGCGCCGGCCGCCGAGCGGTTGGACGGGATTCACGCCGCTTCGTGACAAAGCACTTACCCTCCCGACGGAATCGACGCGTATGGACCCGCGAAGAGTCGCCCTCTCCGCTCTCCTCGTCCTCGTCGTCGCCGCCGGTTGCCTCGGCGGGCCGGGAACGAAGCCGACACCCGACCCGTCCGCGACGACGACAGCGACACCGACGCAGACGCCGACACCGACCGCCTCGCCCACGGCGACGGTGATGCCCGGTACGCCGACTCCGACGCCGAGCGAACGACCGCCCTCGACCGCGAACTGCCCCGCGTACGTCTCCGTGGACCCCGTCGACGAGGTGCCCGACGACGCGACGGTGATTCCGTACGAGAACCTCTCCGAGGAGCGGCGAAGCGAGTTCGACGCGGCGCTGTCGGAGGGCGACGTCGAAATCGACGACGGCGGCGAGGCCTACTCGTTCTGGGTGGACCGCCCGTACGTCCGGTACGAGGGCACCGTCTACCGAGCGGTCGTCGCCGTCTGCTGACTCGTCGCCGCCCCTTTCGAAGAGGAATTCTCTCCGGCCGCCCCGCCTGAACGAACGCGTTTTTCACGACGCCGCCGAAACGGCCGGTCATGGACTTCGACATCGTCGGCGTCGACGCCATCCGCGAGGGGTCGGCCACCGACGCCTACTTCGAGCGGACGGAGACGACGCTCCGACACGCCGGTAAGAACCCGCGCGTGGTCGCCGAGGTGACGGCCGACCAGTTCCCCGACGGCGAGTACGAACTGCTCGCAGGGGTGAAAGACGCCGCCGCCCTCCTCGAAGGACGCGACGTCGACGTAGACGCGATTCCCGAGGGGCGCCTGTTCGACGGCGGCCCCGTGATGCGCATCGAAGGGTCCTACCTCGATTTCGCCCGCTTCGAGACCGCGCTCTTGGGCTTTCTCTCGCACGCCTCCGGCGCCGCCACCGCCGCCCTCGACGTCCGCCGCGCCGCGCCCGAGGCGCAGGTGTTGTCGTTCGGCGCGCGCCACGTCCATCCCTCCATCGCGGCGATGGTCGAGCGAAGCGCCCTCGTCGGCGGCCTCGACGGTATCTCGCACGTCGCCGCCGGCGAGGTCATCGGGCGGGAGGCGTCCGGGACGATGCCGCACGCCCTCATGATCTGCTTCGGCCGCGGCAACCAAGAGGAGGCGTGGACGGCCTTCGACGACGCGGTCGACGAGTCCGTCCCGCGCGTCGCCCTCTGCGACACCTACAGCGACGAGACCGACGAGGTGCTCCGGGCCGTCGAGACCCTCGGCGACGACCTCGACAGCGTCCGCCTCGACACCACCTCCTCGCGGCGCGGCGACTTCCGGCACATCGTCCGCGAGGTGCAGTGGACGCTCGCGGCCGAGGGGCACGAGGACGTGGACGTGTTCGTCTCCGGCGGCCTCGGCCCCGCGGACCTGCGGCACCTCCGCGACGCGGCCGACGGGTTCGGCGTCGGCGGCTACGTCTCGAACGCCGACCCGGTCGACTTCGCCCTCGATATCGTCGAAATCGAGGGCGAACCGGCGGCCAAGCGGGGGAAACTCGCCGGCGTGAAGGAGGTCTACCGGACCGCCGACGGCGGCCACTACGTCGCCCTGAAGGGGACCGACGCCCCGGCCGACGCCGAACGGTTGCTCGAACCGCTGATTCGCGACGGCGAGGTGGTCGCCGACGACTTCGACATCGACGCGGCGGCGGCGCGGGCGGCCGACGACGCCGAGGCCTGCGGCTACGGCGCGGACGAGACGTAACCGAGAGCGACGTCGCTGTTCGGTGAGGAGAGGCGCAGAAGTCCGATTCGCGGTCGGTGCGTGAGGCCGTTCGGGTCGGGGTGCGTGCGGTCGGTCGTCCTACAGTTCTTCGACGCTGCCGCCGTCGGACCGCTCCCGAAACACCTGTCCTTCGAACAGCGTCACCATCGCGTCTTCGTCCTGCCACGCCAGGGGCGACAGGCCGGCCTTCCGGCAGGCGTGCGTGAGGAACTGTTCTTCGGACCAGCCGTTCTCGACGGGAATCGTCGGGTAGAGCCAGCCGTGGCTGCCGTCTTTGTCTATCGCGACGCCGTGGGTGCCGAGTTCGAGGTCGGCGACGGGGTCGTTGGTGAGAACGTGGTTGCAGACGATGCAGACCGAGATGTTGAGATTCGGGAGTTCGGGCGGTTCGATTTCGGAGCCACAGGAATCGCCGGACGCGGCCTGAATCGCCGCGTCGACGATGGCGTGGCCGAGTTGGTCTTTCCCTCGATAGGCCCCGGCGCACCCCCGCAGGCGGCCGCGGCCCCGTGTCGATTGTATTCGGACGAACGCCCCGGTGCGAGCGTAGAACGCGTCCCGCATGCTTCCGGGCTGTTCTCGTTGGCCGTGAAGAACGTACGATTCGACCGATTCACGCGCGAGTTCGACCGCCCGTGACCCGTCGTCGTACGAGAGTCGAACGGTCTGCGCCTCGGACATAGTACTCTCCAGGCACTGGCTAAACTTGAACGCTTCCCTTATCACCGCCCTGATTAGTCTTTGATTTACGCCTTCCGGCGGTGAATCGGGTCGGATTCCCCCGCGAATCGACCAAATCGAACTCCTTATGCGACCGTCCGAACTAGACGAATCCGGCAGAGAGAGCCCGGTTCCCGTGTCCCGCCGGTCCTACCGGCCGCGGACATGAGGAAAGTCCCCCCACCGTCCGAACGGGTGACCGGGCGCAAGCCCGGAGTCGGAGACGACTGGCTCTGGAACAGAAACGAGACCCCTCGGCCCGACCGATGAGACGCGCGGGTGGACGTTCGTCCACCGGCGGCGCGAACGGGGCCACCCGTTCGCGCGCGAACCGACCCGTAAGGGAAGGGAGTTGACCCGTCGAGGGTAGTGCGGCCGCTTTGCGGCCGCGAGACGGCGGCAGCCGTCTCTTTCCGCGCGGGTTCCGCCGCGCGGACGACGGCCGAGAACGGGTGGAACGGCGAAACCTCACCGGTGCAAGTCCGCGCCGCTAAGGTAGTTCGGACAGCGCGTTCGGGTTCGCCCGGCGCGCCCCCGAGAGGGGAGGACGTGGACGCTCAGCCGAATGCCGGGTCGAAACAGAAGGGGGCTTACTCCTCTCAGCCGCTTCGTGCGCAGAGATATTATCCCAGACCCAATTAGTTAATAATCTCTTGCACTAAACCGGCCGAAATTCGCAGGTGGATTAATAACTCCGAACCGACTACGGTCTCGTATGAACCGGGACGGCCACGACCACGACGACGCGAGTCGCGGGAGCGATGACGACCACGACCGCGCGAGTGGCCACTCCCACGACAAGGGGGGTAACGGCCGCGACGACATCGACGCCTGCGGATGTGACGACGCGTGTGACGCTGACACCTCCGACGTTTCCACCGCCTCCGCCGCCGACGCCCCGTCGGCGTCGTCCGACGGGAGCGACGACGAACGAACCCTCAGGCTCTCGGTGCCGGAGATGGACTGCGCCTCCTGCGCGGAGAAGGTGACCAAGAGCGTCCGCGGCGACGCGGGCGTCCGCGACGTGGACGCGCAACCGACCACGGGAACGCTGTACGTCAGTTTCGACGAGGGCGAGACGGACGGCGACGCCGTCCGGTCGCGCGTCGAGTCGGCGGGCTACGCCGTCGCCGACGCCGAGACGGCGACGTTCTCCGTCCCCGAGATGGACTGCGCCTCCTGCGCCGGCAAGGTGGAAAAGTCGCTGGACGGCGTGGCCGGCGTCCTCGAACGCGAGACGCAACCGACGACGGGGACAGTGACCGTCACGTTCGACCCCGACGCGGCCTCGCGCGGCGCGTTGGTCGCCGCCATCGAGGGCGCGGGCTACGCCGTCGAGGACGACGACGGCGGCGACTCCCCGCGCGACGTGTGGCGCAGTCCGCGCGCGCTGAAGACGGGGGCCGGTGCCGTCTTCCTCGCTATCGGCCTCGCCCTGGAGTTCCTCCTGCCCGGTCTGGACGCCCTCCTCGCGGCGCCAGCCGGCTACGAAATCAGCGTCGCGTGGGTTCTCTACGTGCTCGCCGTCCTCCTCGCGGGGATTCCCGTCCTGCGGAACGGCTACTACTCCGCGAAGAACCTGAGTCTCGACATCGACCTGCTGATGTCCGCCGGCATCGTCGGCGCGATGGCGGTGAACATGCCGTTCGAGGCGGCGACGCTCGCGGTGCTGTTCAGCGTCGCCGAACTGCTGGAGCGGTTCTCCATGGACCGCGCGCGCAACTCGATGCGCGAGTTGATGGAACTCTCCCCCGACACGGCGACGGTCCGCAGGGACGGCGAAGAGACGGTCGTCCCCGCCGAGGACGTGGCCGTCGGCGAGACGGTGCTCGTCCGACCCGGCGACCGGATTCCGCTCGACGGCGTCGTGACCGAGGGGACGTCGGCGGTGGACGAGTCGCCCATCACCGGCGAGTCCGTCCCCGTCGACAAATCGCCCGGCGAGGAGGTGTTCGCCGGCAGCATCGTCGAGGAGGGCTACCTCGAAGTGGAGGCGACGTCGCCCGCGAGCGAGTCGACCCTCTCCAGAGTCGTGGAGATGGTCGAGGACGCCAACCGCGAAAAGACCGAAGCCGAGCGGTTCATCGACCGCTTCGCGCGCTACTACACGCCGGTCATCGTCGTCGGCGCGGTGCTCACCGTCGCGGTGCCGCCCCTCCTGTTCGGCGACCCCTTCAGAGTGTGGTTCGTCCGCGGTCTGACGCTCCTCGTGGTCGCCTGCCCCTGCGCGTTCGTCATCTCGACGCCCGTCTCCGTCGTCTCGGGAATCACGTCGGCGGCGCGCAACGGCGTCCTCGTGAAGGGCGGCCAGCACCTCGAAGCGATGAGCGACGTCGAGGTAGTCGCCGTCGACAAGACGGGGACGCTCACGACGGGCGAACTCGGCGTCACCGACGTCGTCGCCCTCAACGGCAACGACTCGACGGAGGTGCTCGGGTGCGCCGCGGCCATCGAGTCGCGCAGCGAGCACCCCATCGCGCAGGCCATCACGGCCCACGCCGCCGACCGCGACGTCCCCGACCGCGAAATTCGGGACTTCGAGTCCATCACCGGCAAAGGGGTAAAAGCCGTCCTCGACGGCGAGACGCACTACGCGGGCAAGCCCGGCCTGTTCGCCGACCTCGGCTTCGACCTCGAACACGCGCACGTGGCGACGGACGGAGGCGAGCGAACCGACGGGGGAACGCTGGTCAGGGACGCCCGCGACTGCGACCACGGGAGCTATCTCGACCTGACGAACGAGGTCATCCCGCGCCTCCAGTCGGAGGGCAAGTCCGTCGTCCTCGTCGGCACCGAAGACGAGATAGAGGGCGTCGTCGCCGTCGCGGACACCGTCCGCCCGGAGGCCGCGTGGACCGTCTCGCGCCTGCGCGAACTCGGCGTTTCCCGCGTCGTGATGCTCACCGGCGACAACGAGCGCACGGCGAACGTCATCGGCAAGCGCGTCGGCGTCGACGAGGTGCGCGCGGACCTCCTCCCCGAGGAGAAGGTCGACGCCGTCCGCGAACTCACCGACGAGCACGAGTCGGTGGCGATGGTCGGCGACGGCGTCAACGACGCCCCCGCCCTCGCCGCCGCGACGGTCGGCATCGCCATGGGCGCGGCGGGCACGGACACGGCGCTTGAGACGGCCGACGTGGCCCTGCTCTCGGACGACCTGACGCGCCTGCCGTACCTCGTCGACCTCTCCTCGAAGACCGCCGGCGTCATCCGGCAGAACATCTGGGCGTCGCTCGCCGTGAAAGGCGTCCTGACCGTCGCCGCGCCCCTCGGTCTCATCACCGTCGCCACCGCCATCGTCGTCGGCGATATGGGGATGAGCCTCGGCGTCACCTCGAACGCCCTCCGCCTCGCGGGCGTCGAACCCGACGCGGCCGCCTCCGACGGCTGGGACGGCGACGAACCCCGAGACGCGGCGGCCTGATCCCCCTCGGGGGCAAACGTTCTTTCCCCCGGGGGGCGTCAGCCGAACCGATGCCGTCTCGCAGGTCTCCGGCGGTTGCGCTCGCGTTCGCCCTCATCCTCGTGCTCGCCGGCTGTGTCGCCCCGCTGTCGGACCCCGCGCCCGCACCGACCGACGGGGACGCGCCGACGGCGAACGCCGCCCAGCGAGAGCGGGTCGAACGGGTGACCGGCACCGGCGTGGTCGCCGCCGACGGGGAGAACCCGTGGGGTTCCGACCCCGTAGTCGTCGCCGTCGAGGACGCCGCGAACACCGACCGCGACTGGACGCCCATCGTCCGCGAGGCGACCGCCTACTGGGAGGAGAACGCCGAGCGCTACGCGGGGTACGACGTCGACTACGAGGTGCGGCCGAACGCGACGGACCCGGACCTCGTGGTCGAGTTCGTCCAGACGGTCCCCGCGTGCGACGGCGCCGACGACGCCGCGGGGTGCGCGCCGCTCATCACCGACCGGCGGCAGATCGACCGCCCCGAGACCGTGTACGTCCGCACCGCCTTCTCCGACGAGTCCACCGTACTCGTCGTCGCACACGAACTTGGGCACACGCTCGGCCTCGACCACGCGAACGCCCCCCGCGAGGTAATGGCCAGCGAGTCCGTCCTCTACACGACGGCGCGCACGAACGCCACCGACCGCGACTTCCCGTGGAACAGCGCCGAGTTCTCGGTGTACGTCGACGCGGCGAACGCCTCCGACCCCGAGGGGGCCCGCGAACAGGTTCGACACGCCCTCGACTACTACGAACGCGGTGCGCCGGGGATGCCCGACAACCTCACCTTCGCGTTCGTCGACGACCCCGCGGACGCCGACGTGGTCGTCGAGTTCGCCGACGACCCGCCGTGTTCGCCGAACGCCGCCTCCTGCGGCGCGACGCGCGGGTGGGACCCCGACGGTGACGGCGCCGTCGAGACGTACTCGGACCTCGAAATCGTCCTCGTGGACCTCGACACGGACGCGGTCGGTTGGCACGTCGGCTACTGGCTGGCGTTCGCCCTCGGCGCGGAGGACCCCGCGGAGATGCCCGAACCGTTCCGCGACGCCTCCTACCGCGACCGCCGGAGCGAGTGGTGGGCGGCCGGCGACGGGGATGAGAACGACTGAGGACCGTCGCGACCATCGCGGACTGACGTTGATATTGTCGGCGAGCGTACGCGAACCTATGATGTCCGCAACCGGCGACCGCGCCCCCGACGCTGCGGTCGTCCGCTGGGAGGGCGAGGCAGACCCGCGCCTCCGAACCGCCTTCCGCCACCTCGTCACCGGCGCGTTCGTCGTCGTCGGCGTCGCCCTGGTCGCTCTCGTCGGACTCACGGCCTACCGGAGCCTCGCCGCCGGAGACGGGAGCGCCGCGGTTCTCCTCGCGGTGTCGCTACTCTTCGGCGGGCCGTTCGCACTGTTCTACCTCGTGGCGGTTCGCGAGCGGGTGTCTTTCTCCGGGATGCTCCCGTACGAACTGAACCTGAACCCGTGGTACGTCCTCTGCTCGGTCCCCGCGGCCCTCCTCCTCCTCTTCACGGTGGGGCTGTTCCCGCCCCTCGCGTACGTCTACCTCCTCGGCGCGCCCCTCGTCTGGTCGGCCGTCGCCGCCCGCGACTCCGCGGGCGAAATCGACGCCGAGGCGGGGACGATTCGGCGGGACTACGGCACCGCGACCGTCGCCGATTTCGGACCGAGAGACGTGCGGCAACTCCGCGCGCACTCGGCGTGGCGTCTCGGCGACTACCGCCTCGTTCGCCTCCGGTACGACGGGTCAGTGGTGCTCTCGCGCCCGACGCTGCTCCTCGTGCCCGAGACCGACTATCCGGCGGTCGATTCGGCGCTCTCCGAAATCGAGTCTCGCGACTACGACGTCGAGGCCCGAGAGACGTCCCGCGCGGCGAAGGCGTTCCTCGTCGGTTTCGGTCTCCTGTTCGTCGCCCTCGCCGCCGGTCTCGCGACGGCGGCGGGTGAGACGCCGCGCGCACTGATGCCGGCGGCGCTGATAGCTTGTTTCGGCCTCCTGTTCGTCGCGCTGGCGTGGGTGGTGTGAGACAGGCGTCTGCCGGCGCCTTCTTGCGGTTCGAGCGCGAACGACGGGCATGAACAGTGCCGCCCCGTCGTTCGACCCCGAGGTGCTGATGGCGTCCCTGAGACAGGAGTTCGGCGGGAAGGAAGCGGAACGGCGCGTGGTCGCCCGGCAGGCCCGCGACCTCGCCGACTCCGGCAAACCCCGGCGCGACCGCGGCGAACCGCTCACCGAGGCGGAGGTGGTGCGGCAACTGCGCGACGCGCCGGACGGGTCGACCCTCGCCGAGCGCTGGAACTGGTGGCTCGGGGCGCTCGAAGCGGCCCACGGCGGCTACCGCGACTTCCAGGTGACGCGCATCCCGACCGGCGACCGGGATTAAGCCAGTATCTCCGCGGCGAGGTCCCGCGCCCGTTCGACGTGGTCGTCGGCCTCGTCGTCGCCGGTGCCGTCGACGTGCGAGAGCAGGTCCGCCACCGTCTCGACGCGCGACCGGACGACCGACGGCGAGACGTCGGGGTCTCGGGCCACGTCGCCCGCGACTGCCTCCGCCTCACCGAGATGCGCGCTCGCGGTCCGCTCGACCGGTCGTTCGGCCGTTGCCGCGAGGTGCTCGTGCAGCGAACGGAGTCGCTCCCGCGTCTCCCCGTCCACTTCGTCTCCGCCGCTCCCGCTCTCGTTCCCGTCAGTCATCATCCTCACCCCAGCCCGTCTCCTCGCCGGTCTGCGCCCGCCACAGCGCCGCGTACGCGCCGTCGGCGTCGAGAAGTTCGTCGTGGCTGCCCTGTTCGACGACGTCGCCGTCGTCCAACACGAGAATCTCGTCGGCGTCGACGACGGTGGAGAGGCGGTGGGCGACGACGAGCGTCGTCCGGTCCTCCGAGAGTCGGTCCAAGGAGCGTTGGATGGCGCGTTCGGTCTCCGTGTCGACGGCGGAGGTGGCCTCGTCGAGGACCAGCACCGGTGGGTCCCGGAGGACGGCGCGGGCGAGGGCGACGCGCTGACGCTGCCCGCCCGAGAGTTTCACGCCGCGTTCGCCGACGCGCGTCTCGTAGCCGTTCGTCAGGTCCGTGATGAACCCGTGGGCTTCGGCGGCCCGCGCGGCCCGCCGGACCGTCTCGTCGTCCGCGTCGAACCGCCCGTAGCGGACGTTCTCGGCGATGGTGCCGTCGAAGAGGTGGGTGTCCTGCGAGACGTAGCCGACGGCGTCGCGGAGGCTCCCCAGCGTGAGGTCCTCCACGTCGTGGCCGTCGAGCGACACCGTCCCCCCGGTCGGCTCGTACAGGCGGAGCAGGAGTTTCAGCAGGGTGGACTTGCCGGCGCCCGTCTCGCCGACGACGGCCACCGTCTCGCCGGGTTCGGCGGCGAAGGAGACGTCGTTCAGAATCGGCTCGCTCGCCACCTCGCCGAACACGTCGCGGTAGGCGAAGGAGACGCCGTCGTAGGAGACGACGCCCTCGGGGTCTTCGAGGACGACGGCGTCCGCGTCGTCCTCGATGTTGACGGGGATGTCCGAGAGGCCGAACACGCGTTCGGCGGACGCGCGGGCGTTCTGGAACTGGTCGACGATGTTCGACACCTCCGCGAGGGGGGCGACGAACCGCTGGGTCATGAAGATGAACGTGACGAACGTGCCGACTTCGAGCGTGCCGGTGAGCGGACCGGGCGCGGTGCCCGTGAACAGCCAGTAGCCGCCGACGAGAAACGTCGCGGTGAACGAGAGGCCGGCGAGCAGTTCCATGCCGGGGCGGTAGAAGTAGCTGAGCCGCAGCACGGACATCGTCGTCTCGAAGAGGTCACGCGACGCGTCGCGGACGCGCCCCCGTTCGTACCGCTCGCTGTTGGTCGTCTTCACGAGTTCGATGCCGCCGATGCCGTTCTCGATGCGGGTGTTGAAGCCGGCGACGGCCGACTGGCGCGCGCGGTAGCGCGGCGCGACGACGCGCATGAACCACCACGTGAAGACGACGATGACGGGGACGGCGACGAGAGTGACGAGCGCCAACTGCCAGTTCAAAGCGAAGAGGACGAACGCGATGCCGCCGACCATGATGAGCAGTCGCAGAGAGTTCATCAGGGCGTTGTCGAGGAACATCTCCAAGTTCCCGGCGTCGTTGTTGAGGATGGCCATCACCTCGCCCGTCTGCTTGTCGTCGAAGAACGTCATGTCGAGGCGCATCAGTTTCGTGAAACTGTCCGTGCGCACCGCGTGCATCACATCGTGGGCGAAGAGGTTCGCTGAGACGCCGTACACCCACGTGAACACGCCGGTGACGACGAACGACCCGGCGATGAGGGAGACGGAAAACCAGAACTGCCCCTCCGGGGTCGCCGGAACCCAGGCGGCGGGGACGAACGGGAGTTGGTACCCCGACCCACCCTCGCGGAACATCGCGTCGATGGCCGTTCCGAGGACGACGGGCGGGAGCAGCGAGGCGGCCTGCGCGACGACGTTGGCGAGGAGGCCGATGACCAGCCACCGCGCGCGCGACGTCCCGTACTCGCGGAAGAGGCGGGCGAGCGGCCGCGTCACGTCGGCGCGGTAGCGGTCGAAGGCGCTCTCGTCGGCGTGACTCATTGGTTCCGAGAGCGTCCCTCGTGACATGAAGGCGATGGAAACGGCGAATCGGACGGACGGGCAACTCCCGCCCCTCGACGCCGCCCCGAACCGACGACGAAAAGCGTCTCGGGCCGGTAGGGGCCCCATGAAACTCCAGTTCCTCGGGGGCGTCGGCGAGGTGGGGCGCTCGGCGATTCTCGTGGACGACTCGCTGCTGCTGGACTACGGGATGCTGACGGGCAACCCCCCGCAGTTCCCCGTTTCGACGCCCGAACCCGACGCCGTCGTCGTCTCGCACGGCCACCTCGACCACGTCGGGATGGTCCCCGCCCTCCTCGCCGGCGACCGGCGACCGCCGATTCACTGGACGCCGCCGACGGCCGAACTCGCGGGGACGCTGGCGCGCGACACGCTGAAACTCCAAGGGGGCAGGTACGATTGCCCGTTCACCGAGACGCACGTCCGGCGGATGACGCAGGTGTCGGAACCGCACGGCTACGGCGAGACGTTCGAGGCGGCGGGCTACGAGGTGACGCTGTACGACGCCGGGCACATCCCCGGCAGCGCGCACGTTCTCGTCGACGACGGCGAGACGCGATTGCTGTACACGGCCGACTTCCACACCGACAATCAGCGAATCGTCGGAGCCAGCACCGACCGCCCGGACGCGGACGTCGTCGTCTGCGAGTCCACCTATGCCGACGTGACTCACGAGGACAGGGCGGCGGTCGAAGAGCGGTTCGTCGAGTCGGTCCGCGGGACCATCTGGGAGGGCGGCACCGTCGTCGTGCCGGCGTTCGCCATCGGCCGCACCCAGGAGATGCTGCTCGTCCTCGACGCCCACGACGTGGAGTGCTACGTCGACGGGATGGGCAAGGGGGTAACGAAGATGCTGCTTCGACACCCCGAGTTCGTCCGCGACGGCGACGCGCTCCGGCGGGCGAAGTCGCACGCGCGGTTCGTGACCGGGCGGAACGGACAACGGCGACGCATCGCCTCGCAGAACACCGCCATCGTGACGACCAGCGGGATGCTCTCGGGCGGCCCGGCGATGACGTACGTGCCGGAAATCAGCGGCGACCCGACGAACAAGATAACGCTCACCGGCTACCAGGTGGAGGGGACGCCCGGCCGCGACCTGATAGAGCGCGGCCGCGCGGAGATAGACGGCCGGACGATGCCCGTCGCCGCCCGCGCGGAGATGTACGACTTCTCCGCGCACGCCGACCGCGAGGGTCTCCGCGCGTTTCTGAGCGAGTACGAGGGAAGCGAGGTGTTGGTCAACCACGGCGACGACTGCGCCGGGTTCGCCGAGACCCTTCGAGCGGACGGCTTCGACGCCCGCGCGCCCGGACTCGGCGACACGGTCGAGGTCTGAGGCGGGGACGCCCCGCCGAAATCCGGCCCGCTCCGCCTATCCCCGCTCTCAGGGGTCGGCGGCGAGGCGGACCGCGGCGGCGGTCACGGCCACGAGGCCGACGACGACGCCCGCGAGGAACGCCGCGCCGACGTTCCGGAACGACCCGCCGTCGTCGCCCGAGGTGCGGCGCTCGGTGTCGCGCCGGCCGGGCGCCCGGACGGCTTCCTCGCCGTCTTCGTCGGCATCGGCATCGGCCGACATCGCGATGGGGCGTTCCGACTCGACCGACCCCCTCGGTCCGCCGACCGGCCCCGTCCCCGCCCTCGCCTCGCCGGACTCGCCTCGTCCGTTCGGTTCGGTCGGCGTCGTCGCGTTCCTCGGGTCGGTCCCGAGCGGCGGGGTCTCCCCCCCGTCGACGGCCTCGGCCGCCCCCTCGTCCGACGCGAACGGGTCGTCGGCCTCCGACGCGCTCCGATGCTCGAGTTTTCGCTCGCGGATGACCGCGTTGACCGTCGCGCCGACGAGGAGGATGAAGCCGCTGAAGTACAGCCACGTTAGGACCAGGAGGATACCACCGATGACGCCGTACGCCTCGTACTGGGAGGCGTTGGCGGCGTACACCTGAAACCCGACTTCGAGCACCGCCCACCCGCCGGCGGCGACGACGGCGCCCGGCGCCGCCTCGCGGACGGTCATCTCGACGTCGGGAAAGACGTAGTACATCGGGAGGAACGCGACGCTGAGACCGAACAGGAGAAAGAGCGGGTTCAGCACGTGGAGCAGCGGGAGTTGAAAGTACGCGAACGCGCTGCCGGCCAGCGCGAGGGCGGCCACCGAGAGGATAATGGCGACGAAGGCGACGAGTCCGTCGCGCAGTTGCTTGACGATGCCGCCGTCGTCCGTCGTTCCGTACACCTCCGCGAAGGCGGTGTCGAGCCCGCGGAACAGCTTCAGCGCCCCCCACAGGAGGATGAGCGTCCCCGTCACCGACAACCCGACCTCTCCCCCGGCGTTGTCGATGGCGGCGTGAATCTCCGTCTGCGCGCCGGGCGTGAGGTACGACTCCGTGAGGTCCGCGACGGTGGTGGCGAACACCTCGCTGCCGACGGTGCTCACGAGGAGGACGACGAGGAGCAACAGGGGGATGAGCGAGACGAACGCGTTGTAGGCGAGGCTGCCGGCGAGGAACGTCAGATTCTGTTCGCGGACGCGCGAGGCGACCGTTCGGACTACCGCCGTCGTCTCCCCGCCCTGAAACTTCATCACCCGGTCTACGGAGTCATCCACCATGGATGCGGCGGCATCGAACGCCGTCCTTGCCGGTTCTCGGGGCGAGAACGACAGCTCTCAGAGAAAGTAGGCTTTCATTGACTGTCGTCGATGGGTCCAATATAGTGGTGCCGGAGACAGTTCTCGCGACGGTGACGGGCGCCGCGAGGACGACGTCAAGGCCGTCGACCCGAGAGACGGAGGGTCCGTTCCCTCGTCAGTCGTCGTCCGAGGCCGTCGGTCCGAACTCGGCGATGGTCCGCTGGTCGTCGTCGCTTCGGAGCGGATTGTCGCCGCGCGCGTCGGGGTCCAGCGGTTCCCCGGTGACCAACTCGGGGAGGACGATGCGGAAGAAGTGGACGCCGACGACGAGGAGCAGGGGACCCAAGAACAGGCCGTACCAGCCGAACAGCGCGGGGCCGATGATGTAGGCGAACATCACCGTCCCGGTGTGGAGGTTGCGCCCGGAGACGTACGGGCGGAGCAGGAAGTCGGGGATGGTGTCGACGATGACGAGCGAGACGCCGCCGTACACTAGCGCGACCCACAGCGTCGCGGGGTCGGTCAGGGCGGCCTCGACGGCCAGAAGAATCGTCACCGGCACGTACACGATTTTCATCCCGACGACGGGGATGAGGCTGCCCGCGCCCGTCAGTGCGCCCAGAAGCGTCGGCGACGGGATGGACATCGAGGCGGGCGCGAACAGGTTGATGACGTTGTAGGAGACAGCGGCGATGACGGCGATGGCGAACGCGTTGAGGATGTTGCCGAAGTAGATGGTCTTCAGGTCGCGGTCGACGGCGGCCATGTAGGCGTTGACGACGCCGCCCTCGCCCGAGAGGTTCTCGCGCGTCCACGAGGCGAGACGCCGGTCGTCGCGCAACAGGTAGAACGCGAAGGCGAAGGCGATGAACAGTTGCAGGGCCGCGCCGAGGACGAACGACGCCGTCCCGGCGAGCGAGGCGAGGAGCGTGCCGACGGTCGCCGTGTCGGTCACGCCGAACAGCGCGCGCGGGTCTTCGAGGAGCGTCCCGAGCAGTTCGTTGGGGTTTCTGACCGCGTCGAACGAACCGAGGTACGGTTCCAGCGTCGCCCACAGACCGTCTTGGTTCTGCCCGACGAACGCGCTCAGTTCCTGGAAGGCGACCAGCGCGGTGTAGCCCACGAGGATGACGATGGGGAGCGATAGCACGAGCAGCGCCGCGGCGGCGCCGAGGCTCTCTTGGCCGACGCGGTGCCGGATACGGTTGTAGACGGGCCGCGTCGCGTAGTACAGAAACAGGCCCAGCATGAACGTTCCCAAGTACGCCTCGGCGACGAACGCGAGGACGAGGAAGATGGCGAGTCCGAGCAACCACCACATGGCCCGAGAGCGGTCGATCGTCGAAGTGAAGCCGAACTGCATCGTCGTCTCTTAGGGAGACGGGGGCAAAACCCCTTCCCCGCTGCGACGGTCGCCGGCCCCCCGGATATCGTCCGCTCGTTCCGTCGAAACCCCGTCTCGAAGTCGCCCGCGTAACCCTGTCGATGTCGTAAGTGATTTACCTACTGTTTAGGTATACCTAAAGCGAAGATGTCTGGAGACGCGGGAACCGGTCGGTTCGCTGGCGGCGAGCGATTGCTCGGGTGGGTCGACGCGACGCTCGTGTCGGTCTGTCTGAGCAGCGTTCTCATCGTGGTGCTCGGCGGACTGGTGCAGGTGAGTTTCGGTTCCTACTCCATGACGCTCGGGCAGGCGTGGCGCGCCGTCCTCGATACGGCCGTCCTGTTCGACCCCCACTGGATGCTCAACTTCCTGCTCGGCGAGAACCTGATGCGGGCGGTCACCGGGTTCCGGGGCGAACTACCGGAACTCCCGACCGCGACGCTCATCGTCTGGAACATCCGCCTGCCGCGGGTCCTCGTCGGCGTCCTCGTCGGCGCGAATCTCGCCGTCTCGGGCGCCATCTTCCAGGCGGTCACGCGGAACGAACTCGCCAGCCCCTACATCCTCGGCGTGAGTTCCGGCGCCGGTCTCGCCATCCTCCTCACGCTGGTCGTCTTCTCCGGACTCGCGCCGTTCCTGCCGCTCATCGCCGCCTTCGGCGGCGCACTCGCTTTCTTCCTCGTCTACGTCATCGCGTGGCAGAACGGCACCTCCCCGGTGAGACTCGTCCTCGCGGGCGTCATCGTCTCGACGGTGTTTCAGTCGCTGCAGACGGGTCTGTTCTTCTTCGCCGAGGACCTCGCGGTCGTCCAGAGCGCCATCGCGTGGACCACGGGTTCGCTGACGGGCGTCGACTGGGAGCAGGTCCGACTCGCGCTGCCGTCGACGACGCTGGCCGTCGTGCTGGCGGTGCTCGGCGCGAGGCAGTTGAATGTCCTGCTCCTCGGCGAGCAGACGGCCCGGTCGCTCGGGATGTCCGTCGAGCGGACTCGGTTCATGCTCTCGGGCGTCGCCATCCTCGCGGCCAGCGCCGCCATCGCCGTCGCGGGCATCGTCGGCTTCGTCGGCCTCATCGTCCCGCACGTGGTCCGGAACCTCGTCGGGAGCGACTACAAGCGGTTGACCGTGGGGTGTCTGTTCGTCGGCCCCGCGCTGATGGTCGTGGCCGACGTGGGCGCCCGACTCGCGTTGAACCCCGTGCAGATGCCCGTCGGCATCGTCACGGGCCTCATCGGCGGTCCCTACTTCCTCTATCTGATGCGGAAACAGCAGAACCTGGGTGATGTCTGAATGGCCAAGAGCGAACACGAGCACGAGCACACGAGCACGACGACGGACGGCGCACAGAACGAAGAGCGGGACGGCGCGCTTGTCGGCGACGACCTCACGCTGTCGTACCCCACGAGCGAACGGCCGGTCGTCGAGTGCGACCGAATCGATATCCCGCGCGGGGAGATAACCGCGCTCGTCGGGCCGAACGGGAGCGGGAAGAGCACGCTGTTGAAGTCGCTCGCCAAGCAGTTGACTCCCGACGCGGGGTCGGTGCTCCTCGACGGCAAGACCATCCAGGAGTACGACGACAAGGAGTTCGCCCGCGAACTCGGTCTGCTCTCCCAGGAGAACGAGTCGCCGGGGTCGCTCACCGTCGAGGAGTTGGTGTACCACGGACGCTACCCGCACCGCGGCTTCTTCGAGCAGACCGGCGAGGAAGACCACGAGGCGGTCGAACGCGCCATCGACCTCGCGGGCGTCGACCACCTCCGCGAGAAGACGCTCGGCAACCTCTCGGGCGGGCAGAAACAACTCGCCTGGATCGCGATGGTGCTCGCACAGGACACCGACGTGCTCCTCCTCGACGAACCGACGACGTTCCTCGACCTCCACCACCAACTCCGCGTGATGGAGACGGTCAGACAATTGAACGAGCAACGGGACGTCACCGTCGCCGTCGTCCTCCACGACATCGCGCAGGCCGCGCGGTTCGCCGACTACCTCATCGCGCTGAAGGACGGCGAAGTGTACGACTGGGGTCCGCCGCGCGAAGTCGTCACCGAGGACCTCCTCGCGGACGTGTTTCGGGTCGAGGCGGCCGTCAACTACACGCCCGACCCCGAAATCGTCCCCAAACACTCCCTCTGAGCGCCGGACTTCGAAACACCTTTGATTGTTTAGGCGAGCCTAAAAACCGATGACAGATGACGGTTCGCGGTCCCGCACTCGGCGGGACGTACTGAAGGCGAGCGGCGTACTGGCGGCGACGGGATTGTTGGCGGGCTGCTCCGGCGGTTCCGGCGAGGGAACGACCGGCGCGGGCGCGACCGAATCGGCGACGGATACGGAGGCGGCCGCCGCGTCGGCGACCGAATCCGCATCGGAGACCGAGGAGGGAACGGAGGAAGCGGCGTCCGGCGAGTCCTACTCGGTTACGATGCCGCCCGTCGGCACCATCGAGTTCGACGGCGTCCCCGAAACGTGGGTTGCCAACAACGGCAGTTGGGCCGACATGGGCGTCGCACTCGGACAGGACCCCCCGAAGGGGGTCTGGCTTCCCTCTCGCTACCACACCCGCTACTACGACGGTATTCCGGACGTCTCCGTCGACAAGAGCGGGATGACGGCCCTCTACTCCGACGGCGTGAGCAAGGAGGTGTTCTACGAACTCGACGGCGACGTGCACGTCATCGACCCCAACTTCCTGTTGAACCGGTTCAAGGGATGGGAGCAGGCCGACGTCGACGAGATATCGAATCAGGTCGCCCCGTTCTTCGGCAACAGCATCTTCTCGACGGGCTACGGGTGGCACGAGAGCTACCCGTACCTCTCGCTGTACGAGGCGTTCGAGAAGCTCTCGCAGGTGTTCCAAGAGCAGGAGCGCTACGAGGCGTTCGCGTCGCTGCACGAGCAGTTCCAGTCGAACGTCTCGAACGTCGTTCCCTCTTCGGAGTCCGAACGGCCCGCCGTCGCCATCCTCTGGCCCCAACCGGTCGACAACCCCGAGACGTTCTCGCCGTACCTCATCGGCGAGGGGACGAGCTTCAAGCAGTGGCGCGACCTGCAGGTCCGCGACGCCCTCGCGGAGACGGACGTGAAGGACTTCCACGAGTCCCGCGGCGAGATAGACTACGAGACGCTCCTCGAAGTCGACCCCGACGTCCTCCTGCTGCGCGGCAACGAGAGCAAGACCGCCGAAGAGTTCCAGAACACGGTCGTCGAATACATGAAGAACCAGAGCGTCGCGAGCCAACTCAGCGCCGTGCAGAGCGGTGACGTCTACCGCGGCGGTCCGCTGTACCAGGGTCCGATCACGAACCTCGTCGTCACCGAACGCGCGGCGAAGGACCTGTACGGCGCCGAAGGACAGTTGTTCGACCGCCAGCGCGTCTCCGACATCGTCAACGGAAACTTCTGAGCGCGCGGCCCACCGGTCCAGCGCTCCCGGGTCGGCGCGCTCCGCGGTCGACGTTTTCTTTCAGAAGGAACGGGGGAGGTCTCCGGTATCCTACGTCGCAGACCGCCCGCTCCGTTCGAAGATGCGCTCCGCCGGCGTAAGAGGCTGTCGAACGGCGGCGGTCGAGATTCGACGGTCGAACGGCCGAACGGCCGACCGGCGCGCGCCCCGACGACGCGGCCGACCGACGCCTCAGTCGTCGCCGCGCGTGAGTCGCAGGAACGCCCGCGTCGGCACGCGCGTCTCGACGCGACTCGGCGGCCGACCCGCCCCGTGCGCGCCTTCGACGGGGACGCGTTCGACGATACCGGCCTCGGCGAACTCGTAGAGGTACCGGGTGATGGTGCTCTCCGAGAGCGACGCCGAGGACGCGACGGCCGCGGCGGCGCGGCCGACGGAGGCGCGGTCCTCGGGCGGGAGCCGAACGAGGTGTCTGAGGACGGCCCGCCGGTTCGCGGAGAGCGCCAACACGCGGCCGAGAGAGACGCACGGTCGCGGGACCGAGCCCATCCCGGCGTCGAAGTGCTCGTCCTCTATCACGTCGCTGTCCGCTTCGAGTGCGGCGTCCACCGCACCGAGGATGGCCGCGAGGGCGTCGTGCGCGTCCCCTTCGGCCCACGCCGCGAGGCGACGAACCTGCTGGTGCGTCGTCGCGTCCCGCGTCACTCCCGTCGACAGGCGCGCGGTCAGCACGTCGGCCAGTTCCGCGCGGTGATACGGTTCCACCGTGACCTCGCCCGTCGCCCGCGGGTCGGGGAGGACGTCCTCGGGCGCTCCGCGGCCGACGGCGACCCACGAGGTGCGGTGGCCGAGGCTCGCGAGTTCGCCGGTGAACGATGCCAGTCGGTCGGTTCCGTCCTCGTCAACGTGGTCGAGGGCGACGACGAGGACGCGGCCGCCGCGGAGGTGGCCGTCGACGCGTCCGCGGAGGTCCGACGTGGAGAGACCGCGCCGCGGGACGGACTCGCTCGTCGTCGCGTCGAGGACGGCGTGGTAGAACTCGGACTCGCTCGTCGTTTCGCGGAGGTCGACGTACGCGAACGAGCGGTTCTCGGCGCTCCCTCCGCGCGTCGTCGTCACGATGGAGTCCTCCGGCGAGGAGAGTAGTCGGGCGAGGTGGGCGAACAGCGCCGTCACGACGGCCGACTTCCCCGACCCCGCCGGTCCCCGGACGTAGACGTTCTCCGGCGCGCGGTGGTCGAACACTGGTTCCAGTCGGTCGAGGAGTCGCTCGACGGTCGGGCCGCGACCGACCGGTTCCTCGGGGTGCCAGACCGGACTCAGCGATGCCTCTTCGAGCAGCAACTGCCGCCTGTCGCGGCGACGCTTACGTTGAAGGATTCGTTCTTCGAGGTTCATCCGGAACACCGCCCGAGTCGGGCGAGTGAGAGGGCGTTCGGCGGAGCGGGTACCGCTCGCGGACGGTTCAGAGGCCGAGGTAGGCCGAACTGGGGAGGAGACCGACCAGGTAGAGGACGCCGATGACCACCGTCATGATGGTGATAGCCATCGCCGGCGGGTCGACGTGCGTCCCCGAGTGCGCGTAGAAGACGCGCTGGGTCACCTCACCCAGGAGGCCGCTGAGCGCGCCGAAGACGCCGCCGACGAGCAACGCCACGAGCGGACTGCCGACGGCGGCGGCCCCGATGGCGGCGCCACTGGAGCCCAGCAGCGTGATGTGGTGCGTGACGGGAATCTTCTCGACGCCGAGGTTGAGGAACAGCAGCGACGCCGCGGAGATACCGTAGCCGAGGAAGAAGCTCCCCGTCTCCAACCAGATGTAGGCGCCGAGTATCCCGCCGACGAGACCGATGACCGTGACGCCCGACCACTCGTACTGGTGGGGGAGCCACGGTTCGGTCGCCGGCCGAACGCGCTCGACGCCGCCGTCGGTCATCGTCCGCTCCTCGCCGCGTTCGAAGGGCGACATGTCGAGGTAGCCGTCTCCGGCCGGTTTGCCGACCAGCGGGTAGCCGAAGGCGACGCGGACGAGCACCGCCGAGAGGAACACCGTCAGCGCGATGGTGTCAACCGGGAGGCCGATACCCGCCGCGAGTTGGTTGATGATGACACCGACGACGCCGAACACGGCGCCCACCGCGAGGATATCGGGCTTCGTCCCGAAGGCGTAGGTGATCTCTTTCCCGAAGTGGTAGCCCTCGGTGGGGCCCATTTCGGGGTACTTCTTGCCCGCGTAGGCGGAGGCGGCGACGCCCCCTGCGAACGCGATGTGCGGGCCGGTGATGGCGCCGAACCCGATGACGCCCGTGACTCCGGTCGCGATTTCGCCGGCGGGAATCCCGCCGACCCCGCCGAGGTTTCCTTCGAGTATCGCCAGCCCCTCGCCGAGGAAGACGACGAACCCCGTGAAGATGAACGAGGGGAGCGCCCCGAGGGCGGCCCCGAACGCGCCGCCGGCGAGGGCCGTGATGAGCAGGATGAGAAACTCCTCGGTCCCCATCCCGATGAGCGGAATCTGTAGCGCGAGTCCGCTCATGGTCAGTTCTCCCGCGCCCAGTCGCGAGAGCGTTCGACGGCGTCGGTCCAGCGTCCGTACCGCTCGTCGACGTTCTCGGCGCCCTCATCGGGGGAGAACTCGCGGTCGACCTGCCAGTTATCGCGGAGTTCGTCGAGGTCGCTCCAGTAGCCGACCGCCAGCCCCGCCGCGTACGCCGACCCCAGCGCCGTCGTCTCGTCGACCTGCGGCCGGACGATTTCGGAGCCGACGATGTTCGCTTGGAGTTGACAGAGGTAGTTGTTCTTGACCGCGCCGCCGTCGACGCGGAGCGAGGAGAGGTCGATACCGCTGTCGGACTCCATGGCTTCGGCGACGTCGCGGGTTTGGAAGGCGATGGATTCCAAAGTGGCGCGAACGACGTGCTCGCGGCGGGTGCCGCGGGTCATCCCGACGATGGTGCCGCGTGCGCGCTGGTCCCAGTGGGGCGCGCCGAGGCCCGTGAACGCGGGGACGAAGTACACCCCGTCCGTCGAGTCCACCGAGCGGGCGAGTTCCTCGGTTTCGGCGGCGTCCTCGATGAGCGTCATGTCTTCGAGCCACTCGATTGCGGCGCCCGTGATGAAGATGGAGCCTTCGAGGGCGTACTGAACGGGTTCGCCCGAGCGCTGGAAGCCCACAGTGGTGAGCAGGCCGTTTTCGCTGCTGACGGCTTCCTCGCCGGTGTTCATGAGCATGAACGAGCCGGTGCCGTAGGTGTTTTTGGCGTCGCCGGCGTCGTAGCAGGTCTGGCCGAACAGGGCGGCCTGCTGGTCGCCGAGCGCCCCCGCGACCGGAATCTCGGCTCCCAAGAATCCGTCGGCGTCCGTCGACCCGTACGTCGCCTCGTCCGAAGAGGGACGAACTTCGGGGAGCATCTCGGCGGGAACGTTGAACTCCTCTAAGAGCTCTTCGTCCCAGTCCATGTCGTGGATGTTGAACAGCATGGTCCGGGAGGCGTTGGTGACGTCGGTGATGTGCTCGCCGGTGAGGTTGTAGATGAGCCAGGAGTCGATGGTGCCGAGCATCAACTCGCCAGCTTCGGCCCTATCGCGGACGTCGTCGGGGCGCATGCGGGCGAGTTTAATCTGGTCGGTGTTGTCGAGGAGCCACTCGGCTTTGGTGGCCGAGAAGTACGCGTCCGGCTCTAAGCCCGTTTTCTCGCGAACCCACTCTTCTTTGCCCTCGTCCTGGAGGGCTTCGACGCGGTCGGTGGTGCGTCGGTCCTGCCAGACGATGGCGTTGGCGATGGGACGGCCGCTCTCGCGGTCCCACACGAGGGTGGTTTCGCGCTGGTTGGTGATGCCGATGGCCTCCAACTGCGAGGCGTCGAGGTTCCCGTCGTCGAGTGCGTCGTGGATGACCGCCTCGGTGTTCTCCCAAATCTCCTCGGGGTCGTGTTCGACCCAGCCGGGTTCGGGGTAGATCTGCTCGTGTTTCTTGTATGCGTTCGCGACGACTCGCCCGTCGTGGTCGAAGACCATGAAACGGGTTCCGGTGGTGCCTTGATCGATCGCACCGACGTAGGTGTCTTCTGTCATTGTTCGGTCGCGGCACGAATTTTACTCGCGGTGCCGCTCTCTGCATAAGAATCTCATATGTTCATGATAAACCTTTTCTTCTGCGTCAGCATCTCCCACGGTTCGCAGAGATTGACTCTCACTTACCCTGAAACGGTTACAGACCCGAAATCACCTTTCGGTGACTTCGATCGGACACTGACGACGGAGCGATTACGGAGTGCGCTCCGGGGATACTGCGGCGGTCGCGGACGTCCGCCGCCGTTTTTCATTGGGCGATTGGAGGTGTAGGTAGAGAATACACCGATGACTCGTCGGGCGTCGACCGCCGTCCCTCCATTCGAATCGAATCGGAGCGACCGTTTTCGAAATCGTCGCTCGGACTCAGAGTACGTTTCGATACTACGATTCATCCAATCTCTGTATTGTTCCCGCTGTCTCCTCTCTTTAATATCGTTATTGATATTGAGAGCCCTAGAGTAATACTTCGAGACTGTGTCGGTAGACGATATGAACCGAGTGCGCCAGCGGTCGTCGGCCGTTGAATCGAGGGATCGGGGACAGGTCGGAATCGGGACGCTCGTCGTCTTCATCGCCATGGTCCTCGTCGCCGCCGTCGCGGCCGGCGTACTGATAAACACTGCCGCGTCGCTACAGGCGACGGCCGAGGACGTGGGGCGGCAGAGCGTCGACCGCGTGGTCAACGGCGTTGAAGTCGTCAGCGCCACCGGTCACGTCACCGGACAGGTCGACGACGGCGTGCCGAATCGCACTATCGACACCGTCCGCCTCTGGGTACGCCCCCGCGCCGCCGCGGGTGACGTGAACGTCTCCGATCTCACTATCAAGTGGGTCGGGCCGCACGCCGCGGAGACGCTCACGTTCAACGGTTCCGGCGCCGCCGCGCCGTCGACGGGGGACGCCCACGAGGCGTTCAACGCCAGTCAGAGCCTCGGCGACGGCGATCTGATGCTCGAAACCGGCGAGGAGTTCGTTTTCTACCTCAACGCCTCGCAGATAGAAGGCGGGGAGTCGGCGACACTCGAACGGGGCGACGAGGTCATCGTGGAAACGACCGTCTCGGGCGGCAGTACCTCCGTTACGCACCTTCGCGTCCCCGACTACGCCGGTAACGAGACGTACGTTCCCCTCTGAGACGATTCGCGGCGTTACTCGGCGCCGGCGCTGAGACGCTCGTACTGCTCGCGGAAGCGGGCCGTGCAGGACGAACAGCAGAAATGGTAGCGCTCGCCGCCGAAGCGTTCGGTCTCCCCCTCGCTCGTCACCGTGTTGCCGCACTCCGCGCAGGTGAGTGCGAACTCGGTTCCGCCGACGCTCGGCGTCCACTCGGTGTCCGCGACGACGGTCACTTCGTAGTCCGCGACGCGCGCGAGGTCCACCGTCTCGTCGAGGCCCTCGCGAACCCGGTCCGCGGGGAACCGCGCGGAGAACAGGAGTTCGTCTTCGACGGTGACGAACACGTGTTCGACCGCTTCGGAGGCGCGTAGCGAGTCCCTGACGGCGGATATATCCGTCGAGGAAAGTTCGAGACGGACCAATACCGGGACCCCCGACCGAAGCTGTGAACGGTCGATGTCGGCGGTGAATCGCTTGATGACGCCCGAGTCTCGAAGCTTGTCCACTCGGTCGGACACTGCGGGCGGCGAGAGGTCGACCCGCTCGGCGATGTCGCTGAACGGGCGTCTCGCGTCTTCGGTCAGGAGTTCGAGTATCCGGAGGTCGGTGTCGTCCAACTCGCGCATACCCCCAGTCGGCCTTCGGAGCACATAGCGTTTTGCACCCCCTAGCCGCGAGTTATACGCCCGATACCGCTCGAAACCTTGCTTTCGAAGGTGCCCGAATCGGTTCACCAGCGTTCGGCTCTCGTCGTCCCGTTTCTCCGAACTCGAACATCCGGCGTTACACGGGCGCTACCTCCCGTCTTCGGTGCTCTATAACGAAACCGATGGATAGTACACGTATTCGTAGAGGTCACGGAAACAACAATGAATCGTCAACTGACAGTCGTACTCGTCGCCGTCGTCGGCATCGTCGCGCTCGCGGGCGGAGCCTTCCTCTTCACCGGTCAGAGCGGTGGAGCGGACGTCGCCCCCGCCGCGAACGATGCGGCCGCGGCCGTCGAGCAGTCGACTCCGACGTCTCAATCGAACGAACCGACCGAACAACCGACGCCGACGGACACCACGACCGAGTCCGATACGACCGACGCCGGCGACGCGGACGATGAGTCCGTCGCGCGCGCGAACGAACCCCCGACGGCCGACGCCGGAGAGGACGTGACCGCCCGCGAGTGGACGCTCACCACCCTCGACGCAACCGGGTCGACCGACTCCGACGGCGACGACGCGAACCTCACGTACGAGTGGACCCAAGTCGCCGGCGAAGAGGTGGAACTCCGCGGCGCCGACACGGCGACGCCCAAGTTCTTCCCCCCCGAGTCGAAACTGAACACCCAGCTTACCTTCGAGGTCACCGTCACCGACGCCGACGGAGCCTCCGCGACGGATACGGTCGTCGTCACCGTCACTGAGTCGAGAGACGACGACAAGGAGGAGCCGACGAACGCCTCCGAGGACGGCAACCAGACCGACGTCGACGACGCTGACTCGGACGGCGGCCAGACCGCCGAGGACGACTCGGAGACGAGCGACGACTCGACCGTTGACGACGGCGACTCGACCGTTGACGACGGCGACTCGGACGCCGACGACACCTCCGCGAAGGCGAGCAACGACACCATCGCGCAGGCCACCTTCGGGTCGGACTTCGACGAACTGAGCACCGAGGACGCCGCGACGGTGTACGAACTCTACCTGCGCCAACCCGACGGCGACTGGGACCCCGCCTCCGTGCAGACCCGCGAGGAACTCGCCCAGGAGAAGTACGGCGACTCCTTCGAGAACCTCGGCTTCGACGCCCGCGTGGACGTCCAAGAGAGCTTCGACGCCCAGTTCGGCGACACGGGCGGTGCGCTCTCGAAGGACGAGATATCGCAGGCGAAGTGGGGTCACGACTTCCGGAACGTGAGCGTCGACTCCGCCGGTCAGATCGTCGAACTGTACGACCGCCAGCCGTGGGTCAACGAGGACAACAAGCACATGCCCACCCGCGGGCAGTTGGCTTACCGCATCTACGACACCAGCTACGACGACCCGCTCGACGGACTGACGCGCGAACAGCGACTCGACATCGAACGCCGCTACAACGCGCAGTTCGACACCGAGTAACGCCGCGAACGTCGCGGTCCCCGACTTTCGTTTCTTCGATAGAGCAGCGCCCGAGCGATGGTTTCCCAAGAGAAAGGGAGATAAGCCGCAGGCGGTAAGTCGGAGGTGCGATGACTCGGACACTCACCGTCGAAGGCATGAGCTGTGAGCACTGCGAACAGACCGTCGAGGAAGCGCTGTCGGGTGTCGACGGCGTCGAGTCGGCCTCCGCGGACCGAGAGGCCGCCTCCGCGACTGTCGAAGGCGACGCGGACGCGGACGACTTAGTCGCGGCCGTCGAAGACGCCGGGTACGACGCTTCGGCCTGAGTCGGCCAGGTGTCCGCCGGACGACGCTGTAACCGCACCACCGCGCCGTCCGAGGCGCGCCGACGGCCGCCCGTCGACGCCGCAGCCGCTTTCGTTCTTCACTTCGGAACTGTCTAGGTACAGGATAGAAAACTGTTGGTTATATGTATGTCGAGGCCCTAGAAAAGGGCGCGCGTCGAACTGGCACCCACCATACGCGACGGTGTTCCATCTCCCCCCGGAACTCCCCACCCACCCCCCCATTCCGTCGCGATTTCGACGCGACACCTTTCGAGAACTCGCCCGCCGAGCGGCGGGTCCGCTTCCGAACTACTCCTCGCCGTTTCCGTCCTCGCCGTCGCCTCTGTCGTCTCCATCGTCCTCGGCCTGCGCCGCCTCCACTCGTCCCGCGTACTCCTCGAGTTCGCCGGCCAGCGTCCGGGCCTGTTCGGCCGTGAGCGTCACCTTCTCGGCGTGCGCCGGCAGATGGTCGAGTTGGCTGTTGTCGAGTTCGAGTTCGAGGCGGACGTGGTCGGGGTTCTTCCGCGGCGCGGTGACGTTGAGGACGGCGAACGCCTCCTCGGTGAACTCGTGGCTGACGGCCTCGGCGTCTAACATGTCGAACGTCGTGTACGCGTTTACGCGCAGCAGTCTGTTGGGCATACTCCCCGTTATCGGCGGGCGGGCATGTGCGTGACGCCTCCGGGAGGCGGCGCTGGCGAGGCGCGAAAAACGGAGAAGTCGGATTCGCCGCGGTCGACCCGATTCAGTCGTCGGCCGACATCGGCGTGTCGTCGGGGTACGCCGGGGCCGGACTGGAGCCCATGTCGTCGTCGTCCGCGTAGGGGTACCACGTCATCTTCGTGTTGTGCATCATCGGGTCCTCGTAGTCCGTCTCCTCGGGTTCGACGTACTCGTCGAGTTCCTCGTCGTCGTGGCGGCCGACGAACTCGCGGAAGTTCTCGCCGTCCTCGCGCTCTTCGGCGAACCGCTCGATGAGGTTCGAGATGGCGCCGGGCACCTCGTCGACGGGGACGCGCTGGGTGACCCAGCGGGCGAACTTCGGTTCCTCGCCGAGGCCGCCGCCGAGGCCGATGTCAAGCGCTTCGACGGGTTCGCCGTCCTTGCGCGTCTTCATGCCGCGGAGGCTGACGTCGGCTATCTGCGGCTGGGCGCAGGAGGCCGTACAGCCCGAGAGATGGATGTGGAACTCGTCGACGTCGTCGGGAAGGTCGACGTTCTCCTTGAGCCACCGCGCGTAGCGGACCTGTCTGTTCTTCGTCTCCACGATGGAGAGCGAGCAGTACTCGGTCCCCGTGCAGGCGACCGACCCGCGCATGAACGGCGAGGGGTCGGGCGAGTAGTCGTCGAGGAGGTCCTCTTCGAGGAGGGCGTCGAGGTCCTCCTCGGGAACGTCCGTGATGATGACGTTCTGACGCTGCGAGAGGCGCACCTCGCCGGAGCCGTACTCGTCGGCGACGTCGGCGAGTTCGAGGACGTCGTCGGCGCCCATCCGACCGACGAGGACGTTCAGACCGACGAAGTAGTTTCCGTCTTTCTGCTCGTGGACGCCGATGAGGTCGTTGCGGCCGCCGTTCCCGGCGTTGTACGTGTACTCCTCGCGGACGTCGCGTCCGGCGGTTTCGAGTTCGAAGTCGACGTACTCCTCCTGGAGGGTGTCCCGGACCTTCTCCGGCCCCCACTCGTCGACGAGGAACTTGATGCGGGCGTTGTAGCGGTTCTCGCGGTCGCCCTTGTCGCGGAACAGCGCCGAGAGACCACCGGCGACGTCCGAAACCTTCTCGGACGGCACCCACACGTCGATGTCGCGGGCGAAGCGCTCCTCGTTGCGGGCGAGGCCGCCGCCGACGCGGACGTTGAAGCCGACTTCCTCCTCGCCGTCGGTCTCCTTGTAGGCCGGTTCGAAGGCGAGGTCGTTGATGTCGCCCTGTCCGGACCCGTCGGGTGACCCGGTCACGGACACCTTCCACTTGCGCGGGAGGTTCGAGTGGTCCTCGTTGCCCTTGAACTCCTCGTTGAGGTCGTGGATGACGGGCCACGCGTCGATGACTTCCTCGGCGTCCTTGCCGGCGACGGGGTTGCCGACGATGTTCCGCCAGGAGTCACCGCAGGCCTGTTGGGTGGACATGCCGTTCTCCTCCAGTTTCTCGAATATCTCGGGCACGTCCTCGATGCGGATCCAGTGCAGTTGGATGGACTGCCGCGTCGTCCAGTCCGCGTAGGCGTCGCCGAAGATGGGGTTCGTCCCCGGTCCGCGGGCGTACTCGTCGGCTATCTCGCCGACGACGCGCAGTTGGCCGGGTTCGAGAACGCCGTTGGGCGTCCCGATGCGCATCATGAAGTACGACTCTTGGCCGTTCCGCTGGTGGTACAGTCCCCACCACTTGAAGCGCTCGAACCAGGCGTCGTGTTCGTCCTCGGGGATGCTCTCCCAGCCTTCCTCGGCGAACTCGTACAGATGCTCTCGTATCTCGTTGCCGTACACCTCAGATTTCCACCGCTCTACATCCGTTGGCATGGTCTTATCTCACCCCTAGTCCGGCGTCCCCAAAGAACGCTTCCTCACGTCAACCCTTCCCGGTGCTTTGACATAGGGGAAATTTTCTCCGGTTACTCGCGGACTACCGGGCGGAGGACGCCCTCGCGGTCGATGTGGCGGAACTCGCCGTCGACGATGCGTCCCACCGGCATCCACTCTGTCGTCGCGGACTCCCCGCAGGCGATGCACTGACCGTACGTCCGAGCCTCGACGGTCCGGCCGTCGACGCCGACATCAACGAAGCCCTCGACGACCATGTCGGTCAGGTCGCACCCGCAGAATTCTCGGCCCGGAAAGCGCCAGAGTTCGCTCACGCTCACCTTCCGGTCGTCGTTGACCGACACCCACGCGCCGTCGTCGAGGATGCGAAGGGCGACTACCATCGTCGATGGTACGGGGGCGCGCCACGCCACTCTGACGGCGCGAGCAAACGACGACTCCGTCGGTGACGGTAGTTCGGCGACCGAATCAGCAGACTGCGGCCGGTTTCGGCCTTTATTTCGCGTCCGAGTTACCAGCAATCGATTCCCCTTTCCCGGAGTAAAGGTACGGATTACTCCCGAAGGGGTGCTTATCCGCGTGCCGTCCCTTCGACTATTCGATGACCGACACGATAGACCGACCATCTGGTCGAAGACAGCACGTCTCGGCTGACGTCGCGCCCGAACTGTACGCCCGCACCTCTCTACTCCACGAATGAGTCCTGACCTCGAATCCGACACCGAACCGACGCCCGACGAGGAACTGCCCGAGTCGTCCGACGGGGACGAGGAGACCGACGACGATTACGAGCACCTGCAGTCGCTCGACGACGGCGCCGGCTGCACCGAAATCTGGGAGCACCTCTCCGAGGGCCGCGACGAGTGACCCGGTGACGGACGCTCCGTCCGTCACGCGGGCCGCGGCGCCTCCCCGGACCCTCCCGTCGCCGGCCGCAGACGTTGCCGGGCAGGGAGACGCTTTTGTCGGCTGGACCGTTAGTCGAAGCAACGAATGACGGACGACGAGCGTCCGGTCGGCGACGACGGCCCTGCCGAGGACGGCCGAGCGACGAGCGACTCGCCCGCGACCGACGGAGGGCGACGACCGCTCCCGGCGGACCGCGAGGAACCGGTCGGTCGCCCCGTCGTCCGTGCGGACCCCGCGGTCACGGGTGACCGCGCGGACGAGGCCGTCGGCTTCGACCCCGAGGACCCCGACAGCGTCGCGGAGGCCGCCGACACGGTCCGCGCCTTCTCCGAGAACACCGTCGGCGACGAGGACAACGTATACATGCTCCGCGGCGCGGCGGCCTGCGCGGCCCTCGTCCGCGGCGTCGGGTCGTACAAGGCGGCCGCCGAACGCGCCGGCGGCGACGTCTCCGTCGCGTTCATCCGCAAGTGGGCGCGCGTCCACGACCTGCCGCAGGCCGTCCGCAGGTACGTCGCCCGCGGGCGCATCGCGCCGACGGCCGCGAAGCACATCGCTCGCGTCGCCGGCCCCGACCGCTTCGACCTCGCCTGGGCCGTCCTCGACGGCGACCTCACCGTCAGAGAGGTCCGCCGCGTCGCCAGCGAGGTGAACGACGGCCGCCCGGTCGGGGAGGCGTTGGCCGAACGCGGCGTGCGCTTCGGCCGCGTCGAACTCCGCCTCTCGCCCGACCAGTACCGCGAACTCCGGCGCCGGGCCTCCCTCGAAAACCGGCCGCCGGGCGACATCGTCGACGACGCCCTCGACAGCTACTTCGACTGATACCGTCGGCCGTAATCCACCGACGGAGGTACGACGGGCATCGGTGCTCGCGCTGGCGAAACGAAGGCTCCGACAGCAGACTACTCGCCCGTACGACCGACGGTGCGAAGATACCGCGCCGCGGCCTCGACGAACGTCTTCCTCGCCGTCTCCACCTCCCCCCACGGAATCGTCTCGTCGGGGAAGTGCGCCTGTTCGACCGTACCCGGCCCGTAGACGACGGTCGGAATCCCCGCGGCCACGTAGTGCCGGGAGTCCGCGCCGTACGTCGCCCCCGTCGGGTCGGTGTCGGCGTGCCCCGTATCGGTCATCGCCGCGCGGAGCGACTCGACGACCGGTTCGCCGGCGTCTATCTCGGCCGGTTCGAACTGGATGGTGAACCGCTCGAACGACGGCGGGTGCTCCGAGAGCCACTCGCTGTCGGCGACGACGTCGGCCAACCGCTCCTCGTACTGCGCCTCCACCTCGTCGACCGTTTCGCCGGGCGCGACGCCGAAGCGCCACTCGGCGGTGAGCGTCCCGGCCACCGACGACGACCACGACCCCGCGCGCACGATGCCGACGACGACGGGCCACGGGATGGGGTAATCGTCGTACAGCGGATGCGACACCGACTCGCCGCGTTCGGACTCCAACTCGAAGAACGCCTGCCGGATGCGCTCGAAGTGCGGAAGCACGTCCTCGCCCTTCCACCGCGTCGCCGCGTGGGCCGCCCGCCCGCGAATTCGCAGGCGCTTCATCACGGTCCCCTCTGTCGCCGTGACGCAGCGCAGTTCCGTCGGTTCGGCGACGATGGCCGCGTCGCGGTCGAACGGGTAGGGGTTATCCAGCGCCCCCGCGGCCGCCCCGATACCGCCCTCCTCCTCCCCGACGACGGCTTCCACGACGACGCGCCCGTTCACGCCCGCCAACTCGCCGCTCTCGGCGCGTTCGAGCAGGTCGCGCGCCGCGAAGACGCAGGCGCCCAAACCGGATTTCATGTCCGCCGCGCCGCGGGCGGTGAGTTCGACGCCGTGCTCCCCGTCGGTCCAGACCGGTTCGTAGGGGTCCGACGACCAGTTCTCCGTGTCCGCGGGAACCACGTCGGTGTGCCCGTTCAGCACCAGCGTCGGCCCCGCGTCGGGGTCGCCGAACTCCGCGACGCCGGCCACGCTCGGTCGGTCGCTCACGTCTATCTCGTCGGGGTCGTCCGGGAACGACGAGTGCGAGGCGAGCGTCTCCGCGTCGGCGGTCCACTCGTAGACGTCGAAGTCGAACTCCTCGAACTTCTCGCGGAGCCACGTCTGCGCTTCGGCCTCCGCGCCGTCGGTGGTCTGAAAGCGGAGCAGTCGGCCGACGAATGCCCCCATCGGGGTGTCGGCGGGATGTTCATCCATGGTGGTTCGACCCACGATGTCACGGTACAAGAGCCTACGCGACGGAGACCGGTTCGCCGTGAAGTCGCCCGTTTTCCACGTATTTGTAAACGCTTATCACCGCCCGCCAGTTAGGAGCGTTTGAGGGCCGGTAGCTCAGTTTGGCAGAGCGTCTGGCTTTTAACCAGACGGTCGGGGGTTCAAGTCCCTCCCGGCCCGTTCTAAGACCCGCGAGCGTCAGCGAGCGGTGTCGTCCTGCGGAGCGAGCGTCTGACTCTCACGCTCGGTTTCCGTCCTTACTATTCGCACACTTCCTCTCCAAAAATTATCTCGGTCTCGCTGTCATACGAAGCCTGAAGCACGCAAATTCGTAACTCTCGGAGGGTATCTGCCACAATGGATTTGTGCGGGCCGAGAGAAGTTATTCGAGTACATGACAGACGCTCCTAGCCGACGCGACGAGACGGTCGAATCCGACGAGACGCCGGACGCCCTGCGGACGATGCAGTCCCCGAACGACGGTCGACTCATGACCGACGGCGGGGAGGACGAGAGCGAGGACGAAGCCTCGGAGGACGACGCTGAAACCGAAGAGGAGACCGAGGCCGAGACGGAGTCGGAGGACGGGACGGAGGAAGAGGAAGACGACTCGGACGAGGAGGAGTCCGAAGAAGGCGACGAGGAGTCCGAAGAAGAGGAGGACGCCGACGAAGCCGAGGAAGAAGAGGAAGCGGAGGAGGAAGAAGAGGAAGAAGAGGAAGAGGAAGAAGACGAAGGGACGAGCATCCTCTATCTGGACCTCGAAGGACTGTTCCTCGACCTCCTCGGCCTCGAAGTCGACCTCGAAGAGGTCGAACTCGACGTGTCGGCGGTCAGCGGTCCCGGAAACCTCCTGGGCAACCTCCTTGACGCCGTGTCGGGACTCCTCGGCGACGGCGGAAGCGGTCTGCTGTCGAACCTCATGGGCGGGAGCCTCTTCGAGGGTCTGATGGGCGACGAGGACGGCGACAGCATGATGGACGACCTGATGGGCGGCGACGAGGAGGGCGAAGAAGGTGAGGAGGGCGAGGACTCCGAGAGCCGAGTCTCCTCGGCGTTCTCCTCCGCGAAGGAGTCGATGGGCGACGCCTTCGAGGACGTCCCCCTGCAGGAGATTCTGACCTCGGTGCTGAAAGAACTGATCACGCAGATGTTCTCGGACTCCGACGACGACGAGGAGTCCGGTTCCGGGTCGGAAGCATGAGCGAGGAGTCGACCCTTCGTAACGCCTTCGACAACGTCGACTTCGCGGAGGTGTTCGCGGACACGCCGCTGGCCGAGGAGTTCGAAGACGAGGACGCGCCGGTCGGCGAGACCATCGGCGCGTTCCTCGGCCGTCACCTCGGCGCGTGGTTGGGCGGCGTCGTCGGCGCGAGCGTACTCGACGCGGCGCTGTCGGGTGAGTCCTCGGAATCCGAGTCCGACCCCGAGTCGGCGGACGACGAGACGGACGCCGACACCGAATCCGAAGCCGAAACCAATGGCGACGAGTCGGACGGGAGCGAAGACGCAGTGGAGAGCGAGAGCGGGGCTAACAGCGACGAGGAGAGTGAAGAGTCGTGACGGACGCCTCCAACCTCGCTAACGACGTGGCAAGAGACGTGGTCGACGAGGTAGACGTCGGGTCGGCGCTCACCGGCGGCGACGTGACCGAGGACCTGGACGGCGAGTCGCTCGGCCGGTCCATCGGCGAGACGCTCGGGGAGACGGTCGGTCGCCTCCTCGGTCGCGGCGTCGTGAACTGGGTGCTCTCGAAGCTGGCGTTCTGGAGCGACGACGACCCCTCGTTGTCGGCCCGCTTCGGCCGGTCGCTCCTCCTCGCCGTCGGGCGGACGCTCAAAAAGCCCGAGTTCAAAGAGCCCATCGGGGACGCGCTCCGCGGGTTCGTCGATTCCCTCGAAGCGCGCGGCGAGACGGCGGCGGACGCCGCCGGCGACGCGGCGGAGCAGGCCGAGGACGCCGCCGAGAGCGCGGGGGACACGGCCGAAGAAGCCGCCGACGCCGCCGCGGAGGAAGCCGAGAACGCGGCCGAGAAACTCGCCGCCGGCGACATGGACGAACTCCGCAAGGAGACGTACCGCGAACTGCTGGAGATGATGGAGTACTCGAAGATACAGTCCATCGCCAAGGAATCCGGCGTGAAGGCGAACCTCTCGCGGGACGAGATGATCGACGACATCGTCGACAACTTCGACGAGGATGCCGACGCCTCCGAGGGGGAGGCCGACGGCGACGCCGACTCGGACGCGGAGGAGGCTGACGACGGCGAGGAGACCGAGGAGTCGACCGAAAGCGACGAGAGCGACGACGACGAATCGTCGTAGCGACGAGGAGAGAGCATGACCGACTCAGAGTCAGATTCCGAACTCGCCGTCGCGTTCGAGGACGCAGCGACGACGGCCGAGGAGGTACACGCCGAGGGCGACGACGAACTCGACGGGGAGCGAGCGGAGACGCTTCGCGACCCGGCCGAGCGACTCGCCGACGCCCTCTCCGAAGCGTCCCTCTCCGAACTGCTGGCCGTCACCGGATTCGAGGACGCCCCCGACGACGTCTCGCCGGTCGACCTCCCGGCGGTCATCCGCGACGCCGACCCGGACGCCATCGTCGAACTCCGGACGCTGCTCCAACTCGCCGACCTCGGCGAGTCGTGGTCCGACTTGTCTGCCGAGGAGCGAGCGGTGCGCGTGGACCGCGTCGTCGGCGACGCGCAGACGGCCGACGACGGCGGCGTCGCCCTCGAAGAGTACATCGACCGACTCGGGCACATCCTCGGCGGCGACGAGGCGAGCGGCGGCGACGAATCGACGGAATCGGACGCGGACGGCCAGACGCCCGACTCCGAGGCCGCCGACGCGACGGATGCCGAAGACGAAGACCCGAACGCCGAAGACGACAGCGCGGCGGAGGACGCCGTCGAAGCCGTCGTCGGCGCGGCCGCGGACGCGATGGCCGGCGACGAGGACGAGGAGTCAGCCGACGACGGCGGCGAGAGCGAGGACGCGGAGAAGGGTGCCGCCGAAACCGTCGTCGACGCCGCCGCGGAGGCGGTGAACGACGACGGCGATGATTCGGATGCCGATTCCGACCCCGACCCCGACTCTGACTCCGATACCGACGGCGAACCCGACGCCGACGGAGACGACGAACTCTTCGAACTGGAGGACCACGTCGACCGCCTGCGGCAACTCGTCGGCGACGACGAGGCGGCGGCCGAAGCGGACGCGGACGCCGATGCGGAGGCGGCCGACGTCGACGAGGAGGCCGCCGAGGCGGACGCGGTCGAAGAAGCCGAAGACGACGCGGAAAAAGAACGCGCGGACGACGACCGGACGCGGTCGACGTCCGGGTCCCGCGGCCGCCTCTCGACGGTTCCCTCCTCGCGGTCGGACATGGGGAAGTCGGGGCGGTTCTCCACGGCGCGCGGCAAGCGGTGAGCGGTCCCGGCCTCCGTCTCTCCTACTCGTCTTCGAGGTCCAGCAGGTCGGCCGCCTCGTCGAGGTAGTCGCCGTACACCGACAGCGCGGACTCGATGGGTTCGGGCGAGGCCATGTCGACGCCGGCCGTCTCCAGTACCTCGATGGGATACTTCGACCCGCCGAGCGCCAGGGCCTTCCGGTAGTCGGCCGCGGCCTCCTCGTCGCCGTTCAGGATGCGTTCGACGATAGCGACGGCGGCGGAGATGCCCGTCGAGTACTGATACACATAATAATTATAATAGAAGTGCGGGATACGCATCCACTCGCGGGCGATTCTGTCGTCGACGTTCGCGTTCGCGTAGAACTCCCCTTTCAGGTCGCCGTACAGTTCGTCGAATCGGTCGGGCGTCAGCGCACCGCCCTCCTCCGAAATCGAGTGAATCTGGTGTTCGAAGTCGGCGAACATCGTCTGGCGGTACAGCGTCGAGCGGAAGCGTTCGAGGTACTCGTCGAGGACGTGCGTGCGGAACTCGTCGTCCTCGACGTTCTCCAGGAGGTAGTGGGTGAGGAGCGTCTCGTTCACTGTCGAGGCCACCTCCGCGACGAAGATGGTGTAGTCGGCGTACTGCCAGGGCTGTTCGTCCTTGGCGAGTTCGGAGTGCAGCGAGTGCCCCAACTCGTGCGCAAGAGTATACATCGAGGCGATGTCGTCCTGGTAGTTCATCATGATGAACGGCTGGGTGTCGTAGGTGCCCGAGGAGAACGCCCCCGAGCGCTTGCCCCGGTTCTCGTAGACGTCGACCCAGCGGTCCTCCAGGCCCTCCGCGACCCGCGATTGGTACGCCTCTCCGAGGGGGGCGACGGCCTCGACGATGTACTCCTTGGCCTCCTCGTAGCTGACCTCCGGCCCCTCGTCGCCCGTCAGCGACATGTAGAGGTCCCACACCTCCAACTGGTCGACCCCGAGCGCCCGCCGCTTCAGTTCGGCGTGGCGATGGAGGTAGTCGAGGTTGTCCCGGACCGTCCCCACGAGGTTGTCGTACACCTCGACGGGGACGTTCGGGCCGTCGAGAGCCGCTTCCCGCGCCGTGTCGTAGCGGCGCGCGTTCGCGTACTTGACGTCCTTCTTCACGCTGTTTTTCAGCGCGGTGCCGACGGAGTTGCGGACGTCGGCCCACTCGTCGTAGAACTCCTCGTGGACCGTCCGGCGGAACTCCCGGTCGGGGTGTTTCAGCAGTTTCGTGAAGTTCCCCTGCGATATCTCGACGTCCTCGCCCTCGGGGTTCTCCACCGTCGGAAACGTCATGTCCGCGTTCGACAGCATCCCGTAGATGTCGCTCGGGGCGCTGGCCACTTCGCCCAACTCGGCCAGCAGTTCCTCGACTTCGGCCGAGCGGGTGTGCGGCTTCGTCCGGAGCACGTCGTCGAAGTAGTGCTCGTACTCCCGCAGTTCCGGTTCCGATTCGAGGAACCCCGACAGTTCCTCCTCGCTCAGTTCCTGTAGCTCGGGTTCGACGAAACTCGCCGTCGACCGCGCCTCCGACGCCAGCGACTCGGCTTTCGCCTGCAGCGCCTGATATTCCTGGTTTCGCGTGTCCTCGGCGCTCCGAAGGCTGCTGTAACTCACCACCTTCGAGACGTCGCGCATCAGTTCCTCCTCCAGTTCGAGCAGTTCCAGAAGCGTCTCGGGGCTCTCGGTCACGCGTCCCTCGTAGTCGGCGAGGTCCGGAATCCGACCCTGCACGTCCTCGAACGCCGCCTCCCAGTCCTCGTCGCTCGCGTAGATGCTCTCTAAGTCCCACTTGTACTCGGCGTCGATGTCGCTCCGCTCGGGAACCGAACTCATACCTCCCGAGAGCGGCGGTATCGTGGTAAGCTTTGTCGATTACCGGCGGGCCTGCCGGTTCGTCGCGCTCTCGGCGGTCGAACGCGTGGCTCCAGGAGTAGCGTCGCGCGAAAGGGAGTGGGGGTGGGGTGGGAACGGAGGGACCGCGGGCGACCGGGGCGCCGAGGTGGGGGGGACGGCGCCGCGGGCCGCGTGCAGGCGGGGATTCAGGGAAGGGGTGGGGGGTGGGGTGGGGGGTTGAGGGTGGGGTGGGATCGGGGTGCCTACCCGCGAACCGAGTCGGGGAGACCGGCTCGCAACGTTCCGACGAACGTCGGACGTCTCGTGGCACGAACGCCGTCACGCCCGTGCCGTACCTACACGTACAGCCGGGAAGGGTGTATGGGTGTCGCCTAAGTGGTTTGGGTCGCGGGACGTTCGCCCCCGAGAGAGCAGTCACTCGGCGGCGAAAGAGTGGGGTTGACGGACGCCTACCACGGCGCCCGCCGTCGAAAAGCCGACCGAACGGTCGTTTCGATACCGGACAGTGCTCAGTGGCGGGTCGCGCGGGCGTCCCGCACGTCGCCACCGTCTCTGACCTTGTCCTCGCAACTCGGGCACACCCGCGGATTCTTCATATCTTCGGGAGCGAACACGCGGACGTACTCCGTCGTCACGAACGAACCGCAGTTATCACACTTCGGCATCGACCTGTTTTTAGCGGTAATTGTGGATAAAATTTAGGGCCATTCCCCGTATGAGCTGTGGTTCTCGGAGTCGTCGACGGGGGTCGTCTCCGGCCCGTCCGGCCGTCTCCACAACCTCTTTCGGCCGCTCCGGTGACAGCGTGGTATGGACCGCCGCGACGGCACCGAGAGAGACGCCGCCCTCGGACGGGCGTGGACCGACGACGAACCGTGGGAGTTCTTGACGAATCTGACTCGCCTGGGGAACCGGATGGGCGGCAGCGGCGGCGAACGCCGCGCGGCCGGACTCGTCGCGAACGCCCTCCTCGACGCCGGCGTCCGCGACGTGCGCGAGGAACCGTTCGAGATGCGGGCGTGGACCCGCGGGTCGTCGACGCTCGCGCTGGCAGACGGGGGTCGGGAGTTCGAGACGGTCGCCCTCCCGTACTCGCCGCCGGGCGACGTGACGGGCGAACTCGTCGACGTCGGGCACGGCACGCCGGACGAGGTGGACGACCGGGACGTGGCGGGAAAGATAGCCGTCGCCTCCACGACGACGCCGCCGGGCGGCCGGTTCGTCCACCGCATGGAGAAGTTCAGCTACGCCGTCGAGCGCGGGGCGGAGGCGTTCGTCTTCGTCAACCACGTCCCGGGGCAACTCCCGCCGACCGGGTCGCTACAGTTCGACGAGGAGGCGGCCGCCCCGGCCGTCGGCGTCAGCAAGGAGTCCGGAGGGTGGCTGACCGACTACGCCGAGGATGGTGCCGAGGCGCGACTGACCGTCGAGGCGGAGACGGGCGGCGGCGAGAGCCGAAACGTCGTCGGCCGCCTCGGTCCCGACACCGACGAAGAAATCGTCCTCTTGGCGCACTACGACGCCCACGACATCGCCGAGGGCGCCCTCGACAATGGGTGCGGCATCGCCACCGTCGTCACCGCGGCGCGAATCCTCGCCGACCTCGACCTCCCGGTCGGCGTCCGCGTTGCGGGCGTCGGGTGCGAGGAAACGGGGCTGACCGGCGCGGAACACCTCGCGGCGGAACTCGACCACGACCGTATCAAGACCGTGGTGAACGTCGACGGTGCGGGGCGCTTTCGAGACTTAGTGGCGATGACGCACACTTCGGAGGCGACGGCGGACGTCGCCCGGACAGTGGCCGACGAGACCCGCCACCCGATTCAGGTAGAGTCCGAACCCCACCCGTTCAGCGACCAGTGGCCGTTCGTCCGCGCCGGCGTCCCCGCCCTCCAACTCCACAGCGATAGCGGCGAACGCGGCCGCGGGTGGGGTCACACGCACGCCGACACGCGCGACAAAGTAGACGACAGAAACATCAGAGAGCACGGGATGCTCGCGGCGCTCTTGGTCGAGGAACTGGCCGGGCGGGACGTTTCGGCGCTGCCGCGACTCGACGCCGACGAACTCGCCGACGCCTTCCGCGCGGCCGACTTCGAGACGGGGATGCGCGCCGCGGGACTCTGGCCGGCCGACTGGGAGTAGACGGGTCGACGGCGGACGTTCCGCCGGTCAACAGAGCGCCGCGACTTCCTCCAGCGATTCCACCTCGTAGGTCGGGTCCGCGGCGAGTCGGTAGCCGTCGCGGTGCGGTCGGCGGACGAACGCCGAGTCCGCGCCCGCGCGGTTCGCCGCGAGCACGTCGACGTTGCTGTCGCCGACGCAGAGGACGCTGTCGGCCCCGAGTTCCTCGGCGGCGCGTTCGAGGTAGTGCGGCGAGGGCTTGCGGTTTCGGTAGCCCTCGACGGTCGGTTCGCGACCGTAGACGGCGTCGAACAGGTCCGCGAGGTCGAATCGGTCGAGCGTCGCCTCCACCGTCTCGCGCTGGTCGTCGCTCACGACGGCGAGGGTTCGGTCGAACTCCGAGAGCGCCGACACGTCGGGGTACGGGCGCTTCTCATCGCGTTCCATCGCCGCCCGGTGAGCGGCCGCCGCCCGCGCCTCGCGGCGCGGCCAGAACGTCTCCCAGTCGACGCCGTGCACCTCGCAGACGCGACGAACGCGCGTCAGGCCGCCGTGGACGACGCCGTCCACTTCCTCGGCTGTCGGGTCCGCCCCGAACTCCTCGAACGCCGCGCGCACGGCCGTCCGCCGGACGTCCATCGCCGTCGGCGTCGTCAGGACGCCGTCGATGTCGAAGATGACCGCGTCGTAGCACATACGCGCGGGTCGGAGGCCGATTCACCAAGAGGTTGCTATGAGGCCCCCGTTCGGCTTCGTTCGGCTACCGAGACTCTATAGTTCGCCGTTCCCGTCTTCGTCCCCATCCCCGTCCGCCACGCCCGCGCGAATCCGCCCGGCGACGCGGGCGCGGACGAGGCCGTCCCGCCGTCGCGACTCGAATATCTCCGCGGCGCTCTCGGCGGCCTGCGGGTCGCGCTCGAACGTCACGTTCGGATACGTCACCCGTTCGAGCAGAAGCGGTTCCGGCGGCGCGGTGGGGATGCCCTCGGGTCCGGTCAGCGGTTCGGGTCCGAGGACGTCCTCGACGGCGTCCGGCGACCGCTCGCCCGCGGCGACGCCGTGGAGGAGGCTGACGAGGCGGCGGACGAGTTGGTACGGAAAGCCGTCGGCGGCGACGCGCACGACGAGGAACTCCCCGTCGGGTTCGACGCGCACCGACGTCTCCCTGACCGTTCCGACGTCGTCGCCGGTGAGGTTGTGGAAATCGTGTTCGCCCGAGAGGGCGTCGGCCGCCGCGCGGGCGAGTTCGGGGTCGGCGTCCGGCGCGTACCGGTCGTAGACGTACTCGCGGCGGACGGCGTCGTGCGTCGCGTGGAACCCCTCGGGGGCGTCGCCGGCCGCCCACGCGCGGACGTCGGCGGGCAGTTCGGCGTTCAGCGCGCGCGGCGTGCACCACTCCGGGCAGTCGAACCCGACGGTCTGGCCGAGGGCGGAGACTCCGGCGTCCGTCCGGCCGGCAGCGGCGTAGCCGGGCGGTCTCCGGTCCGCCGCCGCGTCGAACGCGCCCAGTCGGTCGAGGGCGTCGAACAGCGCGTTCTCCACCGTCGGCACCGACGGCTGACGCTGGAAACCGTAGAACGGTCGGCCGTCGTAGGCGATGCGGAAGGCGCGCACGGACGCATCTGGGTGGCCTCCGGCCTTATCGGCCACGATTTCGACGCCGTCGCTGTATATACAGCCCGAAGAACGAAACCCGTTTGAGGTAATTTTCCTATCATGACAACGCGAAAGTTACATCTCGGCCGCGCCCCGTCGACCGGGTCGAGGGGTCGAGGGGAGCGGCGCGGCGGATGACCCGCCCCAACGTCGTCGTCACCGTCGTCGACACCGTCCGCGGTCGCGACACGGTGCCTGCGTCCTCCTCGCCGATGTCGACGCTCGGGGACATCGCGGCGTCCGGGACGGAGTTCACGAACGCCTTCTCCGCGGCGCCGTGGACCCTCCCGTCGCACGCCTCGCTGTTCACCGGCACCTACCCCTCTCAGCACGGCGCGCACGGCGACCACACCTACCTCGACGACGACCTGCGCACGCTGGCGGAAGTGTTCTCCGACGACGGCTACGAGACGGTCGGCGTCTCGAACAACACCTGGGTCACCGAGGAGTTCGGCTTCCACCGCGGATTCGACACCCTCCGGAAGGGCTGGCAGTACGTCCAGTCGGACACCGACCTCGGAACGGTCACCCGCGCGGAGCACCCGATGGCGAAACTCCGCGCCGCGAGCGACCGCCTGTTCGACGGCAACCCGCTGGTCAACGCGGCGAATCTCGTCTACGACGAGTTGGCCGACGGCGACGGCGCCGAACGCGCCACTTCGTGGGTCGAATCGTGGCTCGGCGACCGGGACGCGGAGTCGCCGTTCTTCCTCTTTTTGAACTACGTCGAACCGCACGTCGAGTACCGCCCGCCGCGCGAGTACGCCGAGCAGTACCTCCCGCCGGACGTCTCGTACGACGAGGCGATGACGCTCCGGCAGGACCCGCGCGCGTACGACGTGGGCGAGTACCGACTCAACGACCGCGAGTTCGAGATACTCCACGCGCTCTATCGCGGCGCCCTCGCGTACACCGACGACCACCTCGCCCGGGTGCGCGACGCTCTCACCTCCGCCGGCGAGTGGGAGGACACGATACTCGTCGTGCTCAGCGACCACGGCGAGAACGTCGGCCATCACGGCTTCTTCGGCCACCAGTACAATCTGTACGACTCGCTCCTGCACGTCCCGATGGTGTTCCACGGCGGGCCGTTCGAGGAGGGGCGACGCGACGGCCTCGTCCAGACGCTCGACGCCGCGCCGACACTCCTCGACGCCGCGGACGTGGATGCTCCCGAGTTCCGCCGGCAGATGCACGCCCGGTCGCTCCATCCGGACGCCGACTCGGACCCGCGGGACGCCGTCTTCGCGGAGTACGTCGCCCCGCAACCGTCCCCGGAGCAACTCGAAGCGCGGTTCGGCGAGGTGCCTGATCGCGTCCGCGAGTTCGACCGGTCGCTCCGCTCGGTTCGGACGGACGAGGAGAAATACGTGCGCGCCTCCGACGGCGACGAGTGGTTCTACCGCGTCGACCGCGACCCCGACGAGACGTGGAACCGCGTGTCGGGCAACGAGGAGCGGACCCGACTGCTCTCGGACCGTCTCGACCAGTGGCACGACTCGTTCGACCACGCCGAGAAGAGCGGCGAGGTGTCGATGAACGACTCGACGCGCGAGCGACTCTCGGACCTCGGCTACATGTAACGCTCTCCGCTTCGCTTTCCTTTCCGCCGCTCAGCGGAACGACTTCGGCACCCACTTTCGAAGCGGGTCGTCCACCTCGTTCATCCGTTCGACCAGCGCCTCCTGTAACTCCGCTTTCGCGTCCTCGTAGTGCGGGTGGTCCGCGAGGTTCCGGAGTTCGTGCGGGTCCTCGCGCAGGTCGTACAGTTCGTTCGTGTCCGGGCCGTTGTAGACAAACTTGTAGCGCTCCGTTCGAAGCATCCGCTGGGAGTAGAGTCCGAACTCGTCGCCGTGGTACTGCGCGTAGACGGCGTCGGGCCAGTCGTCGGTGTCGTCGCCGACGAGGAGGGGGAGCAGACTTCGGGCGTGGAGTCCGTCGGGCACCTCGGCGTCCCCCCAGTCGAGGAACGTCGGCATCAGGTCGTGCAGGCGGACGAACGCGTCGCTCTCGTCGACCGTCTCGCGCGTCGGGTCGCGAACGACGAGCGGAATCCGGTAGGTCTGCTCGTACATCAGCGGTCCCTTGTTGAACTGGCGGTGCGACCCGGTGAAGTCGCCGTGGTCGGCGGCGTGGACGACGACTGTCTCCTCGTCGAGTTCGTACTCCGCGAGGGCGTCGAGTATCCGTCCCACTTGGTCGTCGATGAACGTCACGAAGCCGAAGTAGTTGGCCACCAGTTCCGACCACGTCTCCCAGTCGAAGTCGTCGACGCCGCGGTAGCGGGTGTACTGCTCGTGCACCCGTGGTTTCCCCTCGAACGTCTCGGCGTAGGAGGGCCACGGCTCGATTTCCTCGGGGTCGTACATCGAGGCGTACGGCTCGGGGACGACGTAGGGGTGGTGCGGTCCGAGGAAGTCCGTTCGGTGGAAGAACGGGGCGTCCGCGTCCTCGCCCTCCTCCCCCTCAGCCCGCCGCTCGATGGCCTCTATCGTCAACTCCGCGAGGAAGTACGTCCGCGTCGCCTCCGGCGGGAGCGACGAGGTGCCCGAGACGAGCATCCCGCCCTCGCCGTCGTCGGCGTACACGGCGTCTTCGACCGTCTCCTCCTCGACGTCGAGCGACTCCTTGTAGCGCTTGTAGCGCACGTCCAAGTCGTCGTGGTGGTCGTCGCTCCCGCCGAAGTACTCGAACCCGAACGACTCCGGACCGCGCGTCTGCCCGACGTGCCACTTGCCCGCGTACGTGTTCTCGTAGCCCGCCTCGGCGAGTCGCTCGCCGAACGTGGGCATCCCTTCGGGCAGGTCCGTCCGAATCGCGTCCGCTTCGTGGCTGTTGTTCAGCATCCCGTGCGCGTGCGGGTACAGTCCGGTCAGGAGCGACGCCCGCGCGCTGGTACAGATGCCCACCGGCGTGTACGCCCGGTCGAACCACGTTCCCTCGTCGCGGAGTCGGTCGAGGTTCGGCGTCTCGACGGGGAGGCCCTCCGGGGCGAGGAGGTCCGCGCGCTCTTGGTCCGTGAGGAGGAACAACACGTTGGGGCGCGTGTCGGTCATACTCGGTGACGAATCCCCGGTCCGTGGTATGTCTGACGGCCGGTTGCTCGCTGCTATCGTTGACTAGGTCTCTTTAGCTCCGTTGAAACGCTTCGTTGCTGGTGGTTTGGTTGCGGTGCTGAATAGAGGTCGTAAGTCGGTCACGACAGAACGCTGAAATGCGTGTGGTGGATTCACACGAGCAGTGAGTGAAATCAGGAGAATCGGCAAAGTCTCCCTCCGAACAGGGCTGTTCGTCGTTAGTGCATCTCTCTTTTCGAGTACGCTCTTCTACCTGTTCGCGACGCTCTTCGTCTTCCGAGACTCCGCGATACCGGCGTTGTTTCGGTTCTCAGAGTCTGTCGGTCTCGGTGCCAATTCGTACCTGCTCTTCTCGTACCTCCTCGGTATCCTCGTCAGCTATGCGCTCGTCTTTCGAGGTGGAGTTGAGTTGTTGCGTTCTCGCTTCGGTCGATAGGAGCCACCTGCTCTGCCGTATGCATTCTCTGTAGTCCGCACGCGACTTTATGGGATACTGAGGGTTCTAACGGACGTCTCTGTGAAAGCTGCCGAGAACATCTCGAAAGCCCCGTCGCCCCTCTCAGTCCCGCCCGCGGCGGTCATCCGGCTATCGCCGCCCACCCCCTGCCCCGACTCGACCGCTTAGGCGAAGTCGTCGTACGTCGGTCGCTCGCGGTCGCCGGGGAACTCGTCCACGGGCGCGGTGGTCTGCTCGCCCGACTCCATGTCCTTTACCGTCACCTCGTCGTTCTCCAAGTCCTGTTCGCCGACGATGACGACCGTCTCGGCGTTCACGGAGTCGGCGTAGCCCATCTGCGCGCCGAAACTGCGGCCCGCGACGTCCGTCTCGACGACGTTGCCGCCGTCGCGCAGGTCGCCGGCGACGCGGGAGGCGACGCCACGCGTGTCGCCGACGGTGAGCACGTAGTAGTCGGTTCGCAGTTCCTCGTCGGGCCAGACGCCCGCGCGTTCGCAGAGCAGTTGGAGTGTCGCGTCGCCGAGGGCGACGCCGACGGCGGGCGTCGGTTGGCCGCCGAAGTCCTCGATGAGGTCGTCGTAGCGGCCGCCGCCGAACGCCGCGCGCGAGACGTCGCCCGTGGAGTCGAAGCACTCGAAGACGACGCCCGTGTAGTAGTCCAGTCCGCGGGCGGTCGTCAGGGACACCTCGCAGAACTCGCCCGCGCCGAAGTCCTCGGCGGCGGCGAGCACCTCGCGCAGGTTCTCGACGGCGTCGGCCACGTCGTCGCCGCCGAACTCGGCTATCTCGTCGAGGTCGCCCGCGGCGATGAGGTCGTCGAACTCCCGCGCCTGGTCGTACGAGAGGCCGGCGTCCGAGAGCAGACCGAGGTACTCCTCGTCTTCGACCTTCGCGCGCTTGTCGACGGCGCGGATGGCGTCCCTCGAATCGACCTCGCTGTCGAACGAATCGAGGAGGCCGCCGAGGATGTCGCGGTGGGAGACGCGGAACTCGAAGTCCTCGCTCGTGAGGCCCAGCGAGGTGAGGGCGTCGGCGGCGACGGCAAGCACCTCGGCGTCGGCCTCGGGTTCCGAGGAGCCGAACACGTCGATGTTGGTCTGGTAGAACTCGCGGAAGCGCCCCTGCTGGACCTGCTCGAACCGCCAGAACGGCCGCGTGGAGACCCACTTGATGGGCTTCGAGAGTTCCTGCTGTTTGGCGACGACCATCCGGGCCACCGTCGGCGTCAACTCGGGCGTCAGCGACACTTCTCTTCCACCTTTGTCCTCGAAGGCGTACAGTTCCTCGACGATTTCCTCGCCGCTCTTGTCGACGTACATCTGCGTCCGTTCGAGCGCCGGCGTCCCGATTTCGCGGAAGCCGTAGCGCGCCGCGGCGTCCTCGACGGCGTCGAACGCCTCACGTCGAGCGGACATCTCCTCGGAGTAGAAGTCGCGAAATCCCTTGAGTCGGTCGTACATGGGCGGCGATTCGGTGCTCTCGCGCTTGAAACTGTTGAACGCGGGCGCAGATGCGGCGCCCGCCGTCCGGCCGCGGGACGACCGTCAGAACGGCAGCGCGGCCGCGACGTCGGCGAGGGAGCGGACGTCGCCGCCGACGGCGATGAGCGAGACGCCCGCGACGGCCAGCACCGCCGCGACGAGCCGGATGCCGAAGTCGCGTTCGCGCAGGAGCACGCCCCCGAGAATCACGGCGACGATGGCCTGCGTGTTGACGATGGGCGAGGCGACGCTCGCGGGGACGAGCGCGAACGCCGTCGAGGTGACGTGTTCGCCGAGGGCGACGACGCCGCCCGCGGCGGCGAACCGCGGAAGCGCGCCGCGAACGCTCGTCCACCGCCGGAGGGCCACCGGGAGGACGGCTATCCCGGCGGTGACGAAGAGGACGGGCACCCAGACGGTCGTCGGGATGGCGAGTTCCTGGAGCGCGACCCGCTTTCCGACGTCGCTGGCGGCGTACAGCGCGGCGCTGGCGAGGGCGAGTTGCGCGGGGCGGGAGTGGGCGGCCCGTCTGAGCGGGTCCGCGAGCGACCCGCCCCGGTAGTTGGCGACGTAGACCGCCAGCGTCGCCACGAGGACGCCCGCGATCTGGAGCGGTCCGAGAAACTGGTTCAGGAGGACGATTTCGATGGGGAGGACGAAGACGGGGACGAGTTTGTTGATGGGGGCGACGTAGGAGACGTCCCCCTCCGCCAACGCGTCCAAGAACAGGACGAACGCGAGGCCGACGAGCGCCCCCGTTCCGAGGACGACGCCAACGCCGAAGAGGCCCAGTTCGCCGAGCGTCGGCACCGACCCGGCGTCCGTCTGCGTCGCGGTAACGGGCAGATACCACAGGATGGCGAACGCGTTGACGACGACGGTGACGACGGGGCCGGGGTAGCCGCCGAAGTACCGTTTGAGAAGAAAGATGTATACGCCCCAGACGAAGGCGGCGACCACGGAGTAGACGATACCCGGTTCGAGAACGACCATTACGAAGCCGGTACCCCGCCCGGTGCAAGAGTCGTTCGGCTTCCGCTTCGACGGCTCACTTCAGCCCGCGGACGTACGTCTGGTCGTGGTCGGGAAAAACGTTTGAGACGGTCTCCCACCCGTGTTTCTCGGCGATGAGCGCTCGCAGTTCGCCCTCGTAGTCGCCCTTCGATATCTCCTCGGAGGGGCCGCTTTCCACTTCGAGGGTGGCGTCGACGAGTCTATCGACGGCGCGGCGGCCGAACCCCGAGAGTGGGGCGAGGTAGTCGACGTCGTGTCTGTCTTCGAGACTCTGGGCCTGCGCCCGCGAGACGGTCGGCACCCGGTCGTCGCGGCGCGTTCCGTCCGCGACGGCGACGACGTCCAACTCCGCGACGCGTTCGAGGGCGTGTTCGTGGACGCGCTGGATGCCGTTGCGGGGGTAGCCGTCCTCCACCATCCGCGCGACGGCCTCTCCGGCCACCTCGCGGTCCAGTTCGACGCTGTCGAACTCGTAACCGAGTCGGTCCGCGGCGTCCCGCGCGTGCATCCAGTCTTCCGTGACGCCGAACCGGGCGGTGACGAGCGTCACGTCGTAGAACGAATCGAGCAGGAGGGCGGCCAGCGTCGAATCTTTTCCGCCGCTGTAGAGGAGCGCGAGGTCCACGCCGCCTATCGCCGCCGGATGTTGAAACTCTTCGAGTCCGGCTGGAGCTCTTTCAGCAGCCCCTTCATCTGCTCTTCGTCGATGCGGTCCTGGATGCGGCCGCTCTGCGCGAGGGCGGTGAGCTGCTGTTTCACCTTCTCGGCGAAGTCGGGTTTCGACATCTCCACCGCGTTCAGCCGCTGACGGGCGTCGTCAGTGAGATACTGTTTCAGCAGGGCGTCCTGCTGGGCTTCCGCCTGCTCGCGGGCGGCGTTCTGGGCGGCCTCGTTGCCCTGACCGCCCTGCCCTTCGGCCTGCTCCTGCAGTTCCTGCATCTTCTCTTCTCGGAGCTTCTCCAGCCGTTCGTCGTCGGGATTCCCGCTCATACGTACAGATTCGCTCGCGTTTCTGAAAACGATTACGGACGAGGCGCGATGACGCCGTCGCTCTCGACCGTTGCGATTCGGAAAACGGGCGCTGCGACGTTCGGAGCTCTACGCGTAGCGTTCGAGTTCCGGCCGGTCGAGCGACTCGAACACGTCGGCGGCGGCGTTGTCGAGGAAGCTGCGGCCCTCGTCGGTAACGAGGCGACCCTCGCCCTGCGCCGTGCGGATGAGACCCTCTTCTTCGAGCTGCTGGAGGATGGTGCGGATGATGTTCTTGCTGCCGGTGTCGGCGTGCTTGCCCGAGACGACGTAGCGATTCGAGCCGCGCTTGCGGCCGCCGTACTCCGTCGAGAGGCGGTCGACGCCGACGGGTCCGTTCATGGCCACCTTTCGGAGCAGCGACGCCGCGCGGACGTACCAGAAGTCCTCCTGCTGGGGCGGGAGCTCCTTGGTCTGGCCCGCCTTCGCGTAGGCCATCCAGTCGGCTTCTTCGATGCGGTCTTCGAGGCGCTCGGCGACGTCCTCGATGAGAGCGTCGGCCGGAACGTCGTAGAGGGTTACCATCTTGCGTCGATATTCTGGATGGCGTCGTTTAAAGCCATCGTATCGCCGCTACGGCGGGTGTGGCACCGTCTCACGTCGGAGGCGGCTACGAGGAGCCTCGGAAACTGACCCACCCCATCACGCCGCCGCCGAGCAGCGTCGGCACCCAGTACACCGCCCCGCGGAAGACGACGACGGCGGCCGCGGCGATGGACGTGGTGACGGCCGGCAGCGGCGCGGCGAGCAGCAGGGCGACGAGGACGGTTTCGATGCCGCCGGCCCCGCCGGGGAGGGGTGTCACGCCCGCGATGGCGCCGATGGGGACGACGAGCATCGCGACGGACAGCGGGATGGGTGTTCCGACGGCGCGGAAGGCGAGCCACAGACCGACCATCTGACAGAACCACCCGAACGTCGAGGCGCCGAGCGCCAACGCGAGGCCCCGCGGGTTCGTCGCCACGCGCTCGATAGCGCGGAAGAAACCGTTAATGCGGCGCTCGATACCCTCCTCGGTCGGCACTGGGACCCGTGGTACGTACTTCGACACCGTCCGGACGGCCGGGGTGAACGCCGAGACGGCGCGGGATTCGAGCCTGTACCGCCGCTGCCACGCGGCGTAAACGACGGCCGGCACCGCCACCGCGAGAGCGACGACGACGACGAGGGCGAGCAGCAGATTCCGGTTCGTTCCGAGCGTTATCTCGCTGGCGTAGTAGGCCGCGCCGACGAGGGCGATGGTGATGGAGGGGACGAAGTTCAGCGTGTCCACGCTGGCGATGGCCGCGAGGCTCGTCTCGTACTCGGCGTCGGCCGACCGTGAGATGAGGTAGGCGGTCACCGGTTCTCCGCCGGCCTGCCCGAACGGGGTGATGTTGTTGGAGAACATCGCCCCCGAGAAGACGAAGAAGGACCTCGGCAGGGAGAGTTCGACGCCGAGGACGTCGAGGACCGTTCGAAGCGCGAGGCTCCACGCCATCAGCCACGCCAGCGTGGCGACGACGACGAGAGCGACGAGGGAGTAGTCGGTCATCTGTAAGGTGTCGACCAACTCGTCGACGCCCGCGAAGTAGAACAGCAGCGCGAACACCGCGAACGCACCGAGAAAGCCCAGAATCGTGGCGCGGAGGTTCTCGCGAGCCATGTCCCGAACCTCGGGGGTGGCCGCAATCAACCCATCGAAACCGCACGCTATCGTGCGAGTCACTGACTCACTTACCGCCGACGGCGACGTTTTTGTCCGTCGGCCCGGAGGACCGCACATGGACGAACGCTCGGCGCTCCGCCTCCTCGCGGCGGACCTCCCCGACGCGGGCGACGACGCCGCCGTCGTGGACGGACTGGTGGTAACCACCGACATGCTCCACGAGTCGACGGACTTCCCCGCGGGGACGACGCGCTACACCGCGGGGTGGCGCGCCGTCGCCGCCTCGCTGTCGGACGTGGCCGCGATGGGCGCCGACGCGACGGCTGCCGTCGCCGCCTACGGTGCGCCGTCGCTCGACGAGACCGAACTGCGCGACTTCGTCGGCGGCGCCCGCGACGTCTGCGAGTCCGTGGGCGCCGCGTACGTCGGCGGTGACTTGGACACCCACGACGAGTTCACCGTCGCCACCACCGCCCTCGGCGAGACGAACGCCCCCCTCCGTCGATCCGGGGCATCGCCGGGCGAGACCGTCTGCGTCACGGGCGCCCTCGGTCGAAGTGCGGCCGCCCTCCGCGCCTTCGAGGCGGGTGACGACGAACGGGCGAACGACCTCTTCCGGTTCGACCCGCGCGTCGGCGCCGGCGTCGCCCTGCGCCCGCACGCGACGGCGATGATGGACTCCTCGGACGGCCTCGCCCGGTCGCTCCACCAACTCGCGGAGGCGTCCGACTGCGGGTTCGATATCGAGTGGGACCGGCTTCCGGTCCACGACGCGGTGACCGAGTACGGGGCGGACGCCGCCGACGAACGGGAGATGGCCGCCCACTTCGGCGAGGACTTCGAACTCGTGTTCACGCTCCCCGCGGACGCCGCCGACGCCGCGAGAGACGCGCTCTCGGTGCCGCTGACGGTTATCGGCGACGTCACCGACGACGGCGTCGTCGCCGACGGCGACCCCCTCCCCGACGAGGGGTACACGCACGCGGACGACTGAGCCACCCTCCCTCACAGCGTCGTTATCTCGATGGGAACGAGCAGAAAGCAGAGCGCGCCGAGCGCGAACGTGAGAACGCCCAGCGCCATTCGAAGGGGACCGATGGGCGAGTCGTCGACGGGATTCGCCGGGCCGCGGTAGGCGATGGCGACCGAGAGGAGTCCCCAGAACGCCCACAGACCGACCGACTCGTTGAGGGTGTACTCGCGGACGTAGTGGAGGTAGGCGGCGAGTCCGAACAGGACGAGGGGAACGACGGCCGCGATTCGCTCTTGGGCCTCGCCGAACATCGCGCGGACGATGTGTCCGCCGTCGAGTTGGCCCACCGGTAGGAGGTTCAAGACGGTGAAGAACATCCCGACCCACCCGCCGATGACCACGGGGTGGACGGCCACCGTTGGGTCGGTGTACTCGGTCGGCCGATTCAGCGCCGCGGCGATGAGGTCCAACAGCGGCGGGTTGTTGAAGACGATGACACGCCCCCCCTCGCGCACCAGCGACTCGGGGACGCTCATTGGCGCTAGGGAGAGGCCGACGGCGGTGACGACGACTGTGGCGACCAGACCGGCGAGGGGGCCGGCGACGCCGATGTCGAACAGCGCCTTTCGGTCGGGCATCTGCCCGCGCATCTGGATAATCGCGCCCATCGTCCCGAACGGGAAGACGAACGGGACGAGGTAGGGAAGCGAGACGTCGACGCCGTGGTAACGGCTGGCGACGTAGTGGCCGAGTTCGTGCGTCGTCAGCACCCCGAGGACTGCGGCGGTGAACGGCCACGCCCGGAGGACGGCGAGGGGGTTCGCCCACAGTTCGGAGAGCGGAATATGGTACCACATGAGTGCGCCCACGACCATCGTCGAGACGACGGTGGCGAGAAACAGCGCGACGTTCTTCCACGGAACGCCGTCGACGCCGGGCGTAACGGGTCGAGCGACGACGACGTCCTCGCGACCCGACGGCGCGCTGGTGACGTGCACCTCGTACCCCGCGTTCCGGAACGCCGGCCACACCTCTCGGACGAGCATGCGTTCGGGCACCAGCGACTCGCCGTAGAAGAGGACGTGGTCCCCGTCGCGACGGGTCTCGCGGAGAGCGAAGACCGACCGGAGGGCCTCGACCGGCGGGAGTTCCTCCGAATCGCCAGAATCCATCGAAACGGGGTACGTCGCTCTCTCGTATAAACCTCGTGGGAGGAATGCGGAGGAAATGGGTGACGGTCGGGGACCGTCGGACGTCGGCGACGGGAGCGGCCGCCGGCGCCGCGTTCGAGCGCCGATTCGGGGTCCGGGTTCGGGTCGAATGGAGCGTCGACCGAACGACAGTTGCTATCCGGGTCCGCGGAGCGGTGGGTCTACGTCTACGACGCGGGGGCGACACGCCACGTGGTCGCACTCGTGTACGACCACTTCTCGATGGTGAGTTCGGTCGCGGAGTCGGTGAGTTTCACCATCAGCGCGCCGATTTCCTTCGGAGAGAGGCCGACCTCGTCCGCGATGAACTTGGATTTGAAGTACATCTCGCCGTCCTGTGCCTTCTCTTGGAGATACTGCTTCAGACGGTCTTCCTTCGAGAGTTCGTTCGCGGCGTCGTGGGAGGGGTTTGCGGTTGCGCTCATCTCTATGTCACCTCACTTTCTCCAATCCGCCGGGAGAGAATATAAAGCGGTGAACGCTAGGGGTAATTCGGCCGATTTCAACCGTAAATCGTCGTAGACGGTTTGTTTCGCAACGTGACGAAATCAGCCGAGAAGGTTTACGAACCTCTCTAACCTTTTATCACGCACGAAGACAATGGGAATCAAAATAGGGCGGATTTTTTGGCGCCGCCCGGTCTGACCCTCTTTCTACCGGCAACAATTGTTTGTTTCCGGATGCGGCGGGGGGCGGTGGGTGACGCGCGTCCGCCGTCAGTCAGACGCGCCCGCGGTCTTCGTCACCGGTCGTGGACCCAGAAGTCCTCCTCGACGGTGGTCTCCTTCTTGAAGATGGGCACCTCGTCTTTCAGTCGGTCGATGCCGTCCTCGACGGTGCGGAACGATTCGCCGCGGTGGCCCGCGAGGACGACGACGAAGACGATGTCCTCCCCGTCTCCGACGACGCCGGTGCGGTGAAACATCGTCACCTCGTAGACGCCGTCGCGTTCGGCGAGTTCGGACTCGATGGCGCGCATCCGTTCCTCGGCGACGCCCTCGTACTTCTCGAACGTCAACTCGGTCGTCCGCGCGTCGTCCTCGGCGTCTTTCGCGCGCACGCGCCCGGTGAACGTCGCGATGGCGCCGGCGCGGTCCGCGCGCGGCGACCGCTTGACCCGTTCGACCAGCGTCGAGAGTGTAACGTGCGGTTCGCCCGCCTCCGCGGCGTCAACGACGGCGTCGACGTCGACCCCGTCCGCGTCGGACGCTTCGAGGACGACGTCCGCCGCGTCCGCGCCGCCGAGGGAGACGGTGGGGACGGCGGCCTCGGGAAACCCCGAGAGCAGCGCGTAATCGTGCCGCGCCGACAGGTCGTCCAGCAGTCCTTCGAGGTCAGCGTCCGCGCCCGCGGCGCGCCACGAATCCTCGCCCAGCGCGTAAGCGTCGTCGACGCCGTCCGGACGGGACGACACCTCGGTCTCGTCGACCGATTCGACCGTCGCCACGCGGCCGTCGAGGCGGGGGGCGACCCGTTCGAGGAGCGACGTCGCCTCCGGTCCGACGGCTCCCAGTACGTGCATATCCGAAGCGGGGTGAGCGACGTGCTTTACACTGTCGGCTCCGCTCCCGTCGCCTCCGAGGACTTACCACTCGTCGAACACCCGTCCGACCCGCCGACCGTCCCGGTTGACAACCCTTAAGCCCGATTCGCGGCAACGACGGTCCAATGAGAGTCGTCGTTTCTATCGGAGGTAGCGTGCTCGCGCCGGACTTGGACGCTCGGCGCGTCGAGGGTCACGCCGAGGTCATCGAGAGACTCGCCCGAGAGGGGGTCGAACTGGGAGCCGTCGTCGGCGGCGGCGGCGTCGCCCGCGACTACATCACCGCGGCGCGGAACCTCGGCGCCAACGAGGTCCAACTGGACCAGATCGGTATCGACGTGACGCGCATCAACGCGCGCCTCCTCATCGCCGCCCTCGGGCCGAAAGTGGACCCGAAGGTGGCGCACGACTACGAGGAAGCCGGCGACGCCATCCGCCGCGGCGACATCTCCGTGATGGGCGGCATCATGCCCGGTCAGACGACCGACGCCGTCGCCGCCGCCCTCGCGGAGTACGTCGACGCCGACCTGCTCGTCTACGCGACCAGCGCGGACGGCGTGTTCGACGCCGACCCGAGTACCGACGAGAGCGCGACGCGCTACGACGAACTCTCGGCCTCCGAACTCGTCGACGTCATCGCGCCGCTGAGCCGCGACGCCGGCGCCTCCGCCCCGGTCGACCTCCTCGCCGCCAAACTCATCGAGCGCTCGCGGATGCGCACTATCGTCCTCGACGGCACGGACCCCGAACGAATCGAACGCGCGGTGATGCGCGGAGAGCACTCCGGCACCGACATCATCCCCGACGGCACCGACGACGAACCGAGTTACTGGGCGCAACGATAAACCGATGAGCGACGACTCCACGCACCACGACGCCACGCCGGACGACTCCGGCGTCCCCGACGCGGCGGCGGACGGCACCGACACCGACGAACACCGCGCGTTCTGGGCCGACAGCGTCGCCGACGAGATAGCGGCGCGCGACCCGGGCGAGCCAATCGTCATCAAGGGGGGCGTCTCCCCCTCCGGCGTCGCCCACCTCGGCAACTTCAACGAGATTATGCGCGGCTACTTCGTCGCCGAGGTGCTCCGCGAACGCGGTCACGAGGTCCGACAGGTGTTCACGAGCGACGACAAGGACCCGCTCCGAAAGCTCCCACGCAAACTCGCGGACGCGGAGGGCAACATCGTCGGCCTCGGCGACGTCGACGCCGGTGCCCTTGGGCGCAATCTCGGCAAGCCTTACACCGCCATCCCGGACCCCTTCGGCGAGGCCGACTCCTACGCCACCCACTTCGCGAACCTGCTCAAGGCCGACGCCGACCGACTGGGCGTCCCCGTCGAGATGATATCGAACACCGAACTGTACGCCGACGGGACGTTCGACCCCGTCGTCGAACGCGTGCTCTCGGACGTCGAGAACGCCCGCGAGGTGTTGAGCGAGTACCAGCGGAAGGTCGACGAGGACTACGTCCCGTTCAACCCCGTCTGCGAGGAGTGCGGGAAGGTCACGGAGACGGTCACGGAGATAGATCTCGACTCGCGGACCGTGGAGTACGTCTGCACGGACCTCACCGTCGGCGACGAGACCATCGACGGGTGCGGTCACGAGGGAACGGCTTCGTTCAGAGAGGGGAAGCTCCCGTGGCGCTTCGAGTGGCCCGGCCAGTGGCAGGTGCTCGGCGTCGACTTCGAACCGTTCGGCAAGGACCACGCCGAGGGCTCGTGGCCCTCGGGCGAGGACATCGCGCGTAACGTCCTCGGTATCGACCCGCCCGTCCCGATGACCTACGAGTGGTTCACGCTGAACGGCGAGGCGCTGTCCTCCTCCGCGGGCAACATCGTCACCGTCCCCGAGATTCTGGAGCTCTTGGAACCCGAAGTCCTGCGGTACTTCTTCGCCTTGGACCCGCGGAAGGCGCGCAACCTCGACCTCTCTCGGTTAGACCAACTCGTCGACGACTTCGACCGCTTCGAGCGCGCGTACTTCGGCGACGTCGACGACGAGAACCTCACCGCGTTCGCCGAACGGGCCTATCCGTTCGTGGTCGAGGAGGTGCGCGAGGAGCGCGTTCGCCTCCCGTACACGTTCGCGGCCGTCCTCGGCATGACCGACGACCGCGAAGTGCGCGTCGAGATGGCGCGCAACGAGGGCCACTTCGCCGAGGACACGCCCGAGTGGGCGATAGAGGAGGCGCTCGAACGCGTCGAGAAGGCCCGCGCGTGGGCCGAGCGGATGGACAACGCGTACAACTACCGCCTGCAGGTCGAGATGCCGGACGTCCACCTCGAATCGGACGTGGAGGCGGCGCTGGACGAACTCGCCGACTTCGTCGACGCCGGCCACGGCGGCGACGAGATTCAGGGGGAGATATACGAGACGGCCAAGCGGCACGACCTAGAGGTGGGCGACCTGTTCGGCGCGGGCTACCGCCTGTTCTTCGACCAACCGCAGGGGCCGCGCCTCGGCGAGTTCCTCGGCGACCTCGACCGCACGTTCGTCGTGCAGCGACTCCGGCGCGAGGAGTAGCCGAGCCGAAGGTCCGAGCCCCCTCAGTTCTCCTCGATGGCGTCGATGACGACCATCCCGACGACGGCGAGTCGCGGGTCGAGGTCGCCCGTGACGTCTATCGAGTACGTGTCCCGGACGGAGAACGACTCGCTCACGTCGCCCAGTTTCTCGCCGGAGGGCGAGACGATGTCGTAGTTGAACGGGATGAGCGTCGTGACGTGTCGACGCGCCAGCGCCATCAGCGCGCTGTCCTCCGTCACCGTCGCGACGACGTCCCCGTCCGGACCGAGCAGTTCGTACTCGTGTTTGAAGAAGGACATCACGCTCCGCCTGACCGAGCCGATTCGTTCGTCCGTCTCCGAGTCGACGACGTCGTACGCCGACGCGATGTCGAGGATGCTCCCGGCCTTCACGCGGAACCGCTCCTCGCCCGTGTCGGGGTCGGTAAAGCGGAAGTCCTCCTTCAGCCGGAACTTCTTCTGGGCGGACTCCAGAATCGCCTCCTCGCCCTCGTAGATACGGTACTTGTTTCCGAGCCGAATCTTTTGCCGCACCTCGTAGTGGTCGCCGTCGAACATCTGTTGAAGGAGATTCGCCGCTCTGCGGGATAGTGTTTCGGGGGCGCGACCGGGGACGCAGATACGGACGCGAACGCGGGCAGATTTATGACGCTCTCTCGCGTACGGTTTGACCTGTGCCGGGCGTTCGGACGGGAGCGGGCGATTCCGGCTCTCCGTCCGCGCCGGCGCGGAGGACGAACACATGGCACTTATCGAACTCAACATGGGGCACGGACAGGGCGACGAAGAGGGCGGAGACGCCGCCGACGCGCGACTCGACGAGGACGAAGCGTCGTCGTCGACCGGACGCCGACTGCTCGGCGGGGCCGTCGTCGTCGCAGTCGTCGCCGGCGTCGGTTACGCGGCGTACCGCCGTCGCCGCGCGGCGCGAGACGACTCGGACTTCGCGAAGATCGAATTCGACGACGAGGCGGCGGAGGCGGTCGAATCCAGCGAGGAGTGACGGGCAACCCGAACGTCTTTCAGCGCTGACCCCCTTCTTCCGACGATGAACACCCTAGTGTGGGTTCTCCTCGGTATCCTGGCGTACTCCGCCGCCGCCCTCCTCCTGCGTCGGTACGGTCTGCTTCCCTCCTCGGTCAGCGTCCAAGGCCCGTTCACGACCGTGCACACGAAGCGCGGACGCGACTTCATCGACTGGGTCGCCACGCCCAAGCGCTTCTGGCGGGCGTGGACGAACTTCGGCTTGGGCGTCACCCTCATTATCATGGTCGGGATGTTCCTCTTCTTGCTCCTGCAGGGGCTGTTTATCCTGCAGAACCCGCCCGAACCGTCGGCGGTCAACCAGCCGCAGAACTTCCTCGTCATCCCCGGCGTCAACGACTTCCTCCCCCTCTCGGTCGCCCCCGAAATCGTCCTCGGTCTCCTCGTCGGACTCGTCGTCCACGAGGGGGGACACGGCATCCTCTGCCGCGTCGAGGGCATCGACATCGAGTCGATGGGCCTCTTCCTGTTCACGCTGCTCCCCCTCGGCGCGTTCGTCCAACCCGACGAGGAGAGCCAGCGGAACGCCGACCGCGGCGGCAAGACGCGGATGTTCGCCGCGGGCGTGACGAACAACTTCGCCGTTACCATCGTCGCGTTCGCCCTCCTGTTCGGACCGGTCATCGGCTCCATCGCCGTCGCGCCCGGGATGGCGGTGCAGGGCTCCTACGACGGGTCGCCCGCCGCCGCGGCCGGCATCGAACAGGGTGACCGCATCACGAGCGTCGGCGGGACGCCCGTGAGCAACGAGTCGACGCTGGACGCGGCGCTCGTCTCGACGGACGAGCGCACCCTGCAGGTCGAACTGAACGGCGGCGACAGCGCCGCCGACCGCGAGATGCGGACGGTGTCGGTCGAACGGTCGCTCATCGTCGCCGGTTCCGTCGCGGACAATCCGGCGAACCTCTCGGTCGGCGGGGAGCCGATAACCGTCTCGCAGGTGAACGGCACGCCCGTCCACACGCAGTCGGGCTTCTCGGAGGCCGTCGGCGAGAGCAAGTTCGCCAGCCTCACCACCTCGCGTGGCACGGTCACCATCCCCGTCGGCGCGTACGTCACGCGGGTGTCCGGGGACGGACCGCTGGCGAACGCCGGCGCACCGACGGACGGGAGCGTCATCGTCACCGCCATCGACGGCGAGCGCGTGACCTCTTCGTCCGACTTGGACACCGTCTTGGACGGGACGCGACCCGGCGAGACGGTGCCCGTCGAACTCTACGACGGCGGCGAACTGTCGACGTATCAGGTGACGCTCGGGGAGAACCCCAACGACGGCGGCGGGTTCCTCGGCGTCGGTCTCTTCCCGGGGACGAGCGGTCTGCTCCTCACCGACTTCGGCGCGCAGTCGTACCCCGCGGGCACGTACGTCGCCCTCCTCGGCGGCGACGGCGGCCCCGGCGCCGGGAGCGTCTCCGGCGCTCTCGCGGAGTCGCCGCTCAGCGCGGTGTACGTGGCGCTCATCCTGCCGCTGGCCTCGCTCGTCCTCGGCATCCCTAACTTCCCGGGATTCACGGCCAGCGTCACCAACTTCTACTCGGTGACCGGACCGCTCGGCTTCCTCGGGTCGAACGTGTTCCTCCTCGCCAACGTCTGCTTCTGGATGGCGTGGATCAACCTCCAACTCGGGATATTCAACTGCATCCCCGGCTACCCGCTGGACGGCGGACGCATCCTCAGAACCAGTGCGGAGGCCGTCGTCTCGCGCCTGCCCGTCTCCGAACCGTACACCGTCGTCAGAACCATCACCACCGGCGTCGGCGTCACGATGCTGCTGTCGCTCGTGCTCCTCGTGTTCGGGCCGACGATGCTGAACTGACCGCGTCGGGCGGGCGACGGGCGAGGTTCGCGCGGGCCCCTCGGTTCACTCCTCGAACTCGATTCCCTGCTCCGCGTAGAACTCTTCGGGCGTCGCCTCGATTCGCTCGAACGTCCCGAAATCGCGTTCGTGGTGGCGGATGAGTTGTTCGATGACCCACGAACTAACCGTCTCGTCGAAGCGCCACGCCCCCTCGGGCGCCGCCACATCGAAGCGGTCGTCGGTGGCGAAGGCGACGTAGACGTGGTAGAACCCGAGGATGATGTCGACGAACTCGCCGGCCTTCTCGCCCGACTCCCGGCGCTTCTCTTCGAGTTCCTCACGGCCGGCGTCGGTGAGCTCGAAGTACTTCCGGTCGGACTCCTCCTCGCGTTCGATTCTGGCGGCCCACCCCTCGTCCTCGAACTTGTAGAGGATGGGGTACACCGAACCGTAGGAGGGCTCCCAGTGGCCGCCGCTGATGTCGTTTATCTCCTTCAGTATCTCGTAGCCGTACCGCGGCTTCTCCGCGAGGAGTTCGAGCACGAGGTACGAGATAAGTCCCTTCGGAGGGCCACTCTTCCGCATTAGGTGTCAGTTCCGAGTCGCTCTGTGAAAGGGTTTCGGTCACGAGTGAAATTTCCGAATCGGTGTCAGGTTTCGGACGGGTGCGCGCCTCGCACGTCGGGCGGACTCGCAACTCCCATACGGGAGAAACTCCTAGCCTAACGCATGCCAGAGGCCCCACCGACGGACGAGGGTTGGTACGCCCTGCACGACTTCCGAACCGTGGATTGGGACGCGTGGCGGGACGCGCCCGGACGAGAACGGGACCGCGCCGTGGGCGAGGGCGTCGAGTACCTCCGCACGCACGAGGCCGTCGAGGACGCCGCCGAGGGCGACTCGGCCGTCTTCTCGGTCCTCGGCCACAAGGCGGACCTCCTCGTCGTCCACTTCCGGCCGACGCTGGACGACCTCTCGCGGGCCGAGCGACAGTTCGAGCGAACCGCGCTGGCGTCGTACACCGAACAGGCCGCCTCCTACGTCTCCGTCACCGAGGTGTCGGGGTACGTCTCGCGGGAGTACTTCGAGGAGGAAGAGGCCGACATCGACGAGGGCCTGCGCCGCTACATCGAGGGGAAACTCACGCCCGAGATTCCCGAGGACCAGTACGTCTCGTTCTACCCGATGTCGAAGCGCCGCGGCGAGACGCACAACTGGTACGACCTCGCCTTCGAGAAGCGCGCGGAGATGATGTCCGAACACGGCGACACCGGGAAGGAGTACGCCGGGAAGATCAAGCAGGTCATCGCCTCCTCCGTCGGCTTCGACGACTACGAGTGGGGCGTGACGCTGTTCGCCGAGGACCCCGCCGAGATAAAGAACATCGTCTACGAGATGCGCTTCGACGAGGCGTCCTCGAAGTACGGCGAGTTCGGCCAGTTCTACGTCGGCCGCCGATTCCCGCCCGCCGACCTCGGCGCGTACCTCGAAGGCGAGTCCGTCCCGACGGCCGAGGAAGGCGACCCGCACGGTGAAGGCGCCCACGCGGAGGGCGAACCCGGCCACGGTCACGGGTCGGCCCACGGGCACGCGCACGGCGACGGCCCGCACGACGGCGGTCACGGCGGCGCCCACGGCGGCGGAGGCGGCGGCGGCGTGCACGGCGACGCGCCCCACGGCGAGTCGGCCGGCGAGGACGTCAGTTCCGACACCGACGCCGACGCCGTCAACGACGGCATCCGCGGCGAACTCGAGGACCTGAACATCTACGCCGGCAAGCCGCACGGCGAGGACGTGTACGCGACGGTGCTGTACTCCGAGGCGGACACCGACGACCTGTTCGACGAGGTGGACGGTCTGCGCGGCAACTTCGACCACTACGGCACGCACGTCAAGACGGCGCTGTACGAGGCCCGCGACGGCGGCCGGACGGCCGTCGTCTCCATCTGGGAGACGCAGTCGGCCGCCGAGACGGCCGCCGGGTTCCTCTCGGAACTCCCCGGCATCGTCTCCCGCGCGGGCGAGGAGTCCGGATTCGGGACGATGGGGATGTTCTACACCGTCAAACCCGACTACAGGGACGACTTCGTCGAGAAGTTCGACACCGTCGGGGGCGTCCTCGCCGACACGGAAGGCCATCAGGACACCGACCTGATGGTGAACGTCGAGGACGAGAACGACATGTTCATCGCCAGTCAGTGGACCTCCCGAGAGGACGCGATGGGGTTCTTCCGGTCGGACGCCTTCCGCGACACGGTCCAGTGGGGCCGCGACGTCCTCGCCGACCGACCGCGACACGTCTTCCTCGCGTAGTCGGCGTCGACTCGGCGCTCGCAATCGGTTTTCACTCGTTTTCGACTCGCTCTCGTCCGAGAGCGCCGGAACCGCTCTCGCTCGACGACGTGAGTTCGAATAGAAGGGGGGATGCGGCGGGTGGCCGCCGCGGGGGGGAACACTGGAGATGTTCGAGGTTCGAGCCGACCGCACGGAACGTGCCTACCGTCCGACCGGTGCCTACCACCGAGACGATGCCTACCGCCCGACCCATGCCTACCGCGGGCGGCGCCTACCGCTTGGTCGCTCGCGCCCCCGGTCCCCGAAGGGCCGGGAGGCGTACTCGGTACGAGGCGCCCTTCCGACTTAGCTAAGGGGCGAATACGACGGCCTGAATGGGTCCATTAACCACCGTAACGACCGATTACGCCCGGTCGACGAGGTGCGCTCCCTCGTTCGTGATACGCGTCTCCTCGGGAAGGACGCCCTCGACGCCCGCCGCGAGCACCGTCTCGCCGACCATCGCCATCGTCGCGGCGCCGCCCGCCTCGGTGACCCGTTCGACCGTCTCCCTGACGGCGGGCGTCGGCAGGCCCGTCCGCCGGGCGAACGTCCACGCCGTCTCGAACCATTCCTCTAAGGAGTCCTCGGGGTCGAACGACCTGAGCGCGTCGGTCCCGGCGTCGGCGACGCGGGCCATCGACGCCTCGTCGCCGAGGACGGACTCGGTGGCGATACCGCCCGTCGAGACGTACTCGATTCGGTCGTCCCGTTCGATGCGGTTCCGTCCGCCCCCGTCGCCGGCGTTCCACGCGAGGCCCGCCCGGTCCTGCACGAACACGTCGCCGAGACCGGTGCCGGCGGCGACTTCCGCGCGGTGGGCGGCGTCGACGGCCGCCTCGCGCGAGAGGTCCAACTCGAAGGCGGCGTCCGCGGCGAGCACCGTCGCAAGCGTGGCGGCGCCACTGGCGCCGAACCCCCGCCCGACGGGAATCTCCGCGTCGAGGTCCACCGTCGCCGCGACGTCCAGCGAGTCGAGGACGCCCGCGACCGGTTCGAAGTCGGTCGGTTCCCCGTCGAGGCGGACGGTCGTCTCGTCGGCCGGGTCGACCGTCGCGCGGACGCCGTCCGCCACGGCGAAACTGACGCCGTAGGAGCCTTCGCCGTCCTCGCGCGGGGCGAAGACGGTGGTGACGCTTCCCGGCGCGTACGCTGTCGGCATGGCGTCGGAATCGAACGGGAACGTCGTAAGGGTGCCGCAGTCGGCGGCGTTCTGAGCCTCTATGCCGCGGCGCGCCGCGACAGCAGGTAGCCGACGACGCCGAACAGCCCCGTCAGGAGCGTCAGGCGGTCCCACGGGGCGGCGTCGACGCCGCGTTCGTCGGCGTCGCGTCGAACCCACGCCGCGAGGGCGACGTGGACGAGGGCGGTCAGGCCGACGAACGCCTTCGTCGCTCGGCGTGCGGTCACGGCGTCAGTCCGCCGAGTTGCGCGGGCCGGCCGAGGGCTGTTTGTCGATGCCGGCGGCGGCGATGTCGTCGCCGTCCACGGAGGAACGGAGCGAGTCCATCCCGTCGTCGCGGTCGATGCCGAAGTTGTCGGCGTACAGGTTCTTTACGCGGGTCAGCTCTTCGTCACTCAGTTTCGGCACGTCGGAGGCAGCGGCCCACTCGGTGATGTCCTCGCGCGTGTGGAACGTCGGCGTGACGCTCGCGACGGCGTCGTGGCTCAGGAGGAACGCGATGGCGGCCTGTCCCATCGTGCGCTCGCCGTCATTCCCGGACTGCGTCCGGGAGCCGGACGAGGTTCCCTCGTCCTTGCGTTCTAAGAAGCGCAGGGTCTCCAGTTTCTCCCACCCCGTCTCATACCACGCGTCGGGCCGGAAGCCGCGGTGGTCGTCCAGGTCGTGTCCCGTCTCGGGCGTCACCTGCTCGTTCAACAGGCCCGAGGAGTGGGGTACGCGCGGGATGAGACTGGTCGAAGAGCCGGTTCGCTCGATGGTGTCGAGGAAGTGCTCGCCGACCTCCTGTTCGAAGGCGTTCCAGACGAGTTGCAGCGAGTCGAACTCCTCCTCGATGGCCATGTCGCCCTCGGCCAACCAGCCGATGGAGGGGCCGAGCGCCCAGCCCACGGCGTCGACGAGGCCCTCTTCCTTCAATTCGTCGAGCGCCTCCAACACGTCCGCGTCCACTTCGTCGACGTTCGCGTTGTGGAGTTGGAGCAACTCGACGTGGTCGACGCCGAGACGGTCGATGCTCTTCTCCGTCGCCGAGCGGACCCACTCGCCCGTCATCTCCTTCGGGAGTTCGCCGTGGCCCGCCTGCGGGTGGTTGTAGAAGTCGTAGCCCACCTTCGTCGCCAGCGTCACCTCGTCGCGGTACTCCGAGACGGCCTCGCCGACCATCTTCTCGCTCTCGCCGTGGCCGTACACGTCGCCGGTGTCGAAGTAGGTGATTCCCTCCTCGATGGCGTGGTGGATGAGGTCGATGGAGTCCTGCTTCGTCCGGTCGCCCCACCAGTCGGTCCCGACGACCCACGCGCCGAACCCGACTTCGCTCACTTCGACGTCGGAGTCGCCCAGCGTCCGATAGTGCATGTTTCGGCGTTGGGTATCCGTACACTTAGCCCCACCTTTTTCTTCGCCGGGTGCGCTTCGCGCACCTCTCCTCGAAAAAGCTGGACCAAAAAGTTCCGCGACTCGCTTCGCTCGTCACGGCACTGAGCGGTGCCGCTTCCCGCACGCGACCGCTCGAATACCGGCCCAACGAGCGCACGTATCCGACATCCGCGAGTGGAGCGCGGGTTCTCTCCGTCTGGCGACGGTTCTCTCGGGATACGAAACCACGAGTTAATATTTCACCCCTCCGAACGGCGATACCAATGGACCACCTGCCGGTCAGCGTCGCATTCCTCTCGGCGACCGAGTTGACGGACGAACAACGCGCCGCCCGCGAGTGGTGCGGCGGCGTCGCGGACGTGACCGACGTCTCCCTCCACGACGTCGCCGACGGCACCGCCTCGCTCGACGACTACGACGCGGCGTGGTGGCACCGGGACGACCCGTTCGGCGACGACGCCCGCGCGACGGCCGCCGCCTGCGCCGACGCCGTTTCGACGTTCCTCGAAGCCGGGAACGGCCTGTTCCTCACGCTCCGCGCCCTCCCGGCCGTCGCGCCGTTCGGTATCGACTCGGTCGCCCCGGACGCCGTCGGCGTCGAGACGCCCGCGGAACCGAGCGGTCTGATAAAGAAGCGCGTCTACGACGACCACCCCCTGTTCGAGGGCTTTCCGCTCCGCGAACTCCACACGCAACCGGCCGAGGCGACGCGGCCGTACGCCCGGTACGAGTCGTCGCTCCCGGCGTCGGGCGACGTCGTCGCCTCGACGATTCGCGGCGACGACTTCCACGTCGCGCAGAAGGCTGTGCTCGCGTGGCGCGTCGGCGCGGGGGATGCGTATGGGATCGGTTCCGAAGTCGCGTTCCTCCCCGCCTCGGATTTCGCGGCGGCGGAAGCCCAGCGCCGAATCGTCCGCAACGCCCTCGCCCTCCTCGGCGGCGACCCGCGGCGACGACCGCGGTTCACCGACCGGCCCGACGACGCGGCCGGGTTCGCCGCGATGCGCGAGGAGGTGGCCGACGACCACCGCCGGCCGCGCTACCACCTCGCCGCCCCCGCCGGGTGGCTGAACGACCCGAACGGGATCATCGAACACGAGGGCACCTACCACGTCTTCTACCAGTACAACCCCGGGGGGCCGTTCCACGGCACCATCCACTGGGGCCACGCCGCGAGCGAGGACCTCGTGCACTGGGAGGACCGCCCCGTCGCCCTCGCGCCGGACCCGGACGGCCCGGACCGCGACGGCGTCTGGTCGGGGTGCGCCGTCCTCGATGGGGACGGAACGCCGACGCTCGTCTACACCGGCGGCCGCGGCCGCGACCAACTGCCCTGTCTGGCGACGACGGACGACCCGTCGCTCGACACGTGGGAGAAACACGGCGACAACCCCGTCATCTCGACGCCCGAAGACCACGTCGACCTCGACCTTCTGGAGACCGAGGACTGGCGCGCGGAGTTCCGCGACCACAACGTCTGGCGCGAGGGGGAGACGTGGTACCACCTCGTCGGCGCGGGCGTCGCCGACACCGGCGGCGCCGCCCTCCTCTACCGAGGTGAGAGCCTTCGCGAGTGGGAGTACGTCGGCCCCCTCCTCGTCGGCGACTGGGAGGGCCACGGCGTCGTCTGGGAGTGCCCCGAACTCCTCGATTTCGACGAGAAACAGGTGCTGCACGTCTCGAACTACAGCCACGTCGAGTACTTCCTCGGGGAGGCGAATCTGGACGACCCGAGTTTCGACGTGGAACACCGCGAGCGACTCGACTACGGGGACTACTACGCGCCGCAGTCGACGCGGGCGGAGGACGGCCGCGTCCTGACGTGGGGGTGGGCGCCCGAGGCGCGCGACGCGGAGGCGCAGTGGCACGCCGGGTGGTCCGGCACGCTGACGATACCCCGAGAGCTATCCGTCGAGGACGGCGAACTCCGGCAGCGACCCGCACGGGAACTCGAATCGCTCCGCGGGCGCGACGCTCTCGCGGAAGAGGACGTCTCCCTCGCCGCCGGCGACTCGCGCGTACTCGACCTGACGGGCAACGCCTACGAACTCGCGTTCGACGCGCGCGTGGAGGAGAGCGGAGCGCTCGAACTCGGTCTGTTCGAATCGCCCGCGGGCAACGAGCGAACGGTCGTGCGCTACGACGGCGAGACGGTGACGGTGGACCGGACGAACGGTGCCCTCGACGGCGTGCCGGACGCGGACGAGCAGTCGATGCCCGTCGACGGCGACTCGCTGTCGCTGCGGGCGTTCGTCGACGGCTCCGTCGTCGAACTGTACGCGAACGAGCGCCGCTGTCTGACGAGTCGCGTCTACCCCACCCGCGCGGACGCCGAGGGCGTCTCGCTGCGGGCCGTCGGCGAGGGCGTCGAACTCGCCGCCGCGAGCGCGTGGGAACTCGACGCCGCGTTCCCGGCGCGCTCGCGCGAGTGACTCAGTCTCAGTAGTACCGCGGCCCGTCGCCCGCGCCGTCGGCGCCCGCGAACGGGTCGGCCGGGAGCGCCTCCCGCGCGAGGGGGAGGTGTCCGTGGCCGAGGGTGCCGAGGATTCTCGTTTCCCGCCCGTCGAGTCCGACGCGCACCGTCGGCGCCAGCGTGCCGCCGAAGCGACGCATCTGCTCGTCCTCCAGGAGGAGCGCCACGTCGTCCATCGACGGGCGGTCGTAGTCGAAGTAGTTGAAAAAGGAGGTGACGAGCAGTTCGTCGCCGTGGTCGTACGCGAGCCACGAGTACGCTTGGAACGGCGCGTTCGCGGGGTTCGTCAGCACCATCCCGTGCCCGTTCAGCGGTTCGTACTCGCCCCGCAGACCGTCGGCCGCGAACCCGTACAGCGCGTCGTACCCCTCGACTCCGGGTGCGAACGTGTGGTGGTGACTGGAGACGAACAGGTAGTACGTTCCCTCGCGGACGACCAGATGGGGCCGTTCGAGTTCCTGGTTGACGCAGACGGCGTCGAGGAGCGGGGGTCGAAGCTCGAAGTCCGTCGGGTCGCCCGTCGGCGAGTGCGCGAGGCCGACGCTGCCGTTGAACTCCTGTTGCGCCGCGTCGCCGCCGCAGGCGTCCGACCCTTCGGGGACGGGCGTGTTCGCCTCGAACAGCAGGTACGTCTCCCCGTCCTCGTCCTCGAAGAACCACGGGTCGCGGAACGTGTACGTCATCCCGCGGCTCTGCGCCTCCCGTTCGTACCACTCGCCGTCGGGTTCGAGGAGCACCGAGTGCTCCCACGGACCGTCGAGTTCGACGCCGTCGCCGTCGTCGCCGGGCGAAATCGTCCCGCCCTCCGCGAGAGCGATGCGCTGGGAGTACGATAGGTCCGCCTCGTCGGCCTCGCCGGCGGCCGTGTAGTAGACGTACACGTCCCCGTCGTCGTGGAGGGCCGACCCGGCCCACTGCCGGGAGCCGAGCATCCCCGTCTCGAACACGCGCCCGCCCGTCTCCCAGAACTTCCCGTCGGTCGAATAGAAGTACCGCAGCGTCGCCACGTCGTGTCGTTTCCCCGGCAGGAGATCCGAGGAGGACGTCAGCGCGAGTATCACCCGGTAGCCGTCCACCTCCGCGGGCGACCCGTCTCGGTCGCGGAGCCACCAGGTGTCCCAGACGTGCAGGTCCTCGTCCAGACCATCTGCTGGTGGGTAGATTATCGGTGCCACGTTCGTCTCGTCGCGTCGCAACTCCGCCGCGTGGTCGCGCGTCCACGCCGACCGACCGTCGGGCGCGTTCGGACCGTCGTCGCCGCTCATACCGCTAGCTACCCGCAACTCCGTAAAGTGCCCGTCGGTCTCGATTCGTTTACTACGCTCGTGGTGATTCGTTCGGCCGGCGTCTCGTCGCTCTACTGCGCTTCGCCGACGAGCGCACACAACCGAACGGATTAGTTCGACCGGGACGAACCGACGTCCCATGACGAAAGTCCACGTCTCTCTCCCCGCGGAGGCGGAACGGAACGTCCAGGCGTTCATCGACGAGGTGGACGAACGACTCTCCTCGACGGAGGACACGTGCGAAGTCGTCACCGAGACGCTCGTGGACCTCCACGGCGACCGGGCGGCGTACGAACGCTGGCAGGCCGGAAAGGACCTCTCGGCGGCCGAACGGGTCCGCCTGCAGGGGTACGACCCCTGCAACGCGACGCTGGAGTCGGAGTACTACGCCGAGAAGGACGAGGAGCGCTACACGGAGTCGAAGTACCTCCAGTGGCTCTGGCGGCAGTTCGACGCGACGCCGATGGCCGACAACATCCACTTCGCCCTTCGGTTCCGGGAGATGCTCGCCGACCACCTCTTCGCCGACTGCGGAACGAACTGCCGGTTTTTCAAGGGAATCACGTTCACCTACGGACACAACATCTCCGTCGGGGACAACACCGTCATCCACGACGACGTCCACCTCGACGACCGGGGGAAACTCACCATCGGGGACCGCGTCTCCATCTCCGACGGCGTCCACCTGTACAGCCACGACCACGACGTGGTCGACCAGACCGAGATACGGAACTTCCACACCGTCGTCGAAGACGACGCGCGCGTCACCTACGACGCGATGGTCCGCGCGGGCATCCGCGTCGGAACCAACAGCGTCGTCGGCGCGCGGTCGGTCGTGCAGGGCGACGTGCCCGCCCACCACATCGTCGCCGGTACGCCGGCCAAGAGCATCCGCGTCAAGCCCGGTTGGGAGTCCGTCGCCGACCCGCTCGAAGACAGTCTCGTCAACCGACAGGACGAACGGGAACTCGAGTACGACCTTCCCGACGACCTCGACGCGTTCGACGAATTCGGCCGGACGCTGACGCCGCCGGACGCCCCCGACGCGCCGGAACCCGACTCGAACGGCTGAGTTCGTCCGCCGACTCTCCCGTCCGCTTCCCCGAAATCTAAAGTGCTTTGCCAACGAATAGCACGGTATGGACCCGTGGGGATGGATCGCGGTGTACGCCGTCGGCCTCGCGGCACTCCAGCTGCTGGTGTATCGCTACCTGCTCAACGGCGACGACGAGGTGGGGTACGACCGAGTGTTCGGCGACAGGGACGACCGTCCCGACTCCGCCACCTCGGGGAGCGACCACGGGGGTTCGGCCCGTCCGACCGGCCTCGCCGCGGCGTCCGGCCGCGTCGAACGCCCTCGCGAAGACGCCGATAGCCGGGGTCGGTACTGCCCCCGGTGCGAGACGATGAACGAACCCGACCCGACGTTCGACCGCTGTTGGAACTGCGCGAACCGACTCGCCTGACCGGGGGCGCTTCGGTCGACTCGTCGACCCGCCGCCCCGCGCCGACGGCGAACCGGGCGCGCTTATCCGTCCGCGGCGCGCCGTGACGCTCGTGACCAGAGCCATCGCCATCAACGTCGCCGCGAACTCCTCGCTTCCGGGCGTCCGTGGCCCCGTCTACCCCGACGGGACGTTCGCCTACGTCCCCATCCCCGAACGCGAACCGACGCGTCCGGACGTGTCGGTGCCGACGTACGCGGACCTCGACCCGCCGGTCGAACTCCCCGAATCGGTCCGCGACGCGCGCGTCCACCTCGACCCGGAGTTCGCGGGCTACCCGCACTGCGAACGCCACACGTACGGCGACGAACACGGGGTGAAAGCCGGTCCGCTCTCCCGACTCGACCCGGGCGATTGGCTGTTCTTCTACGCCACCTTGGACCGCCACGAAAGTCCGTCCGACGCCGACGCCGACACCGGGGCCGCGGACTACCTCGCGCCTGAATGGGGCGCGTACCTCATCGGCGGCTTCGAGGTGGACGTCGCGCTCACTCCCGAGGAGTACGAGTCGCTCCCCGAATCCGAACGCGCCCGCTTCGCCAACAACGCCCACGTCAAGCGGGAGACGTTCGACGCGGCGGTGCTGGTCGCGGGCACCGACCGCTCGGGGCTGTTCGACCGGGTCGTTCCCCTCTCCTCGCCCGCGGCGGGCGCCGACGCGAACCGCATCGTCACTGACCTCTCGAACGACTCCGGGAAGGGGCCGTGGTGGCGGCGCGTTCTCCGTTTCGACGCCGACGCGACGGCGACGCTCCTCGAACTCGTCGAGTCGCGGGAGTTCGACCCGTACCTCGACTGATGTGATATCGGAACAGTCTTCGAAGCGAATGTTTTTGCCCTCCGGCGGGAACTCGGAGTATGGATGGATGGGAGTCCCCGCTCTCGCGCCGTCGTCTCCTCGCCGCGAGTGCGGCGGGCGCGGCGGCCATCGCGGGATGCGGGGGGACGAGTGCGCGAAACGAACGGGCTGCGGCCCGGAGAAATCTGGGGTACGTCCGCGTCGTGAACGAGGACGCGACGGACCACACGGTTCACGTCATGGCCGAACGGGAGGACGAGGTGGCGTTCTGGTCGTCGTACGACCTCGGCGGGGCCAACAGCGTCTCGTCGCCGCTTCCGGTGAAGGGTCCGTGGGTCGACGACGGCGGAACGTACCTACTGTACTTCCGCCTCGACGACGACGAGACGTGGACGACGTTCGATACCGAGAGCACCGACGCCGACTGCTACGGGCTAGAGGTACGAATCGAGGACGACGGACTGGGTCTGTGGACCGAACAGCGACCGCCGGTGTGCGGAAGGGGGACGGAGACGGCTGCCGAGTAGCGATTCGGACCGTCTGATTCGTTCGGAAAACGCGCCGACCGGGACTGAGCAGACCGCAGGTCTGCGACGGTCGGTCGGCAAGCAACCGTAGGGAGTGCGCCGACCGGGAATTGAACCCGGACTATTAGCTTGGGAAGCTAATGTCCTACCATTGGACCATCGGCGCTCACTTTGTTCGCCCCGCGCGTCACCTCACCGCGTTCGGTGACACATCGGCGCGCTTCGTTCACTCGCGCTCCGGGGTCAATCTCGCTTCGCTCGATTGACCATCGGCGCTCACATCGTGCTAACCGCCCGGTCGCACTTGAACGTAGCGTTTCGCTGACCTCCCTCCCGCCGCGCGGCCGGGAAACTGACCGTCCGTCCACGGAACGCCGGCGATGGGTGTTTATTAGTTCTCCGAGGTGGTACTCTCGCGTGATTATGGAAGCCACCGTGCTGAGCGACACTGCTCCGTTGGACCTCCGCCTCTCGCCCGACGAACTGGACGCTACACACGACCACATCGTCGAGTTCGTCCGGAGCGTCGTGGAGAACGCCGGCGCCGAGGGGGCCGTCCTCGGCCTCTCCGGCGGCATCGACAGCACGACCGTCGCCCACCTCGCCGTCGAAGCCCTCGGAGAGGAGAACGTCCACGGCGTGGTGATGCCGAGCGAGGTGAACACCGACCGGAACATGAGCGACGCCGAACGCATCGCCCGGGAGTTGGACATCGAGTACGACGTGATCGAGATTCAGCCCATCGCCGAGACATTCTTCGACGCGTTCCCCGAGGCGGCCGACGACCAGGTGGCCGCCGGCAACGTCTACGTTCGGACCCGCGGCGTGTTGAACTACTTCGTCGCCAACGCCGAGAACAAACTCGTCCTCGGGACGGGCAACCGCTCGGAGGCGATGACGGGCTACTTCACGAAGTACGGCGACCAGGCGGTCGACTGCAACCCCATCGGAAACCTGTACAAACAGCAGGTGCGGCAACTCGCCGCGAAGATGGGCGTCGAGGAGGACCTCGTCATGAAGACTCCCTCCGCGGAGATGTGGGAGGGCCACAGCGACGAGGACGAGATGGGACTCGACTACGACACCCTCGACGCCATCCTCGCGATGCACGTCGACGGACCGCTCTCGAAGTCGGCTACCGTCGACCACCTCGGCGTGACCGACGCGCAGGTCGACCGAGTGGTCGAACTGGTCGAACGCAGCGAGCACAAGCGACACATGCCGCCCGCGCCGGAACCGCTCGATATCTGAGAGCGGCGGCACCCCTCGAACCGGCCCTCTCCTCATCCGCCTCGGCCGTCTCTCACTTCCCGAATCTCGTCGGCGTACCGCCCGTGTAGCCGGGCGAACGCCTCCGCTTCGGCCCGCTCTCTCGTCTCGTCGTCCGCGTCGTCGCGGAGGCGCGCTTTCACCGCGCGGAGGGCGTCGGGCCGGTTCGCCGCTATCTCGTCCGCGACGGACCGCGGGTCGTCGACGACGCGGGAGACGAGTCCCATCCGGCGGGCCTCCGCCGCGTCCACGACTCGGCCCGAGAGCGCGAAGTCCAGCGCCTCGCCCTCGCCGACGATTCGCGGGAGGCGGACGGTGCCGCCCCACGCGCCGAACAGGCCGAAGCGGACGCCCGGTTCCGCGAACGTCGCGTGCGGGGTGGCGACGCGCACGTCGCAGGCGAGAGCGAGTTCCACGCCCCCGCCGCGGGCCGCGCCGTCGATTCCGGCGACGACGGTGACGGGTGCGTCGGCGATGGCGTTCGCGACTCGTTGACCGCGGCGGGCGAACGCCTCGGGGTCGTCGAGCGCCGCCACGCTATCGAGGTCCGCGCCCGCCGAGAAGTGTCCGCCCGCCCCGCGGAGGTAAACGACTGGCGTCGTTTCGGGGTCCGCGCCAGCCACGGCGGCCGCGAGTTCGTCGAGGTCCGCGGGCCGGAGCGCGTTCCGTCGGTCGGGTCGGTCGAGGGTCACGACCCGGACCGCTCCGTCCGCCGTCGTTCGAATCATGCGCGTCCCTCCTGCGCGTTTTCCAAAGGTCTTTGCCCTTCCCGCCGTAACTTTCGGCTAATGGACGACGCCGTGCGGGCCCGTGACGCCGCGCGCGAGGCGCTCGACGATATCGAGCCGGACCGCCTCCGTGCGGTGTTGTTCGGCCGCCTCGACGACGCTTCGATGACGCCGGGTGCGCTGACGCTCCTGAGCGCCCGCGCGCTCGAACCCGGCGCGGACGCCGACACCGACGGACTCGCCGAACGCGCCGCGGGCGTCCAACTCATCTACGAGGGGCTCCGACTCACGCGGACCCTGGCGCACGAGGAACCGTGGCTCAGCGGCGACGACGAGGATATCTCCGGCGACCTGGACGTCATCGCCGCCGACGTGCTCGTCTCCCGCGGGTTCTACGTGCTCGCTCGGACCGACGCCGCCGACCGGGCCGTCGAGGTGGTCCGCGCGTTCGGCCGCGACCAGACGCTCCGCCGGAAACAGGACGCCGCCGACGCCGTCGACCGGAACCTCGAAGCGGACATCTTCACCCTCGCCGTCGTCGCCGGGACGACGGCCGTCGGCGGTGACGCCCCGCCCGCCCTCCTCGAATACGCCGCCGAACTGGCCCGCGAGTGCGACGCCGAGGAGGACCTCCCGCCGGCGACGACGGCCTTCTCGGACGCCACGACAGAACGCATCGCGTCGCTGTCGGTGACCAGCACGACGGACGACCGAGTGCCGTCGTCGGCGGACCGGTAGGACTCCCGGTCGCGTGGAACTCCGTGACGTAGGCGGGCCGAATCGAAACGCCTAAAGACGAATCCGGACAACGACTGTATGCGTGCCTGGGTAGCTTAGCGGTAAAGCGCGTCCTTGGTAAGGACGAGAGCCCGGGTTCAAATCCCGGCCTAGGCTTTTAACGAACTCACTCTCCGAGCGGCGCGTCTCGTCGCGCCGCGACAGGTGGTGAGGTAAAAGGCGGACCCGCGGATTTGAACGCACGAGCGTTAGCGAGTGAAGTTCAAATCCCGGCCGTATTCCCTTTTCTCCGTTTTTGGCTTTCCGTTGAATAAGCAAGTACCACCACTAACCTTCCTCGAACGCAACCACGAGAAGTGAGCCAGACCCTCGAACTCCCCGAATCCGAATCGGAACCACAAGAGACCGAAAACGGTTCCATCTTCTTTGTCGGGACGGCCACCGTCATCGTCCGCTACGCCGGATTCACAATCCTCACGGACCCGAACTTCCTGCACAGCGGCGACCACGTCCACCTCGGCTACGGCATTCGCTCGGAACGGAAGACCGACCCCGCAATCGACATCGAGGACCTGCCGGAGGACCTCGATTTCGTCCTGCTGTCGCACTACCACGGCGACCACTTCGACCGAATCGTCGAGGAGAAACTGGATAAGAATCTCCCAATCGTGACCACCGAACACGCCGCCGAGGAACTCGAAGAGAAAGGGTTCCGCGAGACGTACGCGATGGACACCTGGGAGGAGGTGACCGTCCGGAAGGGCGAGGCGGAACTCGACATCACCTCGACGCCGGGCCGACACGGCCCGCCGGTGGTCGAGAAGGCGCTCCCGCCCGTCATGGGCAGCGTGCTCGAATTCCGTCCGGCGGGGGCGGGCGAGGGAACCTCCTTCCGCCTGTTCGTCTCGGGCGACACGGTGATGTACGACGAGTTGGAGGAGATTCCCGAGCGCTTCCCTGACATCGACCTCGCCCTCCTCCATCTGGGCGGGACCGAGATTCTGGGCGTTCTCCTGACGATGGACGCCGAACAGGGCGTCGAGGCCGTCGAACTGTTCGACGCGGACGAGAACATCCCGATTCACTACGACGACTACGAGGTGTTTCAGTCGCCGCTGTCGGACTTCAAAGAGGCCGTCGAGGCGGCGGGCCTCGAAGACCGGGTCGCGTACGTGGACCGCGGGGACACCTACCGGTTCGAGGCGTCGGCATCTACCGAAGAGAAATAGGCGCTACCGAAAGTCTTCCACGAACCGCTCGGGCATCCGTTCGACCACGTCCTCGGGCATCGCGTCCACCGCCGTCTGCGCGGCCACGACCATCGGCTTTCTCAGCAGCACGTACACCGCCGAGACGCCGAGGGCGACGAACACGCCCGTCTGGAGGAGGCCGTCGAAGGCGTATATCGCCGGCAGGGCGAACAGCGTCGCCGCCAGCAGGTCCTCGGGCGCGCCGTCGTACCGAATCCAGCGGCGCGGCGGAATCCAGCGCTTGTGGTAGTGGCTGTAGACGGCCCGCTCGGAGGTGCCCAGCCACGGCTTGAGTTCGAGGCCGCCGCCGAAGGCGTCCATCACCGAGTGCAGCGCCGCGGCGGCGAAGAACAGCGCCACCGACAGCGTCAGCGTCGTCGGCGCGAACGCCGCGACCGGAATCGCAAGCGCGGCGAGGGCGCTGAAGTACACCGGGAAGTGCAGCGTCTTGCGGTGCCCCGCGTAGAGGTCGAAGTCGGGGAAGAGGCCGCCGAGAGCGGCCGCGAGCACGGGTAGCGGCGTCGCGCCGGCGGCGCTCTCGGGGAACACCACGGCGACGACGACCGCGAGCACGACCCCTGCGAGGGCGTGCGTGGTAGCCATCATCGGACTGACCTATGTCGAAGGACGGAAAAACAGTTTCGCGTCTCGTGTTAGCACGTCGAGACGAACGCGTCGGCGTGAAGCGGGCTTTATCGGTCTCCCTCGCGTAGGATGGGACGATGAGGCGGCGACTTCCCCCGAACGTCGGTTCGCTGGCCGCCGGAGGGATGCGACTGGCCATCGCGGGTATCCTCGGCGTCGGTATCGCCACGCTGAACGCCAGTATCGTCGTCAACGCCGCGGGTGCGCTGGCTATCACCTACCTTCCGGCGTTCCTGAGTCGGGACTGGGGCATCCGGCTCTCGCCGTCGCTGACGCTGTGGGTGACGACCGCCGTCCTGCTCCACGCCCTCGGCATGCTGGGTCTGTACGACGACCTGTGGTGGTACGACCACCTCACGCACACCCTCTCGGCGATGCTCGTCGCCGCCGTGGGCTACGCGGCGACCCGCGCCGTCGACGAGTACAGCGACGCGGTGTACCTCCCGCATCGGTTCCTGTTCGTGTTCATCCTCACGTTCACGCTCGCCGTCGGCGTGCTCTGGGAGGTGCTCGAGTTCTTCACCCGCCTCGCGGCGGAGTTCTTCGGCGTGGAGGCCGTCCTCGTCCAGTACGGTCTCTCGGACACCATCGTCGACTTGGTGTTCGACACCGTCGGCGCCGTCATCGTCGCCCTATTCGGCACGGAGACGCTCTCCGGCGTCGTCGACGCCTTCCACCAGCGCTTGGAGGACGCTCGAACCCAACGCCCGCAGTAGCGCCTCCGACGCCGCTTCCGCCCGCGCCGTCTTCTTCCGCCGCTTTTCTCGCACGCTCTCCCCGTCTCACCCCGCATTCGGGTCTACGCTTTTATCCTCCGCCGCCGTCAGGTACGTGTATGAAGGTTGTTATCGTGGGGTACGGTCGTGTCGGCGCGCGAACCGCGCTCGTACTGCGGGAAGAGGGTCACGACGTGACGGTCGTCGACAACGACGAGCGGAAGGTCGAACGGGCCGAGGAGGCCGGGTTCGAGGTGTTCGAGGGCGACGGCAGCAGCGAGGCCGTCCTCCGCCGCGCGGGCGTGGAGGGGGCCGACGCCGTCGGCGGACTGACTGGCGACCCGAACGTCAACTTCGCGGCCTGCATGATCGGCAAGGAGTTCGGCTGCCGGGCGGTCATGCGCGTCAGCGAGGACTACCGCCAGGAGATTTACGAACGCTACGCCGACGACGTGGACGACGTGATATATCCCGAACGCCTCGGCGCGGCCGGCGCGAAGACGGCGCTGCTCGGCGGTGACTTCAACGCCGTCGGCGAGTTGACCGAGCAGTTGCGTCTCTCGATGCTCGTCGTCCCCGAGGGAGCGCCCGTGGTCGGGCAGAAGGTAGCGAACGTGGACCTCGGCCCCGACGGCCGCATCTACGCGCACGGCGGGTCCAGAGAACCCATGACTATCCCGCTGCCCGGAACGACCGTCGAGGCGGGCGACAGACTCGCACTCGTCGCGGACCGCGACCGGTTCGACGACGTCCGACGGGTGCTCCTTGGCGAAGAGACAAAGGGGAACGCGTAACGGCGCGGCGCCACGGGGGAGCGACGCCGCGCCCGCCGCCGGGAGTGCCGACCGGCGGTCGAATGTGCCGGGCGCGCCCGAGTGGGGGGATGGAACGGTGGAACTGAGGCCGTCAGTCGTCGGCGCCCGCACCTGATTCTCGTCCGGTCGCGCGATACCGCGCTGTCGGGCGAGCGAAGACGTGCGGACGCTGGATGGCGCGCCCGCCGGAAGAGTACCCGTCACGGGACTTAAATCCGCGTCAGACGGACGGGAGACGCCGCGCCGACGCCGAGAAACCCGTTTGCGTTCCGTGGACCGCCGACCGTCGCCCGCGACGGTTCGCGGCGACCGTCACACTTCTGTGCGCGTCGCCGCAACTGCAACCCATGGAGACGTGGGACGCGCTGTTCGACCGCGCGGCGCCGTACGGCGTCGACGAGGCGGCGATACGGGAGACGCTGGAGTCGCGGCGCGAGGGCGATGACTGACGCGGCCCCCGGGTCCGACTCCGAACCGGGGACCGACCCCGACTCCGACCCAGACCCGTCGCCGGCCCGCGTCGTCGCCGACGCGGACGTACTCGCCGCGGACCTCCTCGTCGGCGGCGACGCCCGCGCGGCGCTCGACCGCCTCAGAGAGCACTCGTGGACGACGCTGGTCGCGAGCGATGCGCTCTTAGACGACGCCGAGGCCGTCGTCGCCGACTGCGCGGACGCCGACCTCGCGACCGACTGGCGGGAACGCGTGGACGCGTGGCGCGAACCGGTCGACCACCCGGACGGCGACCACCCCGCTCTCGCCTCCGCCTACCGCGGCGGCGCGATGCACGTGCTCTCGTTCGACGACCGCCTCACCTCCGCCCGCGCGGCGGCGGCGCTCGGCACCCGCTTTCCGGTCAGCGTCCGCGACCCGCGGGCGTTCGCATCGCTGTTCGACGCCGCGAGCCTCTACGAGGAAGTCGTCGGCGGCGAGTACGAGGGACCGGACCGCGACCCGCGGGCGTAGCGTCGCTCGGTGTTCAGACCCGCTTCGCATCTCGCCGGTTGAACACTCCGCGAGGAGGCCGTTCGCCCTTCGCTTCGCCCGGTGAACCACCGTTGGACCCGCCGCGTTCACTCGCTTTGCTCGCTCACGGGACCACCCTCGAACGCGAAGCGTTCGACTGACTCCAAACGCTCGCTACGCTCTCGTTCGGACCTCCGATAGACTCGCGTCGCTCGTCTATCGAGATTCGCCTCGCTCACTCCGGACGAACTCCGTTCTTCCGTGCTCCCGTTCGCCTCGCTCACGGGAACTCCGTTCGCTCGGCGAACCACTCCCCGAACTTCGCCAGCGCCCGCCCACGATGCGACACCGCGTTCTTCTCCTCACTACTCATCTCCGCGAACGTCGTCCCGTCGTGCTCGAAGATGGGGTCGTAGCCGAACCCGCCGTCGCCGCGCGGCGGGACGATACGGCCTTTGACGACGCCCTCGAACAGTTTCACCGGCAGTCCCTCCGTCTCCTCGTCGCTCTGCTCGGCCCCGCGGGCGGCGGCGGCAGTCCGGTCGTCGCGGTCCACCGGGTCCGGACTCGCCGCGAACCCCTCGCCGTCGCAGTACGCGAGGACGCACCGGAACGCCGCGCGGCGCGGGTCGTCGAGTTCGCGTTCCGCGAGTCGGTACACCGCCTCGACGCCGAGGGTGTCCTCGGCGTAGGAGGAGTACGGGCCGGGAAATCCGTCGAACCCGTCGACGAACAGACCGGCGTCGTCCACGAGCACCGGTTCGCCGGCGTGGCGGTACGCCTCGCGCGCGCCGTGGGCCGCGATGGGGCCGAGTTCCGCCGCCTGCACCTCGGTGTAGTCGTAGTCCAACTGCTCGACGATACCGGACTGCGTCCGGTCTGCCGCCGAGCGTTGCTCGGCGACGCCGTCGAGATACTGCAACGCCTCCCGCACCTTCCCCGGGTTCGTCGTGACGTATCGAAGCATCTATCGGGAGTCGCGGCGGTCCGGAGAAAGATGCGTCGGTGTCGGTCAGCGTCGATTCCGTCGTCCTCGGAGTCCGGGTCGGACGCGACGCGGGCCGCGTTCAGTCGACGATGACCTCGACGGGTCCGTCGTCCTCGTCGTCGTCGTCCTCGAAGTCCGGGTCGGACGCGGAGGAACTCCGCTCCTGCCAGAGGAGGACGGCGACGACGGCGACGACGACCCACGACCGCCAGTTCGCGAGGTTCAGCGTGTAGCCGACGCCGAACGGCTTCTTCACGAGCATCTTCTGCCCGGGCTTCCAGTACGACGACAGCATCCGCCCGAGCGACGGACGCTCGAAGTTGTACGGCACGCCCAGAATCTCGCCTTTTTGCGGCTTGTCTGCCATGTGCGCTCGATACAGCCGCGCCGGATAAATCGTTTTGGTGTGTTCGCGGCCGTCACCTTCAGGCCCGGCGTCTCGCCCGCAGAAAGCACTTACCCCCGCTCGAACATCCCTCGGGCGATGTCAGCGCCCTCCGCACGCCGCGCCGCCGCGACCCTGTTCGTCGCGGGTCTCGCCGTCCTCGTGGGCTGTCTCGGCGGGAGCGGCGCGTTCGGAACCGAGGCACCGACCGCAGAGCGCCCGTCCGACTCTGCCGAAACCACCGGCGAGGCCGCCACCGCCCAGACGTACACGCCGCTCCCGGCCCGGTCGACGCCGTTCCCCGACGGGCCGAAGTCGCCGCCGGAGCGACCCGCCGCCCTCACCGAGGAGTCGCTCCGCGAGTTCCTGACGACCTACGAGCGCCGCTGGGTGTACAACGCGATGTACCCGGGGCCGAACCGGAGCTACGAGGCGCACGTCTCGAACTGCGAGGTCCGGTGGCTGGACGAACGCGACGCGGCCCACGTCGCCGTCGTCGCCTGCACCGCCTACGCCGAGTACGAGACGCGGCCGGGCGGGGAGGGGAACGCCACGGGGACGCCCGTCCGCGTGCACGCCGACTGGTTCACGCAGTCGTTCACGTACCTCGTCGACGAGGACTCGGTGATTCGCCGCCGACCGACCGACGCGGAGACCGAGCGAGCGGCGAACTGACGGGCCGTCCGCTACTGGTACCGGCCGCGCCCCTCGACCTGTCGGAGGCGCGCGAGGGCGTCCTCGTCGTCCGTCGGGTCCGACCCGCCGCGCGCCGCGGCGGCGTAGCCCGCCTCGAACGCTTGCAGGAGCGGTTCGGGGTCCGCGGCGGTTCCCTCGACGCTCTGCTCGAAGACGTGCAGGTCCATCGCGCGGTCCTCGACGTGGTCGGTGTGGTAGCCGAGTCCGAAGTCGAGGAGGTACACCCGGTCGCCGCCGACGCGGACGTTCCGCGTCGTCGGGTCGCCGTGGACGAACCCCGCGCCGTGGACGGCCGCGAGGTGTTCTCCCACCGTCCGGCAGCGCCCGGTCGTCAGCGCCCCCGCGAGGTCCGACTCGCCGACGTGCTGGAACACGATTGTGCCCTCCGTCGGGTCCACGTCGCGGACGACGGGCGTGGGGACGCCCGCCCGCCGCGCGAGACTCGTCAGACGCGCCTCCGCGCGGGTCCGCTCTGTCCGGAGCCGTTCGTCCAGTTCGGGGTGTCGGTACGTCTTCGGGACGCGGCGCTTCACGACGCTGTCGCCCTCGAACGTCACCGTCGCCTCGGCGCCGCGAACCTCGTCGGGGGGCGAGGCCGCCGAGTCCGCCGGCGGACCCGCCGCGACTGCCGGGTCGCGGGCGACCGATTCCTCGCCGTCGCGCCACGTCACCGGCACCTGGTCCGGCCGGAAGTTCGGGTCGACGGACGAGTCCGGAACCGGGACGGTATCGCCCGCCTCCAGCATCCGCGCGCCGAGGACGGCTATCATTCCCGCGTTGTCGCGGAGGAAGCGCGGTTCGGGGGCGTAGAACTCGGCGCCGCGCTGTTCGCACATCTCTTCGAGCATCGACCTCAGTCTCCGGTTCTGCCCGACGCCTCCTCCGAGGACGAGTTCGTCCGTGCCGGTCAGCGACAGCGCTCGTTCGGCGACTTCGGTCAGCATGGCGAACACCGTCTCCTGCAGGCCGCGGCAGACGTCCTCGACGGGGACGCCGTCGTCGTACGCGTCCTTCGCGGCGGACATGATGCCCGAGAAGGAGAAGTCCATCCCCTTCACGACGTACGGCAGGTCGTGGTACTCGCCCTCGGCGGCCGCCTCCTCCACTTTCGGACCGCCGGGGTGGGTCCACCCGACGTGGCGGGTGAACTTGTCGAGGGCGTTGCCGACGCCGGTGTCCATCGTCTCGCCGAGGACGCGGTAGCGACCGTTGTGGTAGCCGAGGAGGTGCGCGTTCGCGCCGGAGGCATTCAGACAGACCGGCGAGTCGAACCCCGAGCCGTACCGACCGATTTCGAGGTGCGCGACCATGTGGTTGACGCCGACGAGGGGGACGTCGAGCGTCTGCGCGAGAGCGCGCGCGGCGGTGCCGACGATGCGGAGGCAGGGGCCGAGACCGGGGCCGCGCGAGAACGCGACGCCGTCTATCTCCGCACCGGCGCCGTTGTCGCCCGTCTCCGCGGCGCGGTCCAGCACCGCCGAGACGACGTCCGGAATCGCGTCGCCCATGTGCTCGGCCGCCTCGCGCGGGTGGATGCCGCCGCTGTCGGGTTCGTACGGGTCGGACTCGATGAACACCTCCCCTGTCTCGGAATCGAAGAGCGCGGCGCTGGCGGCCCAGGCGGTGCCTTCGATAGCTACGATGCGCATTGAGAACGGGAGTCGCGTTCGGGGGCGGCCGAATCAGGCCTCTTCGGCTTCCGCTTCGGCGTCGCCCTCGTCGGCCTCGATCTTGTTCCGGTCGAGCATGTAGTCCTGCTCGACGTCGCGGGCGAACTCCGGCGAGGTGTACACCTTCGCGTAACCGGCCGTCTTCCGCATGCCGAACTTCGTGTTCAGCGCGTGGATGACGACTTCGTCGGAGTCCTTGTTCAGTTTCGCCGCGAGGCTGTCGCGGACCGACAGTCGGGAGGGGGTGGCGTCCTCGTGGGTGACCTCGAACCGGACGTCCGTCCGGTGCAGCATCGGATTCTCGTCTTCGGAGATGACTTCGATTTCCATAGTCAGTTGGGTTAGAATCCTCCCGAAAGGAGTAAAAGGATTTCGAAGGGGCCGAGACGCCGATACGGGGGCGTCTGCACCGCTCTCGGAGCGCCAGCGACTCACTCCTCCGCAAGCGCGATGAGCGCGTCCGCGTCGCCCTCCATCCGCCGCAGCAGCGACCGCATCTCGGCTTTCGACTCCTCGGTCACCTCGACCAACACCATGCCCTCGTCGGGTTGGCCGTAGACGACGCTCGCGCCGACGGGCGCCGAGAGCACCGCCGGCAGCGTCGCCAGGTCCTCCTCGCCGTCGACGATGACGGTGACGGGGCCTTCTTCGCCGAGCGCATCCCGGACGGCGACGACCAGCGCCTCGGTTATCTCGCCGGCCGGGTTCGTCACGTCGCGGCGCGACTCGGGGTCCGACAGCGCGCGTCGTATTTCCTCGTCGACGGCGCTCCGCTTGGTCAGGCCGTCGATGACGGCCACGTCCGGCGGGCGGCCGAACTCGCGGAGGTGGTAGGTGACCACGTCGCCGACGGCGACGAGGGGCGCCTCGGCGTCCGCCGCGGCGAGCAGTCGCTCGACGTCGGTGTGGAGGGGGCCGAACGGCTCTTTGAACTCGCCTCTGAGGTCGGCCGGCAGTTCCAGCATCGCCGGTCAGCGGACCTTCAGCGCGTAGCCGCCGGCCTCGTCCACGTTCATCTCGGTCGCTATCTCGCTCGTCTCGGGGTGCGTGATGACGACGTAGCCCGCCCAGTCCTCCGTGAGGCTCGACGAACCGCAGCTCTCGCACGCTTGCGAGTCGGGCATGTTGATGTAGTGGCACTCGCGGCAGGCGAGACGCGGCTTGGCCATCTACTGGCCCTCCGCTTCCGTCGTCGCCTCGGTGACCTGACGGTCGGATTCGAGCCACCCGTGCTTGCCGAGTCCGGGCTGTTTCGCCGTGAGCCCAATCTTCGAGTCGCGCGGGTTGCGCTCGTCGATGCTCTTCGTGACGACGCGCACCCGCACGGAGTCGCCGACGCCGAGCGTGCGGTTCGACTCCGTCGAGGCGAGCTGTTGATTCTCGCCGTCGTAGGCGAGGTATTCGTCGGATATCTGCGAGACGTGCAGCAGGCCGTCGACGGGGCCGATGCCGACGAAGGCGCCGAACTCCACCACCTCGACGACCTGCCCGTCGATGACCTCCTGCATGTCGGGGTCGAAGGTGAGGGCGTCGAACTCCGCTTCGTAGTAGACGCCCGCCCGTCCCGGCAGCACCGTCCCTTCGCCGATGTCGTGTACGTCGACGACGCTCACGACGCTCCCGACGTCTTCGTCCATCCGTCCTTCCAACTTGTCCTGCAGGAGTCGCTTGACCCGCAAGGGGGTCACGTCAGCGAGATGCTCCGGCGGAACCTCCACTGTGTCTGTGAGTCGTACCCGTTTGTACATCGTAGTGCTAAGGCTCTGTTATGTCCAGTTTGTCGCGCCCCCTTATACCGATTACCCGTACGCTGCGTTCGAGCAGTCGGTCGCGAAGGGGTCTGTCGTTCGTGACGACGTAGTCGGCCCCGCGTGCTGCGAGTTCCACCACGGCGTCGTCAGCGTACGTCTCCTCGGCGTCGACGACACGGCACCGGTCGGCGGCGAGGTCCGACCCGACGCTCGCCGCGACGGCCTCGGCCCCGCTCCCGTCGGAGAGTTTCTCCAACTCCCGCGCGACGGGTTCGGGGACCACGAGGTCGGCGTCTGCGGCCAGCAGTCGGTCGAGTTCCTCGAACACACGGACGTCGAGTTCCACGGGCATCATCAGCGCGTTCGTGTCGAGCAGCACCGTGGTCGGTGCGCTCCCGGCGTCGACGTCCGCGTTCGCGTCCGTCCGGTGTCGTGTCTCCGTCGTCACTTGAGGGTCCCGATACCGATGAGGCGCCACCGCGCGCCGACGCGGCGGTTGATGGCTATCTTCGCACCCTCGGCGGCACAGACGGGGCGCTTCAGCGAGACTTCGGCCTCGCCCGACCGCGCGCTCGTCACCGCGCCGACGGTGGTCGCCGTGCCGACGGTGAGCATCAGCGGCTCGCCCGTCGAAATCTCCTCTATCTCCTCTTCGTCCTCGCCGACGACGCGTTCGAGGAGGTCGACGTCCATCGTGAACTCCTCGCGCGTCGGCGGCAGCGTCCCGGGTTCGCCCGCGACCTGTCCGGCGAGGGCGTCACCCTTCGTGAGGCTGGGGTCGAGACCGGTCCCGACGCCGCAGAGGCCGCCGGGCCGCACCTCGTCGGTCATTTCTCCGCCGGCCTGCAGCGAGCGGATGTCGGTCGTGATGGGCCGCCACTCGGTCTGTCCGCCCTCGTCGACCTCGCGGCCGGGACGGAGTTCGAGTTCCTCGCCTTCCGAGAGTTTCCCCTCGACGACGGACCCGCCGATGACGCCGCCGGAGAGGTCCTCCCACGTCGTGCCGGGCCGGTTGATGTCGAACGACCGCGCCGTGAACATCCGCGCGGCCTCCGACTCGTCGCGCTCGGGCGTCGGAATCTCGCGCTCGATGGCGTCGATGAGGAGGTCGATGTTGACCTCCTGTTGGGCGCTGATGGGGACGATGGGGGCGTCCTCCGCGACGGTGCCCTTCACGAACTCCTGTATCTGCTCGTAGTTCTCGACCGCGCGGTCGCGGTCGACGAGGTCGACCTTGTTCTGTGCGACCACGATGTTGTCGATACCGATGATGTCGAGCGCCATCAGGTGCTCTTCGGTCTGCGCCTGCGGGACGTCCTCGGTCGCGCTCACGACCAGAACGGCACCGTCCATGATAGCCGCGCCCGAGAGCATCGTCGCCATGAGCGTCTCGTGGCCGGGCGCGTCGACGAACGACACGGTTCTGAGCACGTCGGTCTCGTTGCCGTCTTCGTCCGTCTCCTCGACGGTGTAGCACTCCGGCGCGTCGATGCCGGGAATCTGTCGGAACGTCGCGTCTGCGTAACCGAGGCGGATGGAGATGCCGCGTTTCATCTCCTCGGAATGCTGGTCGGTCCACGACCCCGACAACGCCTGCACGAGCGTCGTCTTTCCGTGGTCGACGTGACCGACGAGTCCGATGTTCACCTCCGGTTGCTGTGGATTTTGTGTCACCATTGACCTCCTGAGAGTAATCTTGGGGAAGTTTCGCCCCGAACGACTGATAAAGTTGCTGTTCTCGCGGCGCTCGACGCGCGCCGCGTGCCACCGAGACACGCACTGACGCCTGATTCGGCTCGTCCGGGTCCGTCCCGTCGCTACTCGACGCGGCGCATCAGGCCGAACAGTTCCTCTCGGTACGCCTCGGGCGTCAACCCGAGGTCGATGTCCACGCTGAGGTCGATGGCCGCCGAGGGCGACTCCGTCACCTCGCGCGCGAAGTTCGCCGCCGGGTAGGCGCCGCCGGCGACGAGCACCGAGTCGCTCGCAATCCACGCCGCGAGGTGGCCCGCGACGGGTATCTCGCCGCCCTCGATGGTGATGGGTTCGGCGCCCACGTTGACGCTGAACCCCTCGAAGGCGTACGTCGCCTCGTACTCGGTCAGGCGGGCCGACGCGCCCGAGGCCACGTCGAACGACCCCGTTCCGACTTGTTCGACCGGCGCGAGGCCGGCCTCTTTCAGTCGCGCCTCGAACTGCGCCCGTGACTGCGACTCCACCTGTTCGAGCAGTTCTTTTCGACCCGCGCCGGCGGGCAGACTCGTCAGGTCGGGGTCGAACGTCACCCGCGAGGCGAAGAACGTGGCGAACTGTCCGGACGCCTGCCCGAGCGTCTTCTCCTCGATTTCGGTGCGCAGGCCGGCGTCCTCGTACAGCAGCGTCCGCGTCGACGCCGTCACCGTCACCGGTCCGGCGTCCTGCTCGAACGCCGGGTCCTGCGTCACGTCGTCCATGCGCTCCCACCCGCCCTCCGAGAGGCGTCCCTCCGGCACGGCCGGCGGCCGGCGCGCCGCGCTGACGGCCCCCGACGCGCCGCTACATCCGGCGAGGGCCGCGGTCCCCGCCGCGGCCGCGAGGCCGAGGAACGCGCGGCGGTGGGTCGTTCCCGCCCGGTCGCGCGCCCGTCGGTTCGGTTCGTTCGCTTCGGTGCCCGATTCCGTGTTCCCTTCCATGGCGAATCTCGTCCCCGAGCGATAAAGTACTTTTTCCATGAATTATCTGATTTGATATACGAGTGCGAGTCGCTTTTGCCCGCCCCGCACCCACGGTCCGGTACGTGCACGCCGACGCCGACGGCCCCCGAGAGTTCGCCTTCGAACTCGCCCTCTGCTCGCACCTCGAAGAGGCGACCGACTGGGTGCTCGGCCGCCAACTCGGCGCCGCCGTCGCCGCGCCCGCCCGCCGCGTCGTCGACGTCTGCGGCCTCGTCCCCGGCCCGGCGTTCGACGACCGCGCGGCAATCTCCGAGCGGACGATTCCGGTCCGCGCAGTGACGAGCGACGTCGGCGTCGGCGAGGCGGTGTTCTGGCGCGACGCGTTCGACTGCCACCGCGAGACGGCGCGGGAGACGGTCGACGCCGCCGTCGAGGCGGGCTTCTTCGACTCGGAGGTCCGCGGCGGCCGCGAGTACGTCCGGCGGACGACGCGCTACCCGGAGGAGTGGTTCGCGTCGCTCGTCGGCGTCGAGAACAAACCCGACCTAGACGCCCCCGGCGACTTGGAGCGTCAACTCCGGACGGACGTCTCTCTCGGCCTGTTCGACGAGGTGGTGTTGGCCACGGAGAGCCACGTCACCCGCGCGCACCTCAACCGCATCCCCGAGGCGGTCGGCGTCTGGCGGTTCGACCCGGCGACGGGCGAACGGACCGTCGTCCGCGACCCGACGCCGCTCGACGCGGCCGGTCCGGGCGTCGAACTCGCCGCCGAGCACCCCCTCCGAACCGACGTGACGGTCGTCTCCGCGGAAGAGAAGCGACTCGCGCGACTCCGCGTCGCAGAGCGGACCTACGGCAAGGGCTGGCGGACGTACGAGTTCCCCCCGTGCGCCAGCGCACGGGCCACCGACGACGGCCGCCCCTACTGCGCTCACTTCGGCCGCGTCGTCGACCCCGGCCGCGACTGCGGCGACGACTGCCCGGCGTTCGAAGCGGGGGAGTCGCCCGCCGTCGACGCCGCGACGCTCCGAGACGACCGGACGCCGTGGGTCGTGGACCCCGCGGGCGTCGCACGCCGACAGAGCGGGCTAGACCGGTTTCTGTGACCGCGGCTCGCGCTCACTTCTCGTCTCCGTTCCCGTCTCCGCGCTCCCCCCGGTCGGCGTGGACGAGACCGATGGTCACGACGACGCCGAGCACCACGACGAAGACGGCGCCGCCGAGAAAGTCGACACGCCCCGTCAGCGCAACCGAAACGGCCGCGTAGACGCCGCCGCCGGCGAGGGCACTGCCGACGGCGTACGGGAGTCCGGGTGGTGTTTCCACGGGGTTCAGAGCTCGTACTGTTCGCCGTCGAGCGCCAGCGGTTCCTCGAACGCCTCTTCGACCGGATAGAAATGCGCCGTGTGGACGAGTCGGGTCCGTTCGGCGTTCACGTCCGCGGCGAGGTCCAGTGCCCCCTCCCGCGTCATGTGCTTCGTGCCGAACGTCCGCGGGACGCCGTCGGCGTCGTGGTGCTTGCCGCCGAGCGGGTGGTGCTCGCAGAGCGACGCCGGGACGATGGCGTCGGCCAAGAAGAGGTCGGGGTTCGCGAGCGCCTCCCGCGACTCCTCGGGGACGCCGTAGCTCGTATCGCCCGATAGCGAGAGCTTCGCGCCCGTCTCGGGGTCTTCGACCGTCAGCCCGTAGCAGACCAGCGGCGGGTGGTCGACGGGGACGAGCGTCACGTCGAGACCGCACGTCCGGAACGTCTCGAAGGGAGTCTGCTCGCGCACCGTGATTCGGTCGAGGTAGTCGTACTTCTGCGAGACGGTGCCCGCGACGCTCCGCCCCGTCTTCGGGTCCACCTCGTCGGCCGCGTGGACCGGCAGGTCGTCGAACACCCGGTAGGCGTTCCCGAGGCCGTCGACGTGGTCGAAGTGGATGTGGCTGACGAGGCCCGCGTCGGGGAGGGGGACGTCGTGCGTCAGAAACTGCTGGCGGAAGTCGGGGCTGAAGTCGACGAGCAGCGACTCGCCGGTCCGCGTGTTCTCGATGTGGACCGAAAAGCGCGACCGCTCGACGCCCCGGGCGCGCGCCTCGCGGCAGGTGTCGCAGTCGCACCCGACGGTCGGCGTGCCCGTGGTGTCGCCCGTTCCGAGGAGGGTGACGCGCATCGTCGGGTGTAGGGGACGGCGGGGTGATAAGCGTAGTCGAAGGCGAAAGAAAAGAGACGAGAGGCCGCGCCCTCAGTCGTCGTGGCCGTGGTCGTGCGAGTGTTCGTCGCCGCTTCCGCCGCCGTCGCCCGCCACCAACTGCTCGCCGTCGGACATCATGTCCATGTTCTTCAGGTTGTCCCGCTCCTCGAAGTCCTCCACGGCGTCGAGGATGTCCTCCTGCGTGAGCGACATCCGCTCTTCGGTGAGGGCTTCGAGGACCGCCTCGCGGAGGACCATGCGGAGGTCAGAGCCGGTGAGTCCCTCGGTTCGCTCCGCGACGGAGTCGGGGTCGAACTCCGCGACGTCCATCCGTTTCGTGATGATGCGGAGGATGTCGGCGCGCATCTGCTGGTCCGGCTTGGGGAAGTTGACGATTTCGTCGAAGCGCCGCCACGCCGCCGCGTCGAGTTGGTCAGGGTGGTTCGTCGCGCCGATGAGGATGACCTCGTCGCGGATGAGCGAGATGTCGTCGATGCTCTTCAATAGCGTGTTGACGGCGCGTTTGAGGGCGGCGTGCTCGTCCGACCGGCGGGTCTTCGCCACCGAGTCGAACTCGTCGATGAAGAGGATGCAGGGGGAGAGCCGTTTGGCCACCTCGAATGTCTTCTCGACGTTCTTGGCGGTCTCGCCGAGGTACTGGCTCGTTATCATCGAGAGTTTCACCTCGACGAACGGGAGGCCGAGTTCGTGTGCGAGCGCTCGCGAGACGGTCGTCTTCCCGGTGCCCGGCGGGCCGACGAACAGTATCTTGCCTATCTCGCGGAGGCCGATGTCCGCGAGGTACTCGCGGTGTTCGATGGCCTTCATCAGTTTCTGGATTTCCCCCTCCTGGTCCTGCGTCAACACGAGATCCGTCAGGGTCATCTCTATCTCCTCGGGCGCGCGGACCTGCACGAGGTCCAGCATCTCGGCGTCCTCCTCCTCGTCGAAGTACTGGTCGAGCAGGCTGTCGATCCAGACGCGGTCGGCCTGGATAGAACGGGTTTGCTCGCGCGCCTCCGCGTGGGTCACGTCGACCTCCTCGCGGTCCTCGACGGCGGCGGCGACGGTGGGGTTCGTCGACAACCGCTCGTGGTCGGCCCGGTCGAGGAACCAGTCGATGGCCATGTCCGGTTGCGTGAGCGAGATGCGGCCGGAGAAGTCCTCGCGCTGGGTGAACATGAGGTCCGAGACCGCTTCCCAGGGGCGTTCGACGCCGGTCGCTTTACGGGCGATGCTGTCGGTCACCACCAGGGGGCGTTCGATGCCGATTGGGGCCGTCTCGTCGCTGTCGTCCTCGTCGTCGTCGTCCGGCGGGTCCGTCCAAAAGACGCGGCGATACCGCGGCGGGAGGTCGTTCTCATCTAACTCACGGTTTTCGGTGTACAGATTCGCCGTGAGGAGGAACTCGACCACCTCGAGAGCCGGGTCACTCATCCCAACAACGTTACCCTCCGGATGGCATAAGACCGTCGAATACCGCCGACGGCGCGCCGGGAGCGCCCGAACCGAACGCCGAGTAGACGAACGCACACCTATTATTGTATTAGGTATTTGATGCTCACCCGTGGTGTCAATTCTAGGCTTATCTGTTCAACGATTAGCTCTAAGTGCCGTGGTATTTCACAAAGTATCGTGATTCAGATTTCGAGCGGTCGGCGAATCCGCTCTTCCGGTGGCGAATCGTCTACTCTCGGCGGGGGAGGTGGCGTCCGTGGCTAGACAGGTCTCGACGACGTGCATGCGGTGTGCGGTCGGATGCGGGCACGTCCACCGCGAGGTCGAATCGGGCGCGGGCATCGAACGCGTCACCGGCGACCCCGCCCACCCCGTCTCGCAAGGTCTCGCGTGCGGTCGAGGCATCCGCGAGTCAGCGGAACCGGAGGGGGAGTGGCTCACGCGACCGCTCGTCCGACGCGACGACGAACTCGTGCCGACGACGTGGGAGAACGCGATGTGTCTGGTCGCGAGTGCCGTCTCCGACGCCGCGGCCGCGGACCCCGACGAGGTGGCCATACTGGGAAGCGGCCAGCAGACGAACGAGGCGGCGTACGCCCTCGGGAAACTCGCTCGCGGCGGACTCGGAACTCGGCTGTACGACGCGAACACGACGCTGTGCATGGCGTCGGCCGTCACCGCCTACTACCGCGCGTTCGGGAGCGACGCCCCGCCGCCCTCCTACGACGACATCCCGGAGGCGGAGTCACACGTCGTCTGGGGGGCGAACCCCGCCGTCGCTCATCCCGTGATGTTCCGCTGGATAACCGACAGCGCGCAGGACGGCGACCTCATCGTCGTCGACCCCGTCGAGACGGAGTCGGTGGCGCTGGCCGACGAACACGTCGCCCTCGACCCCGGCGGCGACCTCGCCCTCGCGCAGGCGGTGCTCCGTCGCCTCGTCGACACCGACCGGGTGGACGAGACGTTCCTCTCGGAGAACGTCGTCGGCTTCGACTCGCTCCGCCGGTCGCTTCCGACCGTCGCGGACGCCGCCGAGGCCGCGGGCATCTCGGTCGACACCGTGGAGCGACTGGCGACGGCGTTCGAGTCGAAGACGCTCGTCTACTGGGGCATGGGCGTCAACCAGAGCGTTCGCGGGAGCGCCACCGCCGGCGCGCTGGTCGACCTCTGTCTCGCCTCGGGCAACCTCGGCCCCGGGTCCGGCCCGTTCTCCCTGACCGGACAGGCGAACTCGATGGGCACCCGCGTCTGCTCCTCGAAGGGCTCTTGGCCCGGTCACCGCGCCTTCGACGACCCCGAAGAGCGCGCCCGCGTCGCCGACGAGTGGGACGTGCCGGTCGAACGACTGCCGGACGACCCCGGCCCCGGTCCCGTCGACGTACTCCGCTCGGACCCGACGGTGCTGTGGACGATAGCGACGAACCCCGCCGCGGGCTATCCGAACGGGGGGGCCGTCCGCGACGCCTTGGAGGAGACGTTCCTCGTCGTGCAGGACGCCTTCCGCACCAAGACGGCCGAGTACGCCGACGTGGTGCTGCCGGCGGCGACGTGGGGCGAGACGGAGGGGACGGCGATAAACATGGAGCGGACCGTCTCGCGCGTCCGCGCGGCCACCGACCCGCCGACGGGCGTCCATACCGACCTCGACATCATCTGCGACGTGGCGCGCCGCGTCGTCCCCGGCCTCCTTCCGTCGCCGCCCGCGGACCCGTCGAAGATATTCGACGAGTTCCGGCGGCTCACCGCCGGCACGAAGGCCGACTGCGCGGGCATCACCTACGACCGCCTCGATGCGGAGTACGCCGTCCGCTGGCCCGCGAAGGGGCCGACCGACAGCACCGTCTACCGCTACCTGACCGACGACGGTTCGTGGTCCTTCGAGACGCCCTCGGGACTGGCGCGCGTCTCGACGCCCGCGTTCGACGCCCCGGCGCTCCCCGAGGAACCGGACGACACGTACGACCTGACGCTCACCACCGGCCGCGAGTCGGACGGCTACAACACCGGCGTCCGCTCCCGCGGGGAGTCCGAACCGGAACCGCTCGTCGTCCGGGCCGCCCCGGAAACGCTGGAGGCGCACGCGGACGCCCTCGCCGTCGACGCGGACGAGACCGGAGACGCCGCCGTCGACGCGGACGGCGAGGAGTCCGAGCGACACACCCTGCTGGACACCCGCCGCGGCACCGTGCCGGCCGTCGTCGAAGCCGACGAGACGGTCCCCGCCGGTCTGCTGTGGTGTTCCATCCACCACCCCGAGACGAACCGCCTCACTGTCGACGCCGTCGACCCGCACTCGAAGGAGGCGAACGTCAAGCAGTGCGCGGTTCGCCTGCGCCACCCCTCGACCCCCCGCCCCGAACCCTCCCCCGTCGCGGAGGCGAGCGACTGATGGCCCTCCGCGGACCGTCTCGGCGACCGACGGATGACGGCTGACGTCCGCCGGACGGGGGTCGTCCTCGCCGGCGGGCGCTCGACTCGGTTCGAGGGCGGCGACAAGGCGCTCGCACCGCTCGACGGCGAACCGCTCGTGCGCCACGTCGCGTCCGCGTTCGCCCCCGTGGTGGACGAACTGGTCGTCAACTGCCGACCCGAACAGGCCGACGACCTGACCGCGGCCGTCGGCGACCTCTCGGTTCCGCTCGTCCTCGCGTTCGACCCCATCCGCGACCGCGGACCGCTGTTCGGTCTCCGGACCGCGCTCAGACACGCCACCGGTGCGTACGCGCTCGCCGCTCCCTGCGATATGCCGTGGCTGTCGACCCCCCTGCTCGAACACCTGCTCTCGCAGGCAGTCGGGGCGACGGGGGCGGTGTTGGAGTGGGAGCGGTGCGTCCGACCGTTCCCGGCGGCGATACACGTCGACTCCGGCCTCGTCTCCTGTTCGGAACTGCTCCGGACGGGCCGTCGGGGCTTCGGCGCCTTCCGCTCCTCGCTCGGTCCGGTCGTCGTCGACGAACGGGTCGCCCGCGCCCACGGCGCGCCCGGCATCCTCCGCGACGTCGACGTCCGGGCGGACCTCCCCGAGGCCGCCCGCCGACCCGACCCCTCCGGCGTCGACCCCTGACCCGAACGCCCCGCCGGGAGTGAAACTCCGCGCCCGTGTCTCCGAGTTCTGCCCCATTTATCACCACGGACGACCGAGAAACGACCATGCCTCAGCCAGTCATCGCGGCCGCGTACCGCACCCCGTTCGGCAAGGCCGGCGGCGTCTTCGAGGACGTCCGGAGCGAGGACCTCTCCGTGGCGCTCATCGACCACATCCTGGAGGAGACCGACCTCGACGGCGAGGACGTGGACGACCTGATGTGGGGCGTCGCCCAGCAACGCGGCGAGCAGGACAACAACGTCGCCCGCGTCATCGCCCTCCTCTCCGAACTCGGGGAGGGGACGCCCGCGACGAGCATCAACCGCTGGTGCGCCTCCTCGATGCAGGCCGTCATCTCCGCGTCCGACGCCGTCGCCGCGGGCAACCGCGACTGCGTCCTCGCGGGCGGCGTCGAGAGCATGAGTCGCGTGCCGATGGACGGCGACTCCTACGAGCACCTCCACCCCGAACTATCCGAGACGTACAACGTCTTCCAACTCCAGATGGGGATGACCGCGGAGAAGGTGGCCGAGGAGTACGGCGTCTCCCGCGAACAGCAGGACGAGTACGCCGCGCAGAGCCACGAACGCGCCGCCGAGGCGACCGATTCGGGCCGCTTCGACGACGAAATCGTCCCCATCGAGACGGACGACGGCGTCGTCACCGAGGACGAGGGCATCCGCCGGGACACCTCCGCGGAGGCGCTGGCGGGTCTCGACCCCGCGTTCACCGGCGACGGGACGGTCACGGCCGGCAACTCCTCGCAGATAACCGACGGCGCGGCCGCCCTCCTCGTCACCTCCCGCGAGTTCGCCGACGAACACGGCCTCGACGTCCTCGCCGAGACGGGCGCGAACGCCGTTGCCGGCGTCGACCCGACGGTGATGGGCATCGGCCCCGTCCCGGCGACGCGGAACCTCCTCGAACGCAACGGTCGGGACGTCTCCGACTACGGCCTCGTCGAACTGAACGAGGCGTTCGCCAGCCAGTGTCTCTACGCGCGCGACGAACTCGGCGTCGACCCCGAGCGGTACAACGTCAACGGCGGCGCAATCGCCCTCGGTCACCCCCTCGGCGCCTCGGGCGCCCGACTGCCGGTGACGCTCATCCACGAGATGATAAAGCGCGACGAGGAGCGCGGACTGGCGACGCTGTGCGTCGGGTTCGGACAGGGCGCCGCGATAGAGTTCAGCCGGTAGTTCGGACTCCCCCGTACCGGTCTCACACTCTCCCGAACGCGTCGCACGCGTCGCTCGGGCGTCCCGACGTTCCGACGGCCACGACGTTTTTTGAGCGTCCGTCCAACGTATCAGATGTTCATGGACAACGACCGTTCACGCGACGCCGACAGCGACCGAACGCTCAGCCGTCGCCGCCTCCTCGCCGGCACCGCGGCGGCCGGGACGGCGGCGCTGACGCCAGCGTTCGCCGACTCGGCGGCCGCCCAGTCGGGCGACGACGAGGAGGCCGCGACGCCGTCCGCGGCGGTGCAGAACACGGCGCCGACGTTCGGCAACTCCGATTACACCGGCCTGTTCGTCCAGGTGTCGGGCTACAACCGGGACGCCGACAACCAGGGCGTCGGTAGTTGCGGGTTCGTCGACAGCGAGGACAGCGTGACGGGCTACGACGCCGAGATAATCGACACCTACAACGACAACCACCAGTCAGAGTCCATCGTCCTGTTCGCGGTGACGCAGAACCCCATCCAACCCGGAAAGCTGTTCGTGGTGAACAGCCAGACCCAGTGCGGCGGCGGCGGATACGTCAACCTGCGGCTCGAAGAAGTGGGGAGCAGCAGCATCGAGACGCCCGGTTCGGCCGGGGGCGGGTCGGGTTCGGGGTCCGGGTCGGCGATTCCCGGGTTCGGGTTCCTCGCCGGCGCCCTCGGTCTGGGCGCGGCGGGCGCGGCCGCCGCTCGCTCGAACGACTGAGAGCGCAGTTCTCTTCTTTTAGCTGTCGGGGTTGACGAACGCCATCGCCTCGCGGACGGCGTCGTGACCGCCGATGACGGTTATTCGGTCGCCGTGCTGGATGGTGTAGTCGGCGCTCGGAACGCTGGTCTGCCCGTCGCGGGCGACCAGCGCGATGAGACAGCCCTCGGGGAGTTCCGGACCGATGTCGCGGACGGTCCGCCCGACGATCTCCTCGGAGGTGACCTCCACCTCTTGGACGTCGCCCGAGTGACCGATCTCGCCCATCCAGTTCATCATCGCGGGCCGTTCGATGTAGTTGTCGATGGCCTGCGCCGTCGCCAGCACCGACGAGATGGTGCGTACACCGAGTTCCTCGAAGGCGTCGACGTTGTTCGGGTTGTTCGCCCGGGCGATGATGGTTTCGGGGTCGAACTTCGAGTTCGCCAGTTGGGCGACCAGCAGGTTCACGTCGTCGTCGCCGGTGGCGGCGACGACGATTTTCGCGTTGCCTGCCCCCGCCGACCGCAACACGTCGGTGTCGGTGCCGTCACCTTGGTGGACGGTGTGGCCCGCGTTGCGGGCGATCTGGATTATATCCGGGTCATGTTCGATGAGCACTACGTTTTCTCCGCGGTCTTCGAGGCGTTCGGCGAGCGTTCGGCCCACCTTGCCGCCTCCGACGATGAGTACACGCATTGGGATGACGTCGAGGTATTCGGCTATCTGTCGCGCGAGGCCGCCCTCGAAGACGACCGTCACGAGGATGACGAGGAAGACGGTGCCGACGAGGGTGTCGGCCGCCTGGGTCAGTCCTTCCGCTCGCAGTTGAATGGCGAACAGCGTCGCCACGGACGCGGGGATGATACCCCGCGGGCCGACGAGGCTCATGAACCACTTCTCGCCCGTCGTGAACCGGTCGCCCCGCGTCGACAGGAACATGAGGAGGGGTCGGAGCACGAGGGCGACGACGACGACGACGCCGAGGCCGCCGAGACCGAGGCGGATGAGCGTCCCGAAGTCCAACAGCGCCGCCAACGCGATGAAGACGAACGAGAGGACGATGAGCGTGATGTCGCCTTTGAACGCCGAGATGTCCTCCTCGTAGGGGATGTCGGCGTTGCCGAGGAGGATGCCGGCCGTGGCGACGGCGGCGATGCCCGCCTCGGTGGCGATGAAGTCCGCCGCGCCGTAGGCGACGAGCGCTCCGGCGAGGACGAGCAGACGCGCGTTCTGCGGCGCGTTGCCCGGCGAGAGGTCCACGTACCGGAGTCCGTAGACCATCGCCGCGGCGACGAGAGCGCCGACGACGACGCCGACGCCGAGGCGTTCGGCGAACAGCGTGAGGACCGCCCCCGGTTCGGTGACGTCCGCGACGATGGCCTCGAAGATGACGACGGCGAGGATGGCCGCCGTCACGTCGTTGACGATGCCCTCCGTCTCCAACAGCGCCTCAACGCGGTCCCGCGCCGGGACGACTTCGAGGATAGGGGCGATGACCGTCGGTCCCGTGGCGACGAGCAGTGCGCCGATGAGGAACGACACGGTCCACGGCGACCCCAAGAGGAAGTGTATCGCCGCGGCCGTTCCGATGAGCGCGATGAGCGCGCCGACGGTGACGACGCGAATCGTCGCCGCGGGCGCCTCCCTGAGCTTCTGGATTCGCAGGTGGAACGCCCCTTCGAAGACGATGATGGCGACCGAGAGGCCGACGATGGCCGAGAGGCCGCCGCCGAAGGAGTCGGGGTTGACGACGCCGAGCACCTCCGGCCCGAGCACGATGCCCGAGGCGATGAGAAAGAGGACGCTCGGAACCTGGAACCGGTCGGAGAGCACCTGCGAGACGACGCCGATACCGATGATGGCCGCGACGATGTAGATGAGGTTAGAACCCGCGGCCACTATGACTCCTCCATGTGTGCACGTCGAGGTTACGGATGCGCATAAAAGCACACATTCACGGCGCTCTCTTCCGCGTGAACGCCGACGAACGTGCGGGAAATCTCGGGAAGAGAAGGAGCGCCGAAGAGGGTGTCAGCCGTTCCTCGCCGCGGCGGCGTCCGCATCGTACAGCATGTCGACCTGGTCGGCGTAGCGGTCGAGGATGTTGCGGCGTTTCTTCTTCATCGTCGGCGTCATCAGGTCGTTGTGCTCGGTGAACTCCTCGGGAACCAGCCGGAACTGCTTGATCTGCTCGTACGGTTCGAAGCGCTCGTTCACCGCGTCGACCTCCGATTGAATCCGGTCGTCGACCCGGTCGTCGCGGCACAGCGAACGGAGGTCGTCCGGGAGGTCGTACCCCTCGCGGTCGGCCCACTCGCGGATGCCCTCGACGTTCGGCACGACCAACGCCGAGACGAACTTGCGACCGTCGCCGAGCACCATGCACTGCTCGACCACGTCGCTGGAGGCGAAGGCGTCCTCGATGGGGCCGGGGGCGACGTTCTTGCCCGTCGAGAGCACGAGAATCTGCTTGGCGCGTTCGCGGAAGGCGACGTAGCCGTCGGGCCGCAGTTCGACCACGTCGCCCGTTCGAAACCATCCCTCCTCTGTGAACGCGGCCTCGGTCTCCTCCGGCCGGTTCCAGTAGCCCTCCGTGACGTTCGGTCCCTTCACCAGCAGTTCACCTACCTCGCCGCCGGCATCGCCCGTCACCTCGCCGACGACGGTGTCGTCCAGTTTCACCTCCACGTCGGTGACGGGCGGGCCGATGGTGCCTATCTTCGGTTCCTCGGGCGGGTTGACCGCGATGACGGGCGACGTCTCGGTGAGGCCGTACCCCTCCAAGATGGGAAGGCCCATCCCGTGATACAGCGCGCACAGGTCCGGCGAGAGGCTCCCGCCGCCGCTGATGAAGAAGTCGATATGGCCCCCGAGCGCCTCGCGGACCTGCTCGAAGACGAGTCGGTCCGCCACTCGGTGTTTCGCCGTCAGGAGAACGCCGGGGGCGTCCGCCTCGTGGTACTCCCGGCCGACGTCGACGGCCCACTCGAAGATGCGCCGCTTCGCGCCGGACTCGCTGGCCTGCGTCCGAATCGCGTCGTACAGCTTCTCGTAGACGCGCGGGACGCTCGTCCCCGTCGTCGGTTCGACGAGTTGGAAGTCCTCGCGGAGGGTGTCGGGGCTCTCGGCGTAGGCGACGCAGGCGCCCGCCGCGAACATCAGAAAGTGTCCGGCGAGACGCTCGAAGACGTGCGCCAGCGGAAGGAACGACAGCGTGGTCGACCCCGTCGAGATGACGGGCACGTCGTCGTCCTTGTCCGGGCGAGGGCCGAACCGTTTGTAACACTGGTTCACGTTCGCGCGGAAGTTGCGGTGGGTGAGTTTCACGCCCTTCGGTCGTCCCGTCGTCCCCGAGGTGTAGATGAGCGAGGCGAGGTCCGCGGGGTCGCGTCCGTCGACCCACGATTCGTAGGCGTCCGCGTCGAACGACGCCGCGCCCGTCTCGTGCACCTCGCCGAGCGTGTAGACGTCCGAGCGGTCGCGGACGGCGCCGCCCATCCCGCTCCCGTCCGCGGGGTCGTCGAGGAGGACGATGAACTCCAAGTCGAGTTCGTCCTCGACGGCGAAGACGCGCCGGAGGAGGTCGGCGTTCTCGACGACGACGCCCGACGCCTCGGGGTCCGACAGCAGGTACTCCACCTGTCGCTCGGAGGAGGAGGTGTAGACGGTGGTGACGACGCCGCCGGCCGCGAGGAGCGCGAAGTCGCACTGCGCCCACTCCATCCGCGTGTGCGAGAGCATCCCGACGCGCGACCCCTCTTCGACGCCGAGTTCGCGGAAGCCGGCGGCGAGGTTCCGGACGATTCCGCGCATCTCGCCGTACGTCAGCGTCGCGAAGTCGCCGTCCGGCGCCGCCGAGACGACGCCGGCGGTCGCGAGCGAGCGGTCGTAGATGCCGCCCTTGTACCGCTGGGCGGGTTCGCCGGCGTTCCGGGCCGCGCTGTCCTCGAACATCCGCGCCAGCGTCCCGTCGCCGACGACCTCGTCCTCGAAGGTCGCTTCGGAGTCCCGCCAGTTCATACAACAGTATATTCGTTCACAATTTAAAAGAATGTACGTTCGGGGACGGGTGTCGCCGAGCGCTCGGCGGCGGATGCTCTACTCCTGTTTCGCCTGATAGTCCAGATAGCCGAGGACGCCGCGCGCGTTCAGTTTCTCCTCCTCGCCGGCCTTGCGTTCGCCCCACACTTCGGCCATCTGCGTGTGTTCCGCGAAGTGCTCGACCACGGCCTCGTCGTCGCCGAGTTCCGCCCGCTTCTGCCGAACCGCTTCCACCCACTCCACGAGCGTCCGTTTGTACGACTCCATCAGCGCCTCGTCGTACTCGACGGGGCCGAAGTGGCCGAAGCAGAGGACGTCGGGTTCCATCTCCTCGATGGTCCGCACGTCCGTCAGGCACTGCTCTAAGTCGAACTGCGAGGGCGGCGACGTCTGTCTGACTTCCTCTTTCTGCGGGACGTAGATGCCCGCCGCGTCGCCGGCGAACAGCACGTCGTCGGCCGAATCGAGGAACATCGTCTGGTGGGGGGCGTGCCCCGGCGCTTCTATCACCGACAGCGTCCGGTCGCCCAGGTCGATTTCGTCGCCGTCGCTCAGCGGTTCGATGCGGTCCTCGGGCACCGGTTCGGGTTCGACGTAGTACTCCCACTGCCGGCCGACGGCAGCCTTCGTTCCCTCGACGAGTCGCTCGGGGTCGACGAGGTGCGGAACGCCGATTTCGTGGGTCAGCACCGTCGCGTTCGGGCACGCCTCGGCGAGGAATCCGGCGCCACCCGCGTGGTCGAGGTGGACGTGCGTCGGCAGGACGTACGCCACGTCCTCGCGGGCGATGTCGAGTTCGTCGAGGGCGTCGAGGAGGTACTCGTGATTCGTCCCGATGCCGGTGTCGACGAACGCCGGTCGCTCGGCGTCGAGGATGTACACCGACCCGTACTGGTCGGTGTCGTACATCCCGGTGTCGACGTAGTGGACGTCCTTCGCGCCGGGCACCGCCGAAACGTCGCCGCGTGTCATGGCGGATGGCCGACGCGCGCGATGAAAAGCGTTCGGCTCCTGGCTATCATCACGCTCCGGCGTGAACGGCGAAGCAGACGAGAACACCTCGAAAGCCCCCGCCGTCCGAACTCGCACGAAGCGACACTCCGCCGCCACTCCCCCACGTCCTGGCCTGACACGGATGCGACACGGTTTTTGCGCCCCCTTCAGTAGCACTGCGCAATGATAAGCAGGCAGTTCCTCCGCGAGAACCCGGAGACGGTTCGGGAGGCGCTCCGGAACAAGGGCATCGAGGACGTGGACTTAGAGCGCGTCCTCGAAGTGGACGAGGAGTGGCGGTCGCTGAAGAAGGAGGGCGACGACTTGCGGCACGAGCGCAACGAGACGTCCTCGAAGATAGGCGACCTGAAGGCCGAGGGGAAGGACGAAGAGGCGCAGGAAGCCATCGAGCGCTCCCAAGAGCTGAAATCGGAGTTGGGCGAGGTGGAGTCGCGCGCGGACGAACTCGAAGCCGAGTTGGAGGAGAAACTGCTCGAACTCCCGCAGATTCCGCACGAGGACGTGCCCGTCGGCGACGACGAGTCGGACAACGTCGAACGTCGCCGCGAGGGGTTCGACGACCTGCGCGCGTTGCCCGACGAGGTGATTCCGCACTACGACATCGGCGAGGACCTCGACATCCTCGACTTCGAACGCGGCGCGAAGGTCACCGGCGGCGGCTTCTACTTCGCGAAGGGCGACGGCGCGCGCCTCGAACACGCCCTCATCCAGTTCATGATGGACGTCCACCGCGAACAGGGCTACGTCGACGTCTTCCCGCCGATTCCGGTCAACTCGCGGTCGATGGTCGGCACCGGCCAGTTCCCGAAGTTCACCGACGACGCCTACCGCATCGGCGAGTCCAACGAGGAGGAGTGGGACGACGAGGACCTGTGGTTGCTCCCCACCGCGGAGGTGCCGGTCACGAACATGTACCGCGACGAGATTCTCTTGAACGACGACTTGCCGGTGAAACACCAGGCGTACACGCCCAACTTCCGGCGCGAGGCGGGCGAGCACGGGACCGAGACCAGAGGAATCGTCCGCGTCCACCAGTTCAACAAGGTAGAGATGGTCAACTTCGTCCGCCCCGAGGAGTCCTACGAGCGGTTCGACGAACTGCTGGACGACGCCGAGGAGGTGCTCCGCCGTCTCGGACTCCCGTACCGCATCCTAGAGATGTGCACGGGCGACCTCGGGTTCACCCAGGCGAAGAAGTACGACATCGAGGTGTGGGCGCCCGGCGACGACATGGACGACGGCCCCGAGGAGGGCGGCCGGTGGCTGGAGGTGTCGTCGGTGTCGAACTTCGAGGACTTCCAGGCGCGCCGCGCGGGTCTGCGTTACCGCCCGGAGCGACACGAGTCGGCGGAGTACCTGCACACCCTGAACGGGTCGGGCCTCGCCATCCCGCGGGTCGTCGTCGCCATCCTGGAGTACTACCAGAACGACGACGGCACCGTCACCGTCCCCGAGGCGCTTCAGTCCTACATGGGCGGTCTGGAAACCATGGAAGGGCACGACCCGGTCGGCGAGTCGGCGGTCGGCGCGGGCAAGCGCGACTGATTCGGCGACCGAGTCGACTCACCCCTCGCGGACGAACGTCTCGATGCGCGTCACGCCGTCGGCGCTCAGGGAGAAGGCGTCCGCGAACTCGAAGCGGACGCGCCCGTCCGCGCCGACGAGTCGGCCGCGGGCGACCCAGCCCTCCGCCGGGACGTCCCCATCCTCGTCCCTGTCTCCGTCGCCGCCGACGGCGCGGTACACCGCCGTCACGTCGTGTCTCGTGTCCTTCTCGGGACGGTCCTCGCGCATGAACGAGACGAACGTCTCGCGGTCCGACAGCGTCCGGTCGGGCCGGTCGTGGACGAACTCGGGGACGAGCAGCGCCGCGAGTTTGTCGTACTCCCCGGCGTCGACAGCCTCGTAGTAGCCTCGGACGACCGCCTCGCCGTCCGTCCGCGCTTCGTTCGCCTCGTCTCCGACTTCCGCGGAGTCCTGCGCGTCCATACCCCGTCTCCGCCCCCGAGGCCCCTGCCTCCTTCGGTCGCGGCGCGGGGGAAGGCGGTCCGGTTCCGTCCCGCCCGACCGACGGGCGCGACGAACCGCTTTTGTCGGCGCGACCCCTCCCGGCGGACGTGACCGCGGACACGACCGAGAGAGAGTCGGCAGAGTACGGCGTGCACGTCCGCTACGAGGGCGACGACGACCCAGCGAAGTGCACCGCCCGGAAACTCGCGTCGTTCGACCTCGCGGAACTGCACCGCTCGGACCGGGCGACGCCCTACGGGGTCGTGCTCAACCCGCACGCCGAGCGTGCGCTCTCGCCGGCCGACTCCGACGCGAAGAACGTCGTCGCCCTCGACTGCTCGTGGGAGTCGGCGGGCGAGGCGATGTTCTCCCTGCCGGGCGAGCACCGTGCGCTCCCCTACCTCGTCGCGGCCAACCCGGTCAACTTCGGGCGGCCGATGCAGCTAACCACGGTGGAAGCGCTCGCCGCGGCGCTGTGCATCTTCGGCCGCGCGGACCGCGCCGAGGCCCTGCTCTCGAAGTTCACGTGGGGCCACACCTTCTTGGAACTGAACGAGGAACCCCTCCGGCGGTACGCAGACTGCGCGAACTCGACGGAGATAGTCGAGATTCAACAGGAGTATCTGGACCGCGGGGAGTCCGAGTAGTCGCCGTCTCAGCGCCCCTTCACCCACGCGCCGACGGCGCCCGCTATCGCGCTGTCGACGGCGAACAGGAGGGTGGCGAACAGGCCAACGAGGAGGACGCCCGCGCCGCCGAGGAACGCCCCGAGGGGGCCGCCGGCGAGTCCGAGGGCGCCGCCGAGGACGCTCAGGAGGAGGGTGAGGACGATTCCGGAGACGGACCCCGCGAGGAGGCCGTTCCACGCGCCGTCGCCGAGGCCCCCGCCGGCGAGGTAGCCCGCGGCGAACCCGCCGATGAGACCCGCGCCTATCTGTCCGAGCACCGGTACCGTGAGGCCGACGGCGCCGACGACCAGTATCAGGAGGAAGCCGACGCCGACGGCGCGCCAGTCCGTGTTCATGTCTTCGGGTAGACTCCTCGCGGGCAAAAGTCCCGCGTCCGCCGACCGGTATCGGGCACCCGCTCTCCGTCCGGGACGGCCGGCGACCCGCGGACTCGGCGTCGACTCGTCGCCACGACGACGCGCGAGCGCCGAACGGACGCGCTTTTACCGTTCGGCCGAATAGGACGAAGCATGATTTTCGAGTCCCTTCCGACGACGCCGCGGTCGGAGGAACTTATCGACAAGGCGTTCTCGCGCGCGGCCCGGTCCGGTCGGGCGAAGTCCGGGTTGGAAGCCCAGGAGTCGATGCTCCAGACGGCCTCCTCCATCCTCTCGGACAACCTTGAGAACGTCGTCACCCAGTGGCCCGACTTCGGCACCGTCGACCCGTTCTACTACGAACTCGCCGACGCCATCGTCGACGTGGACGAAGTCCGCAAGAGTCTCTCGGAGGTGACGTGGGCGAGCCGTCAAGTCGCCGAGATTCGCCGCGAGTACCAATCGAAGATGCGGAAGTCCAACCCCGACACGGCGCGGAAACACCGCAAGCAGGCGTTCGCTCGCATGGCGGACATCGTCGAGGAAGTCGAGGACGACCTGCTCCGCATCGGCGAGGCGCGCGACTCGCTGAAGGGACTGCCCGACATCCGCCCGGACGAACCAGCCATCGTCGTCGCCGGCTACCCGAACGTCGGCAAATCGTCGTTCGTCAACCGCGTCACCCGCGCCTCGAACGAAATCGCGCGCTACCCGTTCACGACGAAAGGAGTTCAAATCGGTCACTTCGAGCACGACCGGGTTCGCTACCAGATTATCGACACGCCCGGTCTCCTCGACCGGCCCGAGGAGGACCGGAACGACATCGAGAAGCAGGCCGTCAGCGCCCTCGAACACCTCGCGGACGCCGTCCTGTTCGTCGTCGACGCCAGCGGCGCCTGCGGCTACCCGCTCGACGCGCAGGAGGAACTTCGAGACGCCGTCGAGGCGCGGTTCGCCGAGCGAGACGTGCCCGTTCTCACCGTCTGCAACAAGAGCGACCGCTCGACGGACGCGGAGGCGGACTACTTCATGAGCATTGAGACGGACGAGGGCGTTGAGGACGTGTTGGATGCGGCCGTCGCCGCCGTCGACTGGACGCCCGACATCCCGCCGTCGCGGCAGGAGTGAGCGTCGTGCCGGCCCGACCGTCGCGGAAACGGCTGTCGCTCCCAGAGCGGGTTCGTCGAGTATGAAGAGCCGCCAGATTATGTCGCTTTCCGAGCGACGGAGAACGTGGGGTGAGGTCGTCGTTCTCTCGGGCCTCTGCCTTCTATGGGCCGTCCTCATCCACTGGGAGACGTTGTTCACCCTGCCCGCGGAGGGCGTGACGCTCCGGTCGCTCCGGGACGTCGCCCTGCTCGTTCTGCTCGTCACGTCCGCGTCGGCGGCGGTTCTTCGAGGAGAAAACCTGGTGACGGAGTGAGGCGGGTTGACGTCGATACGTCGAACTACTCGGCGTCGTAAGTCACGCTGACCGTCGCGGTCACCGTCACCGGGCCGGGTTCGAAGGAGGTGCTCCCGCCGGCCGAGTCGGCGCTCTCGTAGGCGACGCGGGTGTCGACGGGTTGGTAGCCGCCCGTCGTGGAGACGGAGCGGACGCCCGTGATGGAGAGGTCGGCCGCCTCGGCCAGCGTGTCGGCGTCGGTGCGGGCCGCGTCCATGGCGGCGTTCAGGGCTTCCGCGCGCAGGTCGGCGCGGGTCTCGTCGGTGAGCGTGAAGGTGACCTGCTGGACCTCGCTGGCGCCGTTGCCGACGGCGACGTCTATCACCTCGCCCGCCTCGTCGGGGGCGACTTCGACGGTGTAGGCGTGGACGGCCTGGTAGCCGGTCATGTTGCGCTCCTGCCCGCTGTAGTCGTACTGCGGACCGACGCGGAAGTAGGCGGTCGACACCGCGTCGTCGGCGACGCCGGCGTCGCGGAGGGCTTGGCGCATCCGCTCGGAGTCGGCGGCCACCTGCCCGCGGGCCTCGTCGGCCGAGGACGCGGTGGCGGTCACGGCGACGGTGACGACGGCGAGGTCGGCGTCGGCGGTCACCTCACCGTTCCCCGAGACGCTGATGCTGCGCCCCGACTCGGCGTCGGAGACTTGGTTTGCGGGGCCGGTCCCGCCGTCGACTTGTAAGGGGGCGAGACAGCCGGCCATCAGGACGAGTGCGGCGACGGCGAACGGGAGAACGAACGTTCTGAAGCTACGTTGCATACCTCTTACACGTCGGCTCAGGATATCAAGCCGACGTAACCGCAAAGAACTCTTTCAGTCTCCGGGGAGGGTCGCGTTCAGGGGTCGTCGACCGCGATGTAGCGCACTTCGACGGTCACGTCGCGGCTCCCGAGCGGTCCAAGCGGTTCGGGGGCGAGTTCGTCGATGAGCGGGCGGATATCGTCGCCGAGCATCGGCGGGTTACCGCCCGGCGGGTAGCCGACGGTGACGACGACGCGACTCGGCGTCTGGAACGGGAAGCCCTCGTACTCGACGTTCATCGACACGAGCGAGGCGTCCTCCGGGAGGTCGCTCACGATGGCGCTCTGCGTCTCCTGCTCGAACGTCGACGTCCGGTAGGTGCCGTAGGTGACGCCGAAGAGCACCGTCGACAGAATGAGGAGGATGGCGCCGATGGTCGCCACCCGCGACACCGTCGCCGACCGCGCCTCGTCCTCGCGAAACCACAGTTGCGGGCGGTAGCCCATCTGCCACAGCACCATCAGGGCGACGAAGTTGATGGAGAGGATGTTCACGAGGACCAAAACGAGCGGTCCCAGCATCGCGACGGGGTGGCCCCACGCGAGGGCGACGCCGACGACGGCGATGGGCGGTACCAACGCCGCGGCGATCATAACGCCGACGAGGGCGGCCGAGACGCCCGAGGAGATGGCAGCGGCGCCCGCCGCGCCCGCGCCGAGGGCGATGACGAGCGACAGGACGTCGGGCGCGAGTCGCTCGTGCACCTCTCCGAGCGCGAACACCTCCTCGGCCGTCATCGGGACGATGCCGAGCGCACGCAACAGCACGGCGAAGATGGCCGCCGCCGCGATGGCGACGGCGACGCCGATGGCCTGTAGTTTGATGCCGCGGAGCGCCATCTCGCGGTCGTCGATGACCGTGCCGACGCTGGCCGACATCGCGGGACCGACGAGCGGGGCGATGACCATCGACCCGACGACGACGGCGGGCGAGTCGAGGAGGACGCCCGCGGTGGCGACCACGGCGCTCACGATAGTCATCAGGAGGAACGAGGGGAACGGCGGCGCCAACTCGTTGGCGTTGGCGGCGAGTTCCTCGCGGGCGATTCGGTCCGAGTCCTCGTTCTCCTCTTCGTACTTCTCTTCGAGGTCCTGGAACCGCTTGGAGACGACCGTCTCGGCGTCCACGACCACGGTGTAGGCGTCGCGCTCGATACCTACGTCGCGAAGCTCCGCCAACACGGGTTCGACGGCCTGCGCCGGGAGGGGAAACGAGACGAGCGCCGTGTAGCCGCGTCCGCTCGTCTCGTCGGAGACGGCGTAGTCGATGCCCTCCTCGTCCAACGTCTGCAGAATCGTGTCGCGCTTGCCGGTCGGCACCATCACCTGTACGAGTCGCACGCACGAACGTTCCGAGCGGCGTGCAAAAACCCCGTCGGCCTGCGACGGACGGTCTCGACGGTCCGCGCCGGGTTCATTGCCGACGCGCCGCTACGCGGATTCGTGCACCGCACCGTCGACCGCAGGGCGTTCCTCGCCGCTGTCGCCGCCGTGAGCGGCGGTTGTCTCGACGGCGCTACGCCCGAACACTCTGATGCGACGTCCGCACGCTCGGGAACGGGTACGAGCGAGGACGGTGAGGACGCGCGGGAGGGCCCGAACGCGACGTACCGGAACCCGGTGTTCGAGGAGGTGTTCGCGGACCCCACCGTCGTCGAGGCCGACGACGCCTTCTACGCCTACGCGACGTACCATCCGTGGGGCGGCGCGCGCGAGTCCTCGCGGCTGATTCCCGTCGCCCGGTCGACCGACCTCGTGAACTGGTCGGACGCCGGCGCGGCGTTCGCGTCGATGCCCGACTGGCGGGACGCCGACGGGTTGGGGCTGTGGGCGCCCGACGCCGCTCGTTTCGGCGGACGGTACGTCCTCTACTACTCGTACGCGCGGTTCGGCGACCCCAACCCCGGCATCGGCGTCGCCGTCTCGCCGTCGCCGGCGGGACCGTTCGAGGACCGCGGCGAACTGCTCAGGAGCGACGGAATCGGCGTGCCGAACTCCATCGACCCCTGCCTGGTCCGCGAGGGCGGAACGCCGTTCCTGTTCTGGGGGAGCAAGCGGGGTATCTACGGCGTCCGCCTCGCGCCGGACGGTCTCTCGGTCGCGGACGACCCGTTTCAGGTAGCCGGCGACGGCGTCGAAGCGCCGTTCCTCGTGAAACGGAACGGCCGCTACTACTTCTTCGGGTCGCGCGGCACCTGCTGCGCCGGCGCGGACAGCACCTACCACGTCGTCGTCGGGCGGTCCGAGTCGCTCCGTGGGCCGTATCGGAACCGGGAGGGGACGCCGCTGACGGAGGCGTCAGGGACGACTATCCTCCGCGGCGACGACGCGTTCGCCGGCCCCGGACACAACGCCGTCGTGCGCGACCACGCCGGCGACGATTGGCTCCTCTATCACGCCTACGAGCGCTCGAACCCGTGGACGGGGAACGGCGACGTCCCCCGACGCGTCCCCATGCTCGACCGACTGGACTGGCGCGACGGGTGGCCGCGGGTGCGGTCGGGAACGCCCTCGCGGACCGCGCCGGTTCCGCGCGCCGGCGGGAACACCTCGGGTGCGAGTCGTTTCCGTCCCGAAACGCCGAGGAGATAAAATAGGGTCCGCTCGCTTCGCCGGCGTCGCTTCAGTCGTCGTCCGATTCGGCCGGGTCGCCGGCCCCGGGAGCGTCCGACTTTCGCTTTCGACTCGACCCCGTGAGGACCGTCTCCTCCTGCAGGAGCACGCGGCCGTAGTTCGACCCGAAGTCCCGTATCAGCGAGAGCAACGCGAGCAGACAGACGAAGGCGAACGGCGTGCCGGTGATAATTGCCGCCTGCTGAAGCGTGTTCGCGCTTCCCGTGCCGCCGAGAATCATCAGTATCGCCGCGGTCAGTCCGAGGACGACGCCCCAGAAGATGCGGTTGATGGTCGACGGTCGCGCCTTGCCCCCGGTCGTCATCATCGAGACGGCCAGCGTCGAGGAGTCGGCCGAGGTGACGAAGAACGTCGTCACGAGGATGAGGAACATGTACATCAGGAGCGTGCCCACCGGGAGCGTCATCGAAGCGCCGCCGATGTTCAGCGTGAACTGCAACGCCTCGAAGAGGATGAAGCCGGACACCTCCGCGCCCGCCTCGCCGGAGATGACGGCGCCGAAGTCCGCGATGCCGTTGTGTTGGGCCCAGACCGCGGTGCCGCCGACGAACGTGAACCACGGAATCGTCGCCGCCGACGTCGCGACGATGCCGGTGAACGCGACTTCGCGGACGGTGCGGCCCTTGGAGATACGGGCGATGAACAGGCCCGCGAACGGGGACCACGAGAGTGCCCACGCCCAGTAGAACACCGTCCACGCGTTCATCCAGTTCGTGGCCTCCGGGTTCCCGGCGCCCATCGGTCCCGCCCCGGTGAAGAGGCTCATCGAGACGAAGTCCGAGAGCATCCCGCCGAACGCCTGCGTGCCGAGCAGCAGCAAGAACAGCGTCGGGCCGACGAGGAACGTCGACACCATGAGGACGACGAAGAGAATCATGTTGAAGTTCGAGAGCCGGCGGATGCCCTTGTCGACGCCGAGCACCATCGACGTCGTGAACAGCAGCGTCATGAACGTCACCACGAGAAGGATGCCGAGGTTCCCCATGCTAATTCCCCACTGGTAGTCCAACCCGGTGACGAACTGGCTGCCGATGAAGCCCAAAGACGTCGCCACCCCGCCGATGGTCGCGAAGACGGCGAGGATGTCGACGACTTTCGCCGCCGGACCGTCGAGGTTGTCCGCGCCGATGATGGGCGTCAGCGCCGAGGAGACGCGAAGCGGGACGTTCTCGTAGTTGTACGCGAAGTACCCGATGGCGATTCCCATGATGGTGAACACGGCCAGTTGGGGGAGCGCCCAGTGGAACATGGTCTGTTGGACGGCGATGGTCATCGCCTCCGCCGAACCCCCCTCTACGCCCCCAAACAGCGGCGAGGGACTCGCGTAGTAGAAAAGCGCCTCGGTCGGACCCCAGAACACCACGCCGGCGGCGAATCCCGCCGAGTAGATCATCGAGAAGAACGAAAAGAAACTGTACTCGGGAGACACGTCGCCGAGTTTGATCGAACCCCACGGACCGACGATGAGAAACAGCAGGAAGACGACCACGAGGAACACGATCAGCAGGAGCGCCCAGTTGAACATCCCGAGCAGCGTGTCGTTCAGCGACGAGATGCCGTTCTCGACCGCGTTCGGACTGACGAAGAACGCGACGATGACACCCACTGTCAGCAGCGCACCGAACAGGAAGACGGTGGGGTCGATCTCCTCTCGGAACTCCTCGATTCGCCCCTTCCCGGCGTCACTCATACCGTCTCAACCCCCGGCCCCGAGCGACGACGCGGTGTTCGAACGTGGTTCGACCCACCGTACACTGTGGCGTGCGAACGCATGCCATTCTGTCATCGGAGAGTCGGATAAGTGTTTTTCACGGGTTCGGTCATGTCAGGAGGAGAATCTATTCCTTCGCGGAGCGGCCCGGGAACCGCGAGACGCGTTTCGTCGAGAGCGGTCTACTCGCCCTTCAGTCGCTCCAGAACCGGTATCGCCTCGATTCGTTCGTCGGTCACCTCCTCCCACGCGACTCCCGAGGGTTTCCGCGCGGATGCCTCCGTCCGAATCGACCGTTCGGGCGTGAACACCCACTCGATCGGTACGTCCTGTGGCGTCGTCGGAATCTCCCTGTCGACGAACTGCGTCTCGTGGAGCGTCGTCACCGTTGTCGTGTCGTCGTCGACCAGTCCGAACTCCCGAAGAATAGCGAACTCCAGGTCGCTGTATCCCTCGCCTTTCCCGACGCGCGCACCGTCGCCGTTCACCGCGACGCTCCCCGAGACGATCAGGTCGACCGGTTCCATCTCGTCGGGTCCGACCTGTACGCCGACCTCCGACGACCCGCCGATGGTCGTCGCGTGGTCGATATCGTCTATCTCGGCGGGGTCCAACCGAAGGAAACAGTTCTCGTCCCGAAGTCGTGGGACGGCCATGTAGACCGTCTTCCCCTGCCGCAGCGCCGCCCGCCGGACGGGAAGTTGCGGAGAGTCGGGATTGGACTTAATCACGTCCGCCTCCTGCCACGCCTCGTTCTCCGATAGTCGATTTGCCGCCTCGTCCGCCCCGTTGAAATTGGGAATTCTGTCATGGGGAGGATATGGAAATCTGGCTTCTCCGCTCTCCTCTAATTCGTCCCAGATACGCTCTCGGAGCTTCTGTTTCTCCATGCCACCACTTGCGAGGCCGCGTACTAGTACCTCGTCACCCGAGCGGGGACGAACGTCGGGCGACCGCACCCGCGTCTCCTCTCGAACGGGGAGTAGCCTTACAACTGTTTGTTGCGAACACGGCACATGGTCTCCGAAGAGCCGACCGACGTCGGGGCGAACCTCGAAGGGGAAGCGCCGGACGTCGAGCGGAGCGTCGAGACCGACGAGGCGACCTACACCGACGACTCGGAGTTAGAGCGGACTATCGGACTCACGGGCGGCCTCGCCATCGGCGTGGGAACGATGATCGGTGCCGGTATCTTCGTCTTTCCGGGGCTGGCGGCCGGTCGGGCGGGACCCGCCGCCGCGGGGTCGTTCGCACTCGGCGGCGTCGTCGCACTTCTCGTCGCACTGCCGGCCTCCGAACTGGCGACGGCGATGCCGAAGAGCGGCGGCGGCTACTACTTCATCTCGCGGGGCCTCGGAACGCTCGCCGGCGCCGTCGTCGGACTCTCGCTGTGGTTCGGTCTCGTCTTCGCCGCGGCCTTCTACCTCGTGGGATTCGGCTTCTACGCCGTCGACACGCTCGCGGAACTCGGTATCGTGCTCGGACCCGAGTTGGTCATCCCCATCGCCTTGGTCTTCGGCGTCGGCTTCACGCTCCTCAACGTCACCGGAACCGAGAACGCGGCGAAGCTCCAGAACGGCGTCGTCGCCCTCCTCCTCTCCATCCTCGCCGTCGTGCTCCTGTGGGGAACGCTCGACGCCCTCGGACTCATCGGCCGACCGAGCACGCCCGAGCGGTTCATGCCGTTCGGTCCGTTCCCGGTTCTGACGACCGCCGCCCTCGTGTTCACTTCCTATCTCGGGTTCGCACAGGTCGCGACGGTGGCCGGCGAGATGAAACGGCCGGGTCGGAACCTCCCCTTGGCGATGGTCGGGTCCGTGCTCGTCGTGACCGTGCTGTACGTTACGACGATATTCGTCGCGACGAGCGCGTTCGGGAGCGAGCGCCTCGCGAGCCTCGGCGAGACGGCGATGGTCGACGTCGGGCGGCACTACCTCGGGTCTGCGGGGGCGCTGGCCATCGTCTTCGGCGGACTGTTGGCGACGATGTCGAGCGCGAACGCCTCGATTCTGAGCACGTCTCGGGCCATCTACGCCGTCTCGAAGGACGCGCTCTTGCCGCGGTGGGCCTGCCGTATCAATCTGAAGTACGGCACGCCGCACGTCGCACTCGGGATGGCCGGGGGCCCCATCCTCGTCCTGGTGGCGACCGGGCGGGTCGAAGTGCTCGCGGAGGTCGCCTCGTTCCTCCACCTCGTCCTGTACGGACTCATCTGCGTCGCCCTCGTCGTCCTCCGCCGCGACGAACCCGAGTGGTACGACCCGGACTTCCGGACGCCCGGCTACCCCGTCGTGCCGGCGCTCGGCGCGGTTGCGAGCTTCGCTCTCATCGGATTCATGCAGACGGCGTCTCAGGTCATCGGGCTCGGCCTCATGCTCGCGGCCGCGGGATGGTACTTCTACTACGCTCGCGACGTGAACCTCAGGGGGGCGCTCTGATGTCGCGCGTCCTCGTGCCCGTCGCGGTGCTCGAAAACGAGGCCGTCCCGCTCGGACTGATGAACCTCCTCGGCACGATGGACGTGACGGTTCTCGGCTACCACGTGCTCCCCGAGCAGACGCCGCCCGATCAGGCACGCCTCCAGTACGAGGAGCGCGCGAACGCGGCGCTCGCGGATATCGCCGAGGAGTTCCGCGACGCCGGCGGGAGCGCCGACTACCGGCTCGTCTTCACCGCCGACCGGCAGAAGACCGTCGACCGGGTCGCCGACGAGGTTGGTGCACGGGCGTACGCCATCTCGGGGGCGACGGGAGCGGTCGACCGGATACTGGTGTCGCTCTCGGGCGACGTCGCGGCCGACCGCATCCTCGCGTTCGTGACCGAACTCGTCGGCGACCGCGCCATCGACGTGACGCTTCTCCGGGTCGCCGGCGACGACGGCGCGGTATCGATGGAAGCGGCGGCCGAGCGACTCGACGCCGCCGGCATCGCCGCGACGACGAGGATTGCCGAGGGCGCGGCCCCCTTGGAGGCGCTTCTCGACGCGGTCCCCGACCACGACGCCATCGTGATGGGCGAACAGGCCCCCTCGCTCCAGTCGTTCCTGTTCGGGGAGGTGACCGAACGCGTCGCGGCGGAGTCGGTCGGGCCGGTGCTCGTGGTGCGGCGGCCGCGGTCGAAGCCGGAGTCGGAGTCGGAGTGACGGGCCGCTTCGGTGCCGCCGACGAGTTCGTTCGGCGACTGCGACGGACCGCAACGCCAGCGTTAACCGCGGCGACGGCGTCTCCTCGCACATGTTCGAAGACCGCCCGGACCGACAGGAGGTCGTCCTCGTCGGGCGTTCCAACGTCGGCAAGTCGACCATCATGCGGGAGTTGACGGGCCACTCGAAGTTCACGACGGGGAAGAAACCCGGCGTGACCCGGCAGCCGAATCACTTCGACTGGGCCGGCGACGACTTCATGTTCACCGACCTGCCGGGGTTCGGGTTCATGTCCGGCGTCGAGGAGGACCGCCGCGAGGAGATAAAGACCGACATCGTCCGGTACATCGAGTCGAACGCCGACGACATCCTCGCGGGCGTCCTCGTCGTCGACGGCAAGAGCGCCGTCGACATCATCGACCGCCACTCCGGCCCCGACGAGATACCGCACGACGTGGAGATGTTCCACTTCCTGCGCGAACTCGGGATTCCCGTCGTCGTCGCGGTGAACAAGATGGACAAAGTCGACGACCGGGACGAACGCCTGAACGACCTCTGCGACCGACTCGGACTGATGCCGCCGTGGAAGCAGTGGTCCGACGTCGTCGCGCCCATCAGCGCCAAGCGCGGGAGCCTCGACACGCTCGAAGAGGCCTTGCGCACTCACTTCCACGAGCAGAAGCGCGACGACCTCCTGAAGTTCGTCAGCTGAGGCGCCCGGCGTTCGGCCCGACGCCGAGGCGGTCGAGGAGCGCTTCGAGTTCCCGGTTCAGTCGCGGTCCGAGCGGTCGCGGCCGACGCCGCAGACGGCGAACGGGTCGCCCGCCTCGTCGACGACGAGCGACCCGGTGAACTTGTACGGGCGGCGGTCGCCCCTCTTCGTTCGGACCGACGCCTCGACGGTCGCCTCCCCGTCGTCGACGACGGCGTCGATGGCCGCCGCGACCCGCTCTCTATCCGCCCCCTCGAAGAACTCCGTCGGGTGCATCTCGGCCACCTCCTCGTCGGAGTACCCGGTCTGCGCCACCAGCGCGTCGTTCCAGCGCAGGAACCGCCCCTCGGTGTCGAACGCGTAGAACGGGTCGCCGACGGCGTCGAACGCGGCGTCGAGCAGCCTTCGGTTCCGCGCCGCCTCGCACGCGACACGCGCGGCGGTGACGGACAGGTCGATGCGTCGGGCGAGCACCTCGAACTGCTCGGTGCCCATCTCCTTTTTCAGGTAGTCCGTCGCGCCCGCCCGGAACGCTTCGCCCGCCACCTCGTCGGCGCTCTTCCCGGTGAAGAGGATGAACGGGAGGTTCGGGAACGCCTCCCGGAGGTCGCGCAGGAAGTCGACGCCGCTCTCGTGCCGCATGTCGTAGTCGCTGACGACGCAGTCGACGTCGTCGCCGCGCGACGCCATGAACTCGCGCGCGTCGGCCGGCGACCCGGCGGTGTACGTCCTCGTCCCCGAGAGGTGGCGGCCAACGAACGTCGCCGCCGCCTCCACGAACGCCGGGTCGTCGTCGACGAGCAGTATCCCTACGCCCTCGTCCGCACTCGGGTCGTGCTCGCTCACGCTTCCCCGGCGAACCGCGAGCGACTTAAATCGCGGCGACCATTTCTCAAAAACGGTTGCGTTTCGCACTGTTTCGCGTTACGTCGCCGTTAACGAGCGGCTCTCGGCGCGAAAACTATCGAACGCTTGAACAGACGCCTCGGTCGTCGCGGACGCTCGCGGTCGTCGGGTCGAAGGAGGACGGTCCGTCTCGGAAGGGCGACTCGGGCGTTAACTGCCTCGTCACACGGGGCTCGGTGGGGGTAACCCTCGTCACTGTCGCCCGTCCCTCGGTAGCGGACCGTCGCATTTCACGCTTGCCATCGCCGCTCCCGCGGCCGGCGTCCTTCGTCGCCCACCGTCCGCCGCCCGGCGTCAGTCCTCGTCGTCCCGTCCGTCCCACGCCGCGTGCTCGGCGTGTTCGGCGGCGACCCGCCGCGCGTCGTCGCCGTCGAGCAGTCCGTCCTCGGTGGCGAGGCCGTCGACGAGTCGACCGGGTACCCGCTCGAACGTCGGCGCGAACACGTCGACCGACTCCTCGCCGTCGTACACCGACTCCGCGGGCGACGCCTCGTCGGCCACCCGGTCGTCACCCGTCGGTCGAATCTTGTCGCGCGCGGCGACGACGTAGACGGGGACGCCCGCCTCCCGCGCGGCCAACGCGAGTCCCGTCGTCCCCGTCTTGTTGACGACGCTCCCGTCCGGCAGCACCGCGTCCGCGCCGACGACGACGGCGTCCGGAGCGACGTCGCCGTCCGCCAACGCCGCCGGCAGCGCCGCCTCGGTGGTCAGCGTCACCGCCGCCGCCGTCTCCTCGGCGGCCGTCTCCGCGACGTCGACGCCCTCGCGTTCGGGGCGAGACTCCGCGACGAGGACCGAGTCAGGGTCGAACGCGCGGAGGCACTCGGAGACGGTCCCCGACCGCGAGAGCGTCGCCACGCCCGTCACCTCGGCGTCGCGGAGGCGGTCGACCAGCGTCGCGGAGGACGCCTCGCTCGCGGCGTGCGCCGACGAGAGCGCGCGGACCGCCGCGGCCGCGACGGCCTCCGGACGACGCTCGGCCGTCGCGAGCACGCGGTTCACGCGGTTCGCGACGGCGGCCATGCTCGGGCGCGCGTCGCGGAGTTCGCGGCCCACCTCGGCGACCGACTCCCAGTCGTCGGCGTCGACGGCGGCGTCGCGGAGCACCTCCAGCGCGCGCGCCGAAATCCACGCCGACCCGTTCGTTCGGTCCTCGCGCACGTCCTCGACGCCCGGTGCGACGCGTCGCCACGTCTCCCAGAGGCGCGGAACGGTCTCCCGGTCGCGAATCGCCGTCGGGTCGGCCCACTCCACCGCGGCGAGTTCCTCGTTCGGTCGCACCTCCCGCGTCGTCGACTCGAACAGGAACGGGTGGACGACGAACGACCCTTCCTCGTCGTCGACGGCGAGCGTCTCGCCGATTCTGACGAGGCGGAGGCTCGCGCCGCCGAGTCCAATCTCCTCGCGCAGTTCCCGCCGGGCGTCGAACTCGGCCTTCTCGTTTTCCTCCTCGACGTAGCCCGAGACGCCCGCCCAGCGGCCGGTGTAGGTGCCCGCTCGCTCGCTGCGGCGGGTGAGCAGTACCTCGCCGCGGTTGCGGACGAAGCAGGTGACGACGTGGTCCATGCCACACCCTACATCCCTCGGGACAACGGTTTTTGGGTCGACGGGCGTACCTCCTCGTATGTCCGTGGACCTCGCCGTCGTCAGCGACACGCACGTCCCCTCGCGCGAGGAGCGCATCCCGGAGTGGGTCGAAGGGCGCATCAGCGCGGCCGACCACGTCGTCCACGCGGGCGATTTCGACTCCGCGGAGGCGTACGAGCGGGTGGTCGAACTCGCCGGCGGCGAGGCCAACCTCACGGCCGTCGTCGGCAACATCGACCCGCGGGGGTTCGACCTCCCCGAGACGGCGACGCTCGACGTGGAGGACGTGCGCTTCGTCGTCACTCACGGGTCCGGGTCGCTGGAGGGCTACCGCGAACGCGTCGCCGACGCGGTCCGCGAGGAAGGCGGACCGGACGCCGTCGGCATCTGCGGGCACACCCACGACGTGATGGACGAGTTCGTCGACGGCGTCCGCCTGCTCAATCCCGGGAGCGCGACGGGGGCCGAACCGGCCGCCGAGACGACGATGTACCGGCTCACCGTCGACGGGTCGGACGTGTCCGTGACGCTGCACCACGAGTAAACTCGGCAGGCGGGACCCGTCCGACGAGACGCCCGCGAGTTCCGCGGTTCGCTCGATTCAGTTCTGTTTAAATAACCGGCCACTGATAATTCGGCGAGACCTGCTGAATAGAAGAGAAGAGTCGGTCACGGTCTCAACGCCCACAGTGACGGAATGACTCGGTGCAGAGCGGGTATCTCTCGTGACTCGGAAGATTTCACCCGGAGAATCGAGATAGAGGATATAAAGACTATACTCAATAATCGTGATGAACTACTTATACTCACGTCACGTATGTCACCTCGGAGAATTTGTCGTGGCAATTCACGCCAGTCCGTTAGACGATAGTATAGTAGCAGAACTAGAGACGGGCTTCCGCGGCAGACTCCTCACATCGGAGACTGAGGAGTACGAAGAAGCCCGGACGGTCTGGAACGCCATGATCGACCGGCGGCCCGCGCTGATCGCCCAGTGTGCGGGCGTCGCCGACGTCATCGCGGCGGTGAACTTCGCCCGCGAGCAGGGTGTGCCCATCGCGGTGAAGGGCGCGGGTCACAACATCGCCGGGAACGCCATCGTCGACGACGGTCTCGTGATCGACCTCTCGCCCATGAAGTCTATCCGCATCGACCCGGAGGCGAATACCGCACGGGTCGAACCGGGCGTGATACTCGCGGAGTTCGACCACGAGGCGCAGGCGTTCGGTCTCGCCACGCCCGTCGGATACAATTCGACGACGGGCATCTCCGGCTTGACGCTCGGCGGGGGTTTCGGATGGCTCTCCCGTCGGTACGGTCTGACCGCCGACAACCTCCGCGGAGCGGACGTGGTCACGGCCGACGGTCGTCTCGTCCACGCCAGCGAGGACGAGAACTCCGACCTCTTCTGGGGGCTCCGGGGCGGTGGCGGCAACTTCGGTGTCGTCACGTCCTTCGAGTTCGACCTCCACGAGGTCGGTCCCGAGGTGCTCTCGGGGCTGATCGTCCATCCGTTCGACGACACGGCCGAGGTGATGGCGGCCTACCGCGAGTTCGTCGCCGACGCCCCCGACGAGGTCACCGCCTGGATGGTCATCAGGCACGCGCCACCACTCCCGTTCATCCCGGAGGAGTGGCACGGTAAGATGGTGCTCGTAGTCGGAGTCTACTACGACGGCACCCTGGCCGACGGCGAAACAGCCCTGCAACCGCTGCGGGATATCGGCGATCCCATCGCCGACGTCATCGGACCTCACTCGTACGCTGGCTGGCAGCAGGGGTTCGACGGCCTGCTCACCCCCGGAGCGCGGAACTACTGGAAGTCCCACAACTTCGTCGAGTTCACCGACGGGATGATCGACACCTTCGTGACGTACGGCGAGTCGCTGCCCACGCCGGAGAGTGAGATTGCCATCGCCCAACTCGGCGGTGCGATCAACGACGTACCCGTGGGCGCGACGGCGTACCCCCACCGGAACGCGGAGTTCCTCATGAACCTCCACACGCGCTGGACCGACCCGGCCCAAGACGACGAGTGCATCGCCTGGACCCGTGAGCTTCACGAAGCGATGGCCCCTCACGCCACCGGCGGCGTCTACGTCAATTTCATTCCCGAGGAGGCGGGCGAGGAGCGCGCCGCCTACCGCGAGAATTACGACCGGCTCGTGGAACTGAAGCGGAAGTACGACCCGGACAACCTGTTCCACCGGAATCAGAACGTCGCGCCGACTGCCTGATCCGGTCGCCGAACTGGTCAACACCGACCGTCTTATCTGCTGAATACAGAGGTTGTATTCGGCACGCGCATTCTGTCAGGACGCGCGGACTTCAACGGCGCTGGCGACTCCAAGGAACCGGCTGCACTCACCAACATCTGTCCGCTTTTTACGTCCCCGCGCCGACCGACGAGCATGGAACTGTTCGCCGTCCCCGACGTGCCGGAGGTCCGGCCGGGCGACGACCTCGCGGCGACGATTCGCGACCGGGTCGACCTGCGGGAGGAGGACGTGGTCTGCGTCGCCTCGACGGTCGTCTCGAAGGCCGAGGGCAGACTGTTCGACTTGGATGACTTCCCGGCGGGACCGCGCGCCCGCGAGATAGCCGCCGACTTAGAGGAAGCGACCGGCGAGGAGAAGGACCCGCGCTTCGCGCAGGCCGTCCTCGAAGAGAGCGTCGACCTGCTGATGGAGTCGCCCTTTCTCCTCACCGAGACGCGCTTCGGCCACGTCGGCGTCAACGCCGGCATCGACCGCTCGAACGTCGCCGACAACGACCTGCTGCTCCTGCCGGAGCGACCGTCCGAGAGCGCCGCGCGACTCCGCGCGGACCTGCCCGCGGACAGGGTCATCGTTACCGACACCTGCGGGCGGCCGTTCCGCCACGGGCAACGCGGCGTCGCCCTCGGGTGGGCCGGAATGTCCGCGTCCAGAGACTGGCGCGGGGAGTCCGACCGCGACGGCCGCGAACTCGGCGTGACCGTCGAGAGCGTCGTGGACGAACTCGCCGCGGCCGCGAACCTCCTCGTCGGCGAGGGCGACGGCGGCACGCCCGTCGTCGTCGTTCGGGACTTCGAGTGGGGCGACCACGACGGCAGCGACAACCTCTACCGGGAGATAGAGGGAGACTTCGTCCGGCAGGCCGTGCGCGCCTGGGAGCACGACGATGCGTGAAGATACCGATGGCGACGGCGACGGGGACGCCGGCGCTCCCACCCTCGGCGTCGAACTGACGCCCGAGCACCCCGTCCCCGAAGTCGTTCGACGCGGCGTCCTCGCCGAGGAGGCGGGCTACGACGCGGCGTTCGTCTCCTGTCACTACAACAACCGCGACCCGTTCGCCGTCCTCGCGCGCCTCGCGGGCGAGACGGAGTCGATTCGGCTCGGTCCCGGCGTCGCCAACCCCTACGAGATGCACCCCGTCACGCTGGCGACGAAGACGGCCACCGTCGCGGAACTCTCCGAGGGCCGCGCCGCCTTCGGCATCGGGCCGGGGGACAAATCCACCCTCCGAAACCTCGGTATCGACGACGAGCGCGGTCTGCGCTCCGTCTTGGAGGCGTTCAAAATCGCACAGCGCATCTGGGACGGCGAGCGCGTCAGCCACGACGGGGCGTTCGAGGCGAACGACGCGGGCGTGAACTTCGAGGTACCCGGCGAGATACCCGTCTACGTCGGCGGCGAGGGGCCGCACATGTGCCGGATGGCGGGCAAGCACGCCGACGGCTTGCTGTTCAACGGCTCGCACCCCGACGACGTGGCGTGGGCCAGAGACCGGGTCGAGGAGGGAATCGAGGACCGTCCCGACTCCCGGGGCGAGTTCGAACTCCTCGCGTACGCCAGCGTGAGCGTCGGAACCGACCGCGAGGCGGCGAGAGAGGCGGCCCGCCCGCCGGTGGCCTTCATCACCGCCGGGGCGGCGCCGCCGGTGCTCGACAGACACGGGATAGACGACTCGCTCGCGGGAGACATCGGCGAGAAGATTTCGGCGGGCGAGTTCTCCGAGGCGTTCGGCCTCGTGACGCCCGCGATGATAGACGCTTTCGCGATGGCCGGCACCGAAGAAGCGGTCGCGGACCGGATGGAGGCGGTGTTCGAACACGTCGACGGCGTGGTCGTCGGGTCGCCGCTCGGACCGGACCCCGACGAGGCGATCAGACTCGCTGCTTCGGCTTCGCGTCGTCGGTAGCGCTCGACCCCATCCCGGTGAGCGCGTTCACCGCCGCGCCGAGGACGAGGTAGCCGAAGACGAGGCTCGAGACGCCGACCAGCGCGGCCCCCATCAGGAAGATGACGGCGCTGATCACGTCGCCAGCGAGGAAGATGTCGAAGACGAACGTCGTGATGAGATCGAGGACGCTGAGGAGCAACTCGACGACGAAGTCGATGACTGTGACCATACGCCTCGTTTGGAGCCCCCGTACTTGTGTGTTGAGGATTCGCGTGCGTCGCCGCCCGAACCCGTCCGTCCCGCGCGGGGTCGGTACGGCTAAGGCCGGGCGTCCGCTCCTTCGGGACGTGACACGAGACCGCTCGCTGGACGACTTCGTGGGCGGCGGCGAGGACGAGGAGCGCGAGGACGCCGGCAGTGACGGCGACGAGAATGCCGACGACGAGAACGACGACGTGACCGCCGAAGAAGCCGAGTCAGGTGCCGTCGCCGACTCGGAGCGGACTTCGCCAACCACCGAGGACGTCGACCCCGCGGTCGGAACCTACCGCTGGCACCCCGACGGCGTCGTCTGCGCCGCCTGCGGAGAGACGGTTCCTCGACTCTGGTTCGACGACGGCGAACAGGTGTGCGCCGACTGTAAGGAGTGGTGAGTCGGGGTCGGCCCCGATGGAAGGAACGTTGACGCCTTAGACGGTCGACACGACTGTCGAGATGGATGCTCACTGATGTCCTCTCCTCGCCGTTCGCCGCCGCGCATCTTCTGATGCTGGCGCTACTCGGCTACTGGGCCTCCCTCGACGCCGACGCGCGCGGGAGCGACGCGGCGCCGTTGTGGGCACTTGGGTCCGTCGTCGTCCAACCGCTGGTCTTCGGGTACCTCCTCTACCGGAGCGAAATCGGCGGCCGTCCCGTTCCGACTCTCGGCGGCCCTGTTCGGCATCCCGTGGCTCTCGGTTGACTATCCGTTCGACCCCTCCGCTATCTTCTCTCCCTCGCGGCGGGCGGCGTTCTCGGGTATTGGCTCGTCTGGCGGGACGGCTGGGGGCGTCTCCGCCGCGAGTTCGGGTGGTTCACCTCGAAGAGACGCCGGGTCGCTGACTTCTCGAAGTTCAGTCCATCCGCGTCGCCCGCCGCTCGAACCCGCGGACGAACGTCTCCTCTTCTATCGAGAGCACCGTCGGCCGGCCGTGCGGGCAGGCGTACGGCGCCTCGCAGGTACCTAATCGTTCGACGAGTCGCGTCGCCTCCTCCGAACTGAGTTCGTCGCCGGCCTTCAGCGACGGGTGGCAGGCGAGGTCCTTCAGGAGGCGGTCGGTGGCGTCCGCGGGCGCCTCTCCGCCCCTGAGCGCGTCGAGGGCGTCGCGGACGCTCGCCGGCGCGGCGGCCCGGCCCATCGGCGCGGGTACGGCGCTCACCCGGACGGTGCCGCCGCCGAACGGGTCGACGGCGAATCCCAGTTTAGTGAGTTCCTCGCGCCACTCGTCGGCCGCGGCGGCCTGCGCGGGCGACAGCGAGACGGTCGCCGGCGGGTCCACGTCCGCCGACTCGACGGGGGTGTCCGTCTCCGCTCCGCCGCCGCCGTCTTTGGCGGCCCGCAGGCGTTCATAGTTCACTCGCTCGTGCGCCGCGTGCTGGTCTATCACAAGGAGGTCGTCGTCGGCCTCGCAGAGCAGGTAGAGTTCGCGGAACTGCCCGATGACGCGCACGCCGTCGAATCTGGACTCCTCGCCGTCGGCCGGTTCCAAGGTCGAATCGAGGTCCATCGCCACCTCCTCGCTCCGGCGCAAATCGGCCGTCGAGAGGGCGTCGCGCACCGACTCTCGGACGGCGTCTTCGACCGCCCGGTGCGCGCGGAGGCGCACTTCGCGCTTGGCCGGGTGGACGTTGTGGTCGCACCAGTGTGCCGGCAGTGAGACGGAGACGACGGCGACGGGCGCGCGGTCGTCGGGCAACAAGTCGCCGTAGCCCGCGACGACGGCGCGGCGGAGCGCCTCCGAGGGGAACGCGCGGCCGTTCACCGCGGTGTAGACGTGGTCTCGACGGGCGCGGGTGACCGACGGATGCGCGAGCAGTCCCTCGATTCGGACCGTAACCTCCTCGCCGTCGTCCTCGACCGTCCGCTCGGACTCGAACGTCGTGCTCCGCCCGGCCACGTCGCGGTCGTAGACGCCGAGGACGGCGTCGGCGTAGTCACCGCTGCCCGACGTGGAGAACACCTCGCGGCCGCGCCGGCCGTCGGGCGACTCCGACTCCCCTGCCGCTTCGTGGACCAACGAGAACGCCACGTCCGGGCGCGCGAGGGCGTAGCGGGAGACGGCGTCGGAGACCCGGGCGAACTCGGCGCGCGAGGAGGCGAGCGACCGTCTGCGGGCGGGCATCTCTGCGAACAGGTCTCGGACCTCGACGGTCGCCCCGCGCGCCCGCCCCGCGGGTTCGACGCGCTTCTCGCCGTCGACGACGACGCGCGTCCCGCGCGCGCCGCCGTCGTTCGTCACGAGTTCGAGCGTTCCGGCCGCGGCGATGCTCGGGAGCGCCTCGCCCCGAAAGCCGAGCGTCGACACCCTCTGCAGGTCGGCGGCGTCGCCGAGTTTGCTCGTCGTGTGCCGGTCGACGGCGCGGGCGGCGTTCGCCTCGCTCATCCCCCGGCCGTCGTCGCGGACCCGGAGCAGGGGCGTGCCGTCGCCGACGACGGTCACTTCTATCCGCGAGGCACCGGCGTCGAGGGCGTTCTCCACGAGTTCCACCACCGCGTCCTCGGGGCGCGTGACGACTTCGCCGGCGGCGATGCTCGCCACCGTCTCCTCGTCCAACGCGCGGACGCGTTCGGCTTCGGTTTCAGTCTCGGTTTCGGTCTCTCTCGTCAAGTCTCTGTTTCAGTTCGTCGAGGGCGTTCAGAGCCTCCAGCGGCGTCGTCTTGGCGACGTTCAGCGCGCGGAGGTCCGCGAGCACGTCGGCCGCCGCGTCGGTCGTCGACGGTCCGTCCGCCGCGTCGTCGGACTCGATGCCGTCGACGTAGGCGGCGAGGGTTCCCTCGGAGGCCCGGCCGTTCGCCGACGCTTGGGCGTCGGCGGGGGTAGCGCTTTCGCCGGTCGAGGCGTCGTCGTCCGGAGACCCCCGCGCCTCGTCCCCGTCGGACCCTCCGTCGCCGTCCGCGTCGGCCGGCGTCGCGTCCTCGCCCTCGCGGACGTACTCGCGGGCGCGTTCGACCACCGCCGGCGGTACGCCCGCCAGTTCGGCCACTTCGACGCCGTACGAGGAGGAGGAGGCGCCGTCGGCGACGCGGTGCAGGAACGTCACGTCCGGATTCCCGTCGCTCCCCTCGGTCTTCTCGACGGTGAAGTGGAGGTTGAACGCGTTCGGGAGGTCCTCGACCAGTTCCGTGAGGTCGTGGTAGTGGGTGGCGAAGAGCGTCGTCGCGCCCACCTCGTCGTGGATGAACTCCGTCGTCGCGCGGGCGATGGCGAGACCGTCCGTCGTCGACGTCCCCCGCCCCACCTCGTCGAGGAGAACCAGCGACTCCTCGGTGGCGTCGTGGAGGATGTCGGTCAACTCGGCCATCTCGCGCATGAACGTCGACTGCCCGCCCGCGATGTCGTCGGAGGCGCCGACGCGGGTGAAGATTCTGTCGAGAATGGGGAGTCGGGCCTCCCGCGCCGGGACGAAGCTTCCGGCCTGCGCGAGGACGGCTATCAGCGCCACCTGCCGCATGTACGTCGACTTCCCGCTCATGTTCGGGCCGGTGATGACCGCCACCGACCCGCGGGAGAAGTCCGCCGGGTTCGGGACGAACTCCCCACCCGTGCGCTCGACGACCGGGTGCCGCCCGGCCTCGATTTCCACCGCGTCGGCGCCCATCTCGGGGCGCACGTAGTCGTTGGCCGCGGCGACGGCGGCGAACGATGCCAGCACGTCCAGCGTCGCGAGCGAGTCCGCCAGCGTTTGGAGGCGCTCTCCCTCCTCGGCCACGTCGGCGCGGACCTCGGCGAAAACCTCGTACTCTAAGGCATCGGCTCGCTCCGACGCCGAGAGAATCTCGTCCTCGCGGCGCTTCAACTCGGGCGTGTAGAAGCGCTCGGAGTTCTTCAGCGTCTGCCGGCGCGTGTAGTCGTCCGGTACCCGGTCGAGGTTCGGGTTCGTCACCTCGATGTAGTAGCCGTGGACCTGCGTGTAGCCCACGTCCAGCGAGTCGATGCCGGTCCGCTCTCGCTCCCGTTCTTCGAGGTTCGACACCCACTCGCGCCCCTCGCGTTCGGCGGCGCGCACCTCGTCGAGTTCGGCGTCGAACCCCTCGCAGATTACGCCCCCCTCGGTAATCTCCTGCGGCGGGTCGGCCCGAATCGCCTCGCCCACCAGTTCGCGCACGTCGGCGAGTTCGTCCAGCGAGTCCCGCAGGTCCCGGAGGGGGTCGCTCTCCACCTCCGAGAGCGCCGCCTTCACCTCCGGAACGGCGTCGAGCGTGTTCTTCAGGGCGCGCAGGTCGCGGGCGTCCGCTCGCTCGCGCGAGACGCGCGAGACGAGGCGTTCGAGGTCGTACACCTCCGAGAGATGCTCCCGCACCGTCTCGCGGGCCATCGGCCGGTCTAAGAGTTCCGCGACGGCGTCGTGTCGCCGCCGAATCTCCCGTTCGCCGACCGACGGGCGGCGGAGCCACGAGACGAGTCGACGACGGCCGAGGGCGCAGGCCGTCTCGTCCATCACCTCCAGAAGGGTGTCTCCGGACCGCGGACTTCGCGACTCGAACAGTTCGAGGCTTCGGATGGCCGTCGCGTCCAGTTGCAGCGACCGCTCGGGGTCGTACCGGCGGACGCGGGAGACGTATTCGAGTGGGCCGTCGCCGCCCTGCGTGTACTCCGCGTAGTCGAGGAGGCCGCCGACGGCGCGGCGTTCCGCCTCGCTCCCGACGACCGAGTCGGGCGCGGCGACGTACGCCGAGAGCGTTTCTCGGGCGGCGTCGGCCTCGAACGTCCCGGGGTCGGCGTCGGTCACCATCGTCTCGAAGCCGAGGTCGAAGTCGGGCGCGTCGGGCGCGCGGAGCAGTTCCGCGGGCGCGAGGCGGTCCAGTTCCTCGCTCATCCGCTCTTCCGCGCCGCTCGTCACCTGACACTCGCCCGTCGACACGTCGACGGTGGCCAGGGCCGTCTCGTCGCCGGACCCGGCCACCGCGCCGAGGTACGTCGCCGTCGCGTCCGACAGCAGTTCGTCGTCGACGACGGTACCGGGGGTGATGACCTGCGTCACCGCCCGGTCCACCAGTCCCGACGCCTCGGACGCCTCTTCGATTTGGTCGGCGATGGCGACGCGGTAGTCCGCTTCGAGGAGGGCTTCGAGGTACGACGCGGCGTTGTCGATGGGAATCCCCGCCATCGGGTACGTCCCCGTCGAGTCCTCGCGCTTGGTCAGCGTCACCTCGCAGACGCGAGCCACCTCCTCTGCGGCCTCGCAGAACGCCTCGTAGAAGTCTCCCACCTGAAACAGGACGACTGCGTCGGGGTGGGCCACACAGAGGTCGAGATACTGCGACAGCATCGGCGTGAGTTCCTCCCGGACGTCGAGCATCGTGCGCGGCGGTCCCTCCGGTCGCGGGGCGTCGTCCCGGCCGTCCGCCGCGTCGGGGTCGGGGTCGCTCCCGTCCGACGCCTCGGGGTCCGACGTCTCCGTCCCGTCCGCGTGTTCCATGTACCGTAGAGGGCGACCGACGGACAAAAGCGGACGGGAAACCGCCGCGACCGGCGGGCGAACCGGTCACACCCAGCAAAGTTACGTGCGCCCGGTCCCTACCCGTGTCCGTGTGCGTGCGAATCGGTGTCGGGGACTCTCACGGGGATGCGAGAGTTCCGCTGCCGGTTCGACCGCCTTCTCAACCCTTGATACATGACCGACGCAGACGCAGTACCTGACTCGAAACCGGAGGCAACAGCCGCCTCTCCGCTCCCGGTCGAGGAGGCCGCCGACCTCGCGACCCGGATCACGGAGAACGTCGAACGCGTCATCGTCGGCCAACGGGACGCCATCGAGAACATTCTCATCGCCGTCCTCGCCCGGGGTCATCTGCTCTTAGAGGACGTGCCCGGCGTGGGGAAGACGATGCTCGCGCGGTCCGTCGCGGTGTCGCTCGGCGGGTCGTTCAAACGCGTGCAGTTCACGCCGGACCTCCTCCCCTCCGACGTGACCGGGGTGAACGTGTTCAACCAGCAGACCCGCGAGTTCGAGTTTCAGCAGGGTCCCGTCTTCGCCAACGTCGTCCTCGGCGACGAGATAAACCGCGCGCCGCCGAAGACGCAGGCCTCCCTCCTCGAAGTGATGGAAGAAGAGCAGGTGACCGTCGACGGGACGACCCGGAAGGTGCCGAACCCGTTCACGGTCATCGCCACCCAGAACGACGTCGAACCCGGTCGGACGTACGAACTGCCCATCGCCGAGATAGACCGATTCATGAAGAAGATACGACTGGGCTACCCCTCCGAGGCCGACGAGACGGAACTGCTCGGCCGCGTCACCGGCGACCACCCCATCGACTCGCTGGACCCCGTCGCCACCGTCGACGACGTGCTGCAGGCCCGCCGGACCGTCTCGCAGGTGACGGTTCGCGAACCCGTCCGCGCCTACGTCTCCCGCCTCGCGGGCTACACGCGCCAGCACGCCCAACTCGGCGCGAGTCCGCGCGGCGCAATCGCCCTCGTCCGCGCCGCCCAGGCCCGCGCCGTCTTCGAGGGCCGCGACTACGTCGTCCCCGACGACGTGCAGACCGAGGCGCCGAGCGTCTGGGCGCACCGCGTCCGAACCGACGGGGACGACACCGGCGCTTCGGTCGTCGACCGCGCCCTCGACGCGGTGGCGGTCGAGTAGCGCCATGCGGCTGACTCGACGCGGGTACGCGGTCTGCGCCGTGGTCGCCGTCGGCTTCGCCCTCGGCCTCCGCTTCGGCCCGCGCGCGCTCAACGCCTTCGTCCTTCCGACCGGCGTCGCCCTCGCGGCCGCACTCCTGCAGGTCCGCCTCGCCGCGACGCCGACCGTCGAGCGGACGCTCCCCGCCGACGGCTTCCCCGACGAGACCGGCGAGGTCACGCTCTCGTTCGACGTCAACCGCCCGTACCCGGCGCGCGTCGTCGACTCGCTCCCGCCCGGCGTCGACGGCGACGCCGAGGTGGAGACGCTCGTCGGCGGCGACCCCGTCTCCTACGAGGTGACCTACCGCTCGCGCGGCGAGCACCGACTCGGCCCCGTCGCCGTCGTCGCCACCGACGTGCTCGGGTTGGCCGAACGGGAACTCGTCGTCTCGGGCACCGACGCCGTGTTGGTGTTCCCCCGCGTCCGTCACCTCTCGACCGGGGCCCGGAACGACCTCCGAGCGCTGCGCGACGCCGAGTTCTCCTCGCGCCGCGAGGAGTTCGACCGACTCCGCGAGTACGTCCGCGGGGACTCCCTGCGCGACGTGCACTGGAAGTCCTCGGCGAAGCGCGGCGACCTCATCGTCAAGGAGTTCGTCGCCGAAGCGGACGCCTCCGCGGTCCGCGTCGCCGCCGGCGGCGCGCGCGACGCCGCCGACGAGATGGCCGAGGCCGCGGCGACGCTCTGTTTAGCCTTCGTCCGGTTGGGCGTCCCCGTCACGCTATCGACGCCGAACGGTGTCGTCGAGGCGGCCGCGGGCGACGACGCGCCGCTCTTAGAACACCTCGCCCGCGCCGGGGCCGGTCCCGTCCCCGACGAGGGGGCGGACGTGGTCGTCCGGGCGGACGAGTCGGCCACCCGCGTCCGCTTCGGCGACACCGAGACGACGTTCGACCGCCTCGTCGTCGCGGAGTCGACCCGCTCGGTCGACCCCGGCGAGCGACGGACGCCCCCCGCCGCGGAGTCGGCCGACGAGCGAACGGAGGGGGCACTCGCGTGAGCGCCGACGCCGAGACCGCCCCCGAGACGGGGGCCGCAAGCCGGTTCGACGGACTCCTCAACTCGGAACGCACCTCCCGAGCCGTCGCCCTGCTCGGCGTTCTCGTCCTCACGTGGTCGTACGTGAGCGTCCTGTTCTACGTCACGGACGTGGTGGGCGGCCGTTCGCGGCTCATCGCCGTCGTCGTCGGGTCGCTGCTCCTCGCCACCGTCGTGGGCTCGTTCGTGGGTCTCAGAACCGCCGTCGCCGTCACCGGCGCCCTCCTCGCGGGCGGGTTCGCCGTCTACGTGTTGGCGCTGCCGCAGAGCCAACTGCAACTGCTGACCCCCGACCGCCTCCTCTCGGACACCGTCGCGCTGCTCACCGGACTCTCCATCCTGCGTCTCACCGGCGCGGGCGTCTGGGCGATGGCCGTCGCGCCGGGGCCGGTGTTCCTCTCGTGGTATCTCGCCGTTCGCCGCCGCTACGTCGGCGCCGTCGCCGTCGGCGGCGTCGCCCTCGGTCTGTTCGTCCTCACGGGCGACGCCGGGCAGGTGGCCACGCTCGTCGGCGTCACTGGCGGCGCGGTGACCGTCGCGGCGGCGACGCTGGACCGCTACGGCGCGGGCGTCGCCCAGTTGGACGTGCTGACGATGGTGCTGGCGGCGATGATCGTGCTCTCGGCGACGGTGTCCGTCGTCCCCGGCGCGGGCGCCGCGCCCCTACTCCCGAACCGCGGGTCGCCGACCGTCGAGGGGAGCCTCGTCGACGCGCAGGACCGACTGAACGTCGTCGGCAGCATCAGGCTCTCCCCGCAGGTTCGATTCACGGTCGACAGCCCGGAACCCTCCTACTGGCAGACGGCCGCCTACGACCGCTACACCGGCGACGGCTGGGTCAGGACGGGCAACGCGAACCCCTACGAGGGCCAGTTACGCGGGCCTCCCGGCGCCTCCCGGACCGTCCAACAGCAGGTCACCGCCGAGGGCTCGCTGTCTATCGTTCCAGCGGCGTGGAAACCCGTCGGTCTCCAGGGCCCCGCCGCCGAGAACGCCGAGGTGACGACGCAGGGCAACCTCCGCCCGACGGTGTCGCTGCGGCCGGGGGAGTCCTACCGCGTCACCAGCGAGGTACCCCTCCACACGACCGAGCAACTGCGCCGCTCCGGCACCGACTACCCCGACGAGATAGAGGAGCGCTACCTCCAACTCCCCGACAGCACCTCCGACCGGGTGCGAGAGCGGGCCGCGCAGGTCGCCGGCGGCGAGGACAACCCCTACGACAAGGCCGCCGCCGTCGAGGAGTATCTGGAGTCCGAGAAGCGCTACTCGCTGTCGGTGCCGGAGCCGTCGGGCGACATCGCCGACTCGTTCCTGTTCGAGATGGACGCGGGCTACTGCACCTACTACGCGACGACGATGGTCGCAATGCTCAGAGCGCAGGACGTGCCCGCGCGACTCGTCACGGGTTACACGACGGGTCAACAGGTCGCGGAGGACGAGTACGTCGTCCGCGGCCTCGACGCCCACGCGTGGGTGCAGGTGTACTTCGAGGACGTGGGCTGGGTTCGGTTCGACCCGACGCCGGGCGGTCCCCGTGAGACGGCCGAGAACGCCCGCCTCGCGGAGGCCAGACAGAACGGCCAGACCGGCGTCGACGTGGAGTCCTCAGAGGAGACGGCGACGCCGACGCCCACCCCGACGCCGACGGCCGAAACGAGCGACGGCGGCGCCGACGGAAACAGCACGCCGGCCGATTCGAGCGCCGTCGCCCCCGGCGTCGTCACGACGCCGGGCGACGGGTCGATTCCCGGCGTCGGCGCGACGACCACCGCCGACGGCGGCGGGTCGCCGATTCCCGACCTGCCGCCGCGGCGGACGTTCCTCGTCGGACTCGTCGCCGCCGTCGGCCTCGTCGCCGGCGCGCGGCGGGCGGGTCTCACCGCCCGCGCGTACCGGGCGCTGTGGCTCCGCTACGGGGGCGGCGGGCAGACCCCCGACGACGACGCGGTTCGGGCGTACCGACGGCTGGAGTACCTGCTCGAACGGGAGCACCGGCCGCGACGGACGGGCGAGACGCCGCGGACGTACCTCCGCTCGCTCTCTCGGGTCGGCCTCGACGACGAGGCGGTCCGGGTCGGCGAGGCGTACGAGCGCGCCCGCTACGGCGACGGCGTCTCGCGCGCGGAGGCCGACGAGGCCGTCGCCGTCGTGGACCGTCTGGTGCGCGAGTCCACGCCGGTCGTCGGCCGACTGTTCCGCTGAGCGGAGGTGAGAGCGGTTCGGGCCGTTCTCCGCTCCGGCCGCCGTCCCGTCGTTCGCTCGACCCGCCGAATTCGCAGGCGGGGACGGCCGTGCGCGCCGAGCGAACTCCCGATACTGTTTAATATCCCCATCTTGTACGTTCAGCCTGTAATGTCGGAAGTCTGCTCGACGTGCGGGCTCCCTGAGGAACTCTGCGTCTGCGAAGACGTCGCCAAAGAGTCCCAGGAGATCACCATCCGCATCGACGAGCGCCGCTACGGAAAAGAGGTAACGGTCATCGAAGGGTTCGACCCGCGAGACGTCGATATGGACAGCCTGTCCTCCGACCTGAAGTCGAAGTTCGCCTGCGGCGGGACGGTGGAGGACGGTTCTATCGAACTCCAAGGCAACCACACCGGCCGCGTGGAGGATTTCCTCCGCAACAAGGGCTTCAACGTCGCCTGACCGTTACCCTCTCGGACTCCGTGCGATTCGATTCTCCGTATTTCGCCGCCGCGAGCGACGGCCTCGGTCGGACGGGTCGGTAACTAGAACCTAGAACGGCGCATCCGGCCCCTCGTCGGCCGAGGCGCTGTCGGACTCGGAGGCGTCGAGCGGACCCTCCCACGCTTCGAGGCCACCGCGCATGCTCTCGACGCGGGCGTCGGCGGTTCCCTCGTACGACCCGATGAGACGGGCGGCCTGCACGCTCGCCTTCCCGTGCGGGCAGACGGTGACGATGCGCTCTTCGCCCTCGAAGTCGGCGACCCGGTCGGGTAACTCCGCGAACGGCACGTTTTCGCTGTCGGGGATGTGGCCGCGGGCGAACGCGTCCGGCGACCGGATGTCCACGACGCGCGGGGCGTCCGCGCCGTCGAGCAGCGATTCGACTTCCGCGGGGTCTATCTCGTCGTCCACGTCGGGGCAGAGCGGACGCCGAGAGATAAGCGTGCGGGTGGGGCGCGGGCGTCGGCTAAAGTAATCCGTCCTCGTGTGCGAGGAGGACGCCCTCTATCGTCGCGTCGTTCGTCGGGTCCGCCCGCGCCACCTCCAGAGCGTCCGCGACGGGCACCGACCGGACCGACAGGAACTCGTTATCGTCCAACTCCCGGCCGACGGGCGAGAGGCCCTCGCAGAACACGAACGCGCGGCGGTGCCGGAGCAGGCCCGTCGAACACCAGAAGTCCTCGACGAGCGAACTGCTCGACGCCTCGAACCCCGTCTCCTCGCGGAGTTCGCGCTCGGCCGCCTGCGTGTACGACTCCCCGCCCTCGACGATACCGGCGGGCAGTTCCAACTGCGTCTCCCGGACCGTCGGGCGGTACTGTTCGACGAACACCATCTGGTCGTCCTGCACGGCGACGACGACGACGGCCGAGGCGAGTTCCGCCCAGTAGTAGCGCTTCGTGCTCCCGTTCGGTTGCTCGACGAGGTCGTACCCGCCGGTGAACCACCCCGTCTCGTACTCGACTTCGGTCTCCAGGACGGGCCACTCCGGGTCGGGCAACTCCTCGTGTCGGCGTCCGTCTCCGTTCATCGTGCGACGGTGCGGTCGCTCGCGGCTTAACTCTCCGGACCGTTCGCTTCCTTACTCCTCCCCGCTCTCGACACCTTCTCCCGCGGCCTCTCCGTCTTCTTCCCCTCCCCCGTCCTCGAACCGAGGCCGGTAGAGCCGCGAGAACGCCTGCCGTCGAAGGGTTCCGACGGCCGCCTCCCTCTCGTTCTGGTACGTCGCGGCGACGGCTTCCTTCGCGAAGGGGGCGGCGTGCCAGACGACGCGGTCGACGTTCGGACTGCCCACCTCCGTCACCTCGTACTCGGGGTGTTCGTCGGTCCACGCCTCGAACTCCTCGCGCGTGCCGATTCGAACGCGCAGTCGGTCGGCGAACAGGACGTTCCGCGCCGTCTCCACCACGTCGCCCGTGACCCGCTCTCGGTACTCCTCGCGGTCGAACGACATCGCTTTGGCCGCCTCGCGGACGACCTGCTGGGCGGTCGGTCCGGCCGACTCGAACGCTTCGCGCGCCTCCTCCTCGCTCTCGGGGGCGAACGAACCCTCTGTCTCCATGGTCGTCGAATCCCGCCGAGAAGTGGAACCGCTTTCGGTCGCCGGCGCGTCAGGTTCGGGTTCGGTCGGTCGCGTCACGCCGACTCGTCGCCGTCGCCGTCGCCGCCCGCATCCGCGTCTGCGTCCGAATCGGCCGCTCCGTCTCCCTCTCCGTCGGCGTCACCCTCGCCGAGCATCTCGCGGGTCATCTCCCGCGCCTCGTCGAGGACCGCCTGCGCCTCGGCGTCGAGCGCTCCGGCGCCGCGCTCTCGGGCGCTCGCGGCGTCGACGCGCTCGTTCGCGCCGGTGCTCGCGCTCTCCTCTTCGAACAGCGAGTCGCCGTCGTGCGCGTGTCCGGCGTGGTCGTGGACGGTGTCTTCGAACACCGTTTCGTAGGGTGCCTCTTCGGCGAGTTCGGTCACCCGCGGGGCGAGTTCCGCGGTCCCCGCCGCCGACCACTCGGGCACGTGTTCGTCCAGCCACGACTCGTGCTCGTCGGCGTGGGTCATCGCGGTGAACGCCATATGGTCAGCTAAGTGCTCTCCGTCCTGTTGCGGTACGTCGCAGACGGGACACGCGTAGCCCATGCTCGTCGGTTGGGCGTCGCAGTACAAGGGTCGTGCGGTCGATTGTTCGGTCGCGCGGTCGGTGCCCGGTGAATCGTGTTCTCCCCTTTCCCTTCTTCCCCCGTGCTCCCCCCGGAGCGTCAGCGGGTGGGGACGCGAATGCGAATCCGGTTCAGGCTTCGCTCGCCGAGGTCGGGTCCTCGACGACGACGACGCCGTCCTCGGATATCGTGACGTTGTAGCCCACGTACGTGAAGCGCACGCGGGACGGCGACGCGCCCTCGTCGGCGGTCGGGTGACCGCCGTCGGTCGCGGGGCGACCGCGGTTGCGCGTCGGCGCGAACAGCGACTCCAGTGCGTCGGGGTCGACGACGCTCCCGACCGGCGGGAGCGTCATGGCATCGTCCGGATTTCCGGTCCACGCCTCGGCGGCGGCGCGGGCGATTGTGACTGCGAGGCAGTCTCCGCCGTCCCAGTCGTGCTCGACGACTATCTTGGACGTTTCGTTCAGTCTCGGTTCCGCCTCGTGCGTCATTGCGTCATCCATGGTTCTCTCGTCGGCCCCCACGCCGACATCTTACTGTTAGGGTCTCGGGTAATAGTCTTCCCTACTACTATAGTACAGTACTCGTCAGTGATGACCCTATTCGAATAGTATCCCTCCTTCGACGCTCACTCTAACACGAGTTCGAGCAGTTTCCGTTCGGCCGTTCGCAGGTGGTACTGGAAGGTGGGCGAGGAGATCTCGAACGCCTCCGCGAGCGTCGAGACGGACGTTTTCCGGGGCCACTGGTAGAGACCGCCGTGGAGGGCGGCCGAGATAGCCTCGCGCTGACGCTCGGTCCACACCTCCTCGAGGCGGGCGCGGAAGCCCTGTCTCGTCTCCGGCGCTTGAGTCACGGTTCGTCGGGCGGCGAGCGACGTCCCCGGGTGGGCGGCGTCGAACGTCTCGACGACCGACCTGACGCTCACGTCGGAGGGTATCGTCAGCGTCACCGTGCAGACGTTACCGTCGGCCCGCATCTCGTGGAGTCGCCCCCGCTTCGTATACAGCGTCTCGAACGGCGTCGTGTCCGTCGGTCGAATCTCGTAGAGGTGCTCCTCGTCGTCCTCGTCGGTCAGTTCGCGGACGACGGTTCCCGCCGGGAGCGCCTCCGCCGCCGCCTCCCGGGGAGCGACGGTTCGGACGAACGCACGGTACTCGCCTTCCGTCGTCGGGACGACGCCCGTCACCGTCGCCGGGTGCCCCGTCGCCTCCGAGAGGCGAATGAGGAAGTGTCGGTCGTCGCGTATCTCCAACTCGACCTCCGTCTGCTGGTTGCCGAGGATAGGCTGGGACCGACCCAGTTGGTCGATGACGGCGCCGAGCGTCTCGCCCAACTCGACGAGCACGTCGCCGTCCTCGCCGACGAACGTCTCCGGACGCGTGCCGTGGACCACGAGGAGTCTGTCCTCGCCGGCGGGAACGACGGCGAGCGACCGGAACCCCCGCGAGAGCGCATCGCGCCGGTGTGGTTCCCACGCGGGGTCGTCGAGCACGTCGTCGACGACGGCGCGGCGGCCGGTCGAGGCGACCTGCGAGAGCAACTCGGGGAACGGCGTCGTCCGCGCGATTTCTGGGAGGCGCGCCGCGTAGCCGTCCTCGACGCCCGCCGTCGTCACGGGCGTTATCGAGGGCTCGTCCCCGGCGCCCGACTCGCGGTACTCGCAGAGCCACGCGAACTGGTACGGTTCGGCCTCGACGAGTCGTTCGCACGCCCGCGCCGTCGCCTCCTCCATCGTCGCCGCGTGGACGACCGAGCGGGTCACCCCCCGGACCGTTCGGTTGATGCGGTTCAGTTGCGTCAGCCGCTCGTTCTGCTGGCCGAGGCGCTGGTCCCTGTCACGGAGCGCCTCCTTCGCCTCGACGCTCCCGAGCAGTTCGCTCGTCGTCGCCGCCAGCAGTCTGAGCACCTCCCGGTCGGTCTCCCACCGCGTCGACTCGGCGGTGCGCTCGACGGCGAGGACGCCGTACTGGCCGACCGGGGCGAACTCGACGACGTCACCGTCCGCCTCCGTCCGCGCCGTCCGCTCCTCGGTGAAGGCGACCCAACAGGGGTCCTCGCCGGGGTCGACCGACCCGCGGTGCAGGCGGTCGGAGCCCTCCCGGCGGACGAGTCGCCGCGTCGCGGCCTCGTAGTCGAAGAACGCCGCGCGGCACGGCCCGAACAGTTCGTGACTGGCTTCGAGCACGCGTCCGATGACGTCGCCGACGCCGTCGGCCTGCGCGATTTCGCGCGTCCACTCGTGCAGCGTCGTGAGCGAGCGCTCGCGGTGCTGTCTGTCGGTCACGTCGCGGACGACGCCCACCGTGCCGACGAACTGGCCGGTGTCCTCCTCGACGATGGCCGAGAAGTTCGATTCGACCCACATCTCCCCGCCGCCGTCGAGTTCGACCTTGAACTCCATTCGCTGAGCCTCGCCCGTCTCCGCGGCTCGCTGTCTCCTCTCCGCTCCGGCTTCGAGTGCCTCCTCGCCGATGAACTCGGAGGCGTGCGTCCCGATGAGTTCCTCGGGGTCCCAGCCGAACATCTCCGCGAACGCGGCGTTGGCCTGCACGACGTTCTGGTCGGCGTCGAGGGCGTACACGCCGTCGGTGGCCGCTTCGACCATCCGCTCGTACCGCAGCAGTTCCATCTCTCGTTCGGCCCGGTCGGTCACGTCGGCGAAGTAGACCGAGAGACCGGCCGAGGAGGGGTACGCTTCCACCTCGTACCACCGGTCGTGCGGGGGGTAGTACGACTCGAACGACACCGTCTCGCCCGTCTTCAGCGCCTCCTCGAACTGGTCGCGGAACGGTTCGGACTCCTCGCCGAACGCGTCCCAGAACTGCCGGTCGACGAGTTCGTCGCGCGGCGCGTCCAGCAGTCGCTCCGCCTCCGGGTTCGCGTAGGTGACGCGCCACTCCTCGTCGACGCCGAGCAGTCCCTGGTCCATCCGTACGAACGTCTCCTCCAGCGTCGTCCGCAGCGTCTCCCGTTCGAGCACCGCGGCGATGAGCGCGGCGACGTTCTCAACGAAGCGGACGTCCGTCCCGTCGAACGCGCCGGGCGACGGACTGTGGACCGAGAGCACGCCCCACGGGTCGTTGGCGCCGCCGACGACGACGTTCAGTTCGCTCCGCGCGTCGAAGTTCGCGGTCAGCGCCGTCTCGCCGCCCGTCAGGTCGTTCTCCACGACGGACCGGCGCTCCGAGAGGGCCCGTCCCGGCCCGGAGTCGAGACCGACGGCGACGCCGCCGACGTACGCCCGCGGCCACCCCTCGGCGGCGACGACCGAGAGGTCGTCGCGTTCGAGACGCGAGCGGAAGAGCGCCACCCTATCGACGCCGAGAGCGTCGGAAACGCAGCGAATCGTCTCCTCGAACACCTCCTCGCGCGCCGGTCCGGAGAGGGCGAACGCTCCGAGGTCCGACAGCGCCTGCTGCTGTCTGTCCAGTCGCGCGCGCTTCCGGTCGGTGCGGTAGGAGTCGGCGGCGGTGCGCACCCGGTACGCCAGCCACTTCGCCTCCGCCTCCGTCCCGCAGACGGCGAGGTAGTCCGCGACGCCGGCCGAGAGGGCTATCTCGGCGAGTCCGTCGTCGTCCTCGTCGATGAGTAGGACGGGCGCCGCGACGGACGCCGGGTCGAACGTCGCCGTGACCGCGCCTCGCGACGCGAGCACGCAGTCGACCGTGTCGTCGAACGAGGCGGCGGCCGGGTCGAGACCGTACTCCAGCGTCACGGCGTCGAACGCCGACTCGAAGCCGTCGATGTCGAACGCCTCGGGGAGGGCGCCGACGACGCAGACGGTGTACGAATCGCTCACTGGCGGGTACTCGTGACCGAGAAGTATCACCCTGTCGCAGGACGGGACGGTCGTCGAACGCGGCGGTGGGGAAGAGAGCGGAGGCGGTGGAGAGGAGAGCGGAGGCGGAGGGGGGAGAACCGGGACGGCGGTCCGAACGACCGCGCCTCAGCCGTGCCACTCGCTCAGGTCGAGCATCATGAGGTAGGCGTCCTCGCCGTCGGCGTAGTACGAGGGGACCCGCTGAGCGGGGTCGAACCCGACGTCCCGGTACAGCGACAACGCCGGGTCGTTCCCGACGCGAACTTCGAGTTTGACGACGGCGGCCCCCGAGAACGACAGCGAGAGGAGTCCGCGCCGGAGGAGGCACCGCCCGAGGCCGAGGCCGCGCGCCTCGGGGGCGACGGCGATGTCCTTGACGTGGCCGATGTCGCGGCCGTGGTTCGGCATCACGTCGGCGACGACGTAGCCGACGACGCTCCCTTCCCGTTCGGCGACGAGAAAGCCAGGTTCCTCGAGGAACGACTCGAACGCCGTGTACGGCCACGGCTCCGTGAAACAGCGCTTCTCGATGCGAAGCACGTCCAGCAGGTCCGCGCGCTCCGCCCCGCGGACCGTCACGTCCGCCAGCGGGCCGTTCGCCGTCGCGTCGGCGTCCGTCGCGCCGTCGGCCGTCCCGCCGTTCGGTTCGGGGGTTCCCTCGCTCACTCCCTGTGGATAGAACGGGCTCGCGCAAAAATGCGCTGGTCGGTCGCACCGAACGCGTTCGCGATGCGTCGCGGCCGGGGAACTCCCGCGACGGCCGGCGTCGCCGCTCTCGGTCGCGGGGGTCAAAAAAGAACGGCGTGTCGGCGTACCGGACCGATCAGTCCTCAGTCGTCGGCGGGCGTCGCGCCGCTACCGTCCTCTTCGGCGTACTGCTCCTTCGTGAGGCGGAGCTTACCGCCGGCCGCGAGGATACGGCGCTCGCGTTCGGAGGCGTTGAGCGTCGCGGTGGCCTCCCAGTCGTCGTTCACGCGGACGGTGAACTCGTCCTCGCCGGCGTTGACGGCCTCTGCGACGTCGGTGACGACTTCGATGTCGTCGCCCTGCTCTATCTTCTCGTAGGTCTCTTCGTCGATGGCGAGCGGCAGGATGCCGAAGTTGAACAGGTTCGCCTTGTGGATGCGGGCGAACGACTGCGCCAGCACGGCCTCGATGCCGAGGAACTGCGGGCACATGGCGGCGTGCTCGCGCGAGGAGCCCTGACCGTAGTTCTCGCCGGCGACGAGGACGCCGCCGTCCGAGTCCATCGCTCGCTGCGCGAACGTGTCGTCGACGCGCGAGAGCGTGAACTCCGAGAGCTTCTCGATGTTCGAGCGGAACTTGAGGATGTCCGAGGTGGCCGGGATGATGTGGTCCGTGGTGATGTTGTCCTCCATCTTCAGGAGGGCCTCACCGCGGATGTCGGCCTCAAGCGGCTCGCCGATGGGCGCGTTACCGATGTTCGGACCCTTGATGAGTTCGTCGTCGACGGCCTCGTCGGGCGAGATGAGGTCGGCCTTCGAGCCGTCGTACTTGTCGGGCAGTTCGATGCCGGGCGCTTCCATGTCACCGAGTTCGTCGGCGAGGTCGCGCGGGTCGACGATTTCGCCCTTCAGCGCCGCGGCGGCGGCGACTTCCGGCGAGCAGAGGTAGACGGAGTCGTCCTCGATGCCGGAGCGACCCTCGAAGTTCCGGTTGAACGTCCGCAGCGAGACGGAGTCGGAGGCCGGAACGTGACCGATGCCGATGCAGGCACCGCACGTCGCCTCGGAGAAGTTGACCCCGGCGGCCATCATCTCGGCGGTCCAACCCTGTCGCGCGAGAATCTCGGAGGCCTGCTTCGAACCGGGCGCGACGATCATCTCGGTCTTCTTGTTGACCTCGCGGTCCTCGAGCATCTTCGCGGCCGGGAGGATGTCCTCGTAGCCGCCGTTCGTACAGGAACCGACGATGACCTGGTCGACCGACTCGCCCGCGACTTCGCTGACGGGCACGACGTTGTCGGGCATCGACGGCTTGGCGATGAGGGGTTCGAGGTCCGAGAGGTCGACCGTGATCTGGTCGGCGTACTCGGCGTCCTCGTCGGGCGAGAGCTCGACGTACTCGTCCTCGCGGTCCTGCCGGGCGAGGTAGTCCTTCGTCTTCTCGTCCGTGCCGAAGATGGAGGACGTCGCGCCGAGTTCCGTACCCATGTTGGTGATGGTCGTCCGCTCGGGGACGGTCAGCGAGTCCGCGCCGGGACCGGTGTACTCGAACACCTTGCCGACGCCGCCCTTCACGGAGAGCTCGCGGAGCAGGTGGAGGATAACGTCCTTCGCGGTGGCCCACTCGGGGAGTTCACCTTCGAGGCGGATGTTGACGACCTCCGGCATCTCGACGTAGTAGGCGCCGCCGCCCATGGCGACGGAGATGTCGAGACCGCCGGCGCCGATGGCGAGTTCGCCGAGACCGCCGGGCGTCGGCGTGTGCGAGTCCGACCCGAGGAGCGTCTTGCCGGGCGCGGCGAAGTTCTCCTTGTGGACGTTGTGGCAGATACCGTTGCCGGGGCGCGAGAAGTGCGCGCCGTACGTGCCCGCCGCCGAACGGAGGAAGCGGTGGTCGTCGGTGTTCTTGAAGTCGAACTGGTAGGTCTGGTGGTCGCAGTACTGCGCCGCCAGTTCCGTCTGGATTTCGTCGAGTTCGAGCGCCTCGAACTGAAGCCAGACCATCGTCCCAGTCGTGTCCTGTGTCAGGACCTGATCGATCTCGATTCCGATCTCCTCTCCGGGTTCGAGTTCCCCTTCGACGAGGTGATCGTCGAGAATTTTCTCCGTAAGCGTCTGTCCCATATCGTCCTAATTTCGACCGTCTACGATTATAAATCCCGCGTGTTTGAGGTCGGAGGTATGTCCCTTATACGCATATTCAATCCGCCTTAGATAATGATGAACGTACGCGTTGACGGGCGATACTGACTCGCTGGCGCGAACGTTTCTCGCCCCCGAAATCAGCATCGTCGGCGCTACCGCGGCCAAACTGTCCGTACGTTGTCACCGTTCCGCGGGGGGAGAACACCCGGAATCTCCGCTCGCGATTCGACGGCTACGGACCGGTCGCACCACGTCCCCGCCCGGCGCGGAACGACAGCGCTTTGCGTCTCCTCGAACGCTCCCCGGTATGTTCCGTTCAGGCGCGTTCGTCGCCGACCACGTCGAACCGACGGCCGACTCGCAGGTCCAACCGAACGGCGTCGACCTGACGCTGGAGTCGGTGCTCGAACAGGTCTCGCCGGGGCGACTGGGCGTCGACGGGAAGCGAATCGGGGACCGCGAGTCCGTCTCCCTCGACGACGGCGTCTACGTCCTCCCGCCGGGCGGGTACGTCCTCCAGTACGCCGAGACGATAGCCATCCCCGAGGGGCACGTCGGGTTTCTCTACCCCCGGTCGTCGCTCATGCGCAACTCCTGCATGCTCAACACGGCCGTCTGGGACGCCGGATACGAGGGGCGGGGGGAGGGTCTGTTGCAGGTCCACTACGACGTCGAACTCGAACCCGGCGCGCGCGTCGCTCAACTGGTCCTCGCGCGGGCGAATCACGACGGCGTGTACGACGGAAGCTACCAGGGCGAACGCGTCGGTTCCACCGAAAGATAGATTCGGGTCTGCCTCCTCGGTACGTTCGTTCCCCGATAGGTACGAACCGTGATATGAATTCGCTCCCGCCCGAAGTCTACCCGCTGATACTCCACGAGACGCCGAACCCGACGGTGGTGACCGACGAGTCGTTCGCCATCGTCGACGTGAATCAGGCCTGCTTGGAGTTCACCGGCTACTCCCGCGAGGAGATGCTCGGGACCCTCCCGCTGTTTCTCGTGAACGACCCCCAGACGTACGAGGCGATGACCGCCCGCCTCGCTGTCGGCGAACCGTGGGAGGGGGAGCTGGAGGCGGTCACGAAGTCCGGCGAACGCGCCTACGGCCGCGGGACGACGTTTCCGCTCGTCGACGACGGCGAACTGGTCGGCTACACGGGCATCTTCATCGACCTCTCGGCGCGGCGCCGGAGCGAGCAGACGGTCAGCGTGCTGAACCGGGTGCTCAGACACAACGTCCGGAACGACGCGAACGTCGTCGGCGGCGTGCTCTCGACGGTGCGGGACGCCGTCCCGGCCGAGGAGCGCGAACTCGTCGACCAGGCGATACGCCGCGTCGACCGACTGCTCGAACGCGCCGAGACGGCCCGCGACCTGCACGAACTCCTCGAACGCTCCTCGTCGGCGCTCGTTCCGGTCGACCTCACTGCGACGGTGGAGGCGGTCGTCGACGACGTCGGGGGCGGGGGGCAGGCGACGCACGCGGTGCGCGCCGACGAGGCCACCTTCCACCTCGACCTCCCCGACTCCCCTCTCTGGGTGCTCGCGGACGAGGCGCTTCCCCGCGCTGTCGGCGCCGTCGTCGAGAACGCCGTCGAGTACAACGACGCCGAGGAAGCGACGGTGTGGCTGTCGGCGACGGCGACGGACGCGGCGGTGACGCTGACCGTCGAGGACGACGGACTGGGTATCGACGCCGACCGCTCGGAGTATCTGTTCGGCCGCACCGAAGAGTCCCAACTCAGGCACGGACAGGGACTCAGCCTCTTTTTCGTCGACCGACTGCTGGCGTTCTACGGCGGGTCAGTGCGCTATCGGCCGCGCGACCCGACGGGCAGCGCCTTCGAACTTCGGTTCCGGCGGACCGACTCCCCCGCCGGAGACTGAGACACCACTTGTGGGTTTCGGCCGTTCGCTCCCGGAGACGGGCGGTCACAAAACCTCCGGGGTACCCAAAGGCACATTTATGCGCACCTCCAAGCCTCGATAGCAGATGTCTAGAAGCCCCTCGCTTCCCGAACGTCCTCGGCTCGACCTCGACCCCGAGATGTCGGACGCCGAACGGCTGTCTGCGCTCCGGCAGCATTTCGAGCGTCTCACCGAGGTCAACCGAGAACTCGACGACCGCCTCTCGGAGGCGACAGACCGTCGGGACGACCTACAAGACGAGGTCGACCAACTGAAGCGTCGCAACGAGACGCTGAAGACCTCCTCGCTGTACATCGCGACGGTCGAGGAGGTCACCGACGACGGCGTCGTCATCAAGCAACACGGCAACAACCAGGAGGTTCTCACCGACACCTCCCCGCACCTCGAATCGCAGGTTGAGGCGGGCGACCGGGTGGCCATCAACGACTCGTTCGCCATCCAGTCCGTCCTCGACGACGAGACGGACTCGCGCGCGCAGGCGATGGAGGTGGACGCCTCCCCCGACGTGACGTACGACGACATCGGCGGCATCGACGAGCAGGTCCGCGAGGTCCGCGAGGCCGTCGAGGACCCCCTCACGAACCCCGAGATGTTCGAGAAGGTCGGCGTCGAACCGCCGTCCGGCGTCCTCCTGCACGGCCCGCCAGGTACCGGGAAGACGATGCTGGCGAAGGCCGTCGCGAACGAGACGGACGCGACGTTCATCAAGATGGCCGGCTCCGAACTCGTCCGGAAGTTCATCGGCGAGGGCTCGCGCCTCGTCCGCGACCTCTTCGAACTCGCGGCCGACCGCGAACCCGCCGTCATCTTCATCGACGAGATAGACGCCGTCGCCTCGAAGCGCACGGACTCGAAGACGTCCGGCGACGCCGAGGTCCAGCGCACGATGATGCAACTGCTGTCCGAGATGGACGGCTTCGACGACCGCGGCGAGATTCGCATCATCGCGGCGACGAACCGCTTCGACATGCTGGACGAGGCCATCCTCCGGCCGGGCCGCTTCGACCGCCTCATCGAGGTGCCGAACCCCGGCCCCGAGGGTCGCGTGAAGATTCTGGAGATTCACACCAAGGAGATGAACGTCGCCGACGGCGTGGACTTCGAGGAACTCGCCGAGGAACTCGACGGCTACTCCGGCGCCGACATCGCCTCGCTGACGACGGAAGCGGGCATGTACGCCATCCGCGACGAACGCACCGAGGTCCGCCGCGAGGACTTCGACGACGCCCTCGAGAAACTGCGCGACTCCGAGGAGTCGACCTCGATTCCCGGTCTCACCGACTACCAGTACTGACGCCGACGCGAGACGCCCGAGGGGCACTTCGCGGCCGCGCCGCGCGCGGCCCGCGTCGACCGGCGTTCCGTAACCCCTTATTCTCCGCGGCGACGTTCTCCGACGATGAGCACCATCTACGTCGTCCGCGGCGTGGGTACCGCCCCCACGAAGATGGCGTCCTACGACGCCGCCCTCGCGGCGGCCAACGTCCACAACTACAACCTCGTCGCCGTCTCCTCGGTCATCCCCGCGGAGGCGACGGTCGAAGCGGTCGACGCCGCCCCGGACCTCGGACCGGCGGGCAACCGACTCACCGTCGTCCAGGCGCGGGCGACCACCGGCGGCGTGGGCACCGTTTCGGCGGGTCTCGGGTGGACGACCGGTCCCGGTCCGGGCCTGTTCTACGAGGCGTCCGGCGAGAACCCCGACGCGGTCCGCCGCGCCGTCGAGGAGGGTCTCGACGCGGGTCGCGGCCTCCGCGAGTGGACGTTCGAGGACGAACGCGTCTCGTTGGCGACCGCCGAGAACGACGGCGAGGGCTACACCACCGCCGTCGCACTCGCCGCCTACGGACGGAGCGAGTCCATCCTTTAGTCCGAGTTCCGACGACGGCGGTTCTCGGTCCCTCCGACGGCTTTATCTGCGGCGTTCACGTAGGCACCACGACTCATCCTCATGAACGGAAACAACCCTTACGCGGGCGCGCCCGGTGTGGTGGACGCGGGTCGTCCCGAGGAATCGGAACTCTCGACGTCGGAGGTACGGCACCTCCGCGAGGCCGTCGCCGGAATCGTCTCGCGCACGCAGACGTACCTCCCCGAGGGCTACGCCGTGGGCTCGGAACTCTCCTACGGGTCGAACGGGCCGCAGGCCACCGTCGCCGTCCACCCGCCGATCGGTCGACCCATCAGCGCCGGGTTCACCCCGGACGAGGAGGACTTGGAGTCGGGCCTCACCGACGACGACCGCGACGAAGTGGCCCGAGGCCTCGCCGCCTCCGCCGCGTTCCAGGTGATGAGCGCCGTCGGCGACGACCTGACGCCAACTGCCCGATAAGACGTTTCTCTCGGCTCCGCGCCGCCCGTCCGACCCGCTTTCGTCTCGCTGGGACTCGCTTTTCAGTCCGAGAGCGGCGGGTCCACGAACAGCGCGTAGAGTAGCATCGCCGCCGAGGGGAGTCCGCCGGCGCTGACGCCGAACGCGGCGGGGACGTCGGCGGCCGCCGCGACGGCGACGCCGAGGAGCATCGGGAGCGGTAGCGTAACCAAGAGCCAGTCGTAACGCGATTGCAGAACCGGTCCGACCGCCTCGCCAGTAGGAGTTTTCCTGACGCGCATCGTACTCCCTCCGCGAATCACTACCGGCGGATTCGTACTAAACGTTACTCTCAGCCGAGCGTCCCGAATCCGACTCGGTCGTCGGAGCCGCTACTTCCCCCAGAAGGGGTCGCGCTGGCGGTGCTTGTCCAGATAGCCGGTCAGCGCTTCGAGTTCGTCGGCCGGAATCTCGTCGGAGAGTTCCTGTTCGAGTATCTTCGCGTGCTTCTCGGGCAACTCGGTCCACAGTTCGTCGCCCTCCTCTATCTGCCGACCGACGGTGGGGCCGTCGATGGCGATGGAGACGCGGTTGCCGGCGCGGACCTCCGAGACGTCCTCGCCCTGCTCTTGGATACCCGAGAGTTGGCCGACGCGGGTGGGCTTGCTCCCCTCCCACTTGGCGACGTTCGTGTTGTTCTTCAGCGTGCCCGAGAGCACCTCGACGCCGACGACGGCAGGGCCGGACTGCCGGAAGACGTGGTCTTCGAGGATGCGGAACCGGCAGGGGCGGATGATCTTGTCCAGCACCGTCTCCTGCTGTGCCCGCTGGCGTTCCTCGACGAACTCCTCGTACTCTTCGACGAGCTGATATATCACGTCGTCGCTGAACAGGCGCACCTCGGCGCCGTCGAGTTCGTCCTCGGCGTTCGGCAGGACGTCGACGTTGAACCCGAGGATGACCTTGTGTTCGTCCTCGCGGGCCGTCGACGCGACGGCCACGTCGCGCGGCGCGACGTCGCCCACCTCGGCGCGGAGGATGGGCACCTCGGCCTCCTTCAAGGCGTTCGCCATCGCCTCCAGACTACCGAGCGTGTCGGCCTTGACGACGACGCCCTCGTCGGCCGTGTCGACCTCTATCTCGGCCAGTTCGGAGGTGACGTCGTCGATGACCTCCTCCTCGCTCCGGTCGCGGACGACGCGGATGGGCGCGCCCGCCATCGCGTCGTCGAGGTCCGGCGCGGCTATCTTTATCCCGGCCGCCGCGCGCACCTCGTCGACTTTGTCGAACCGCTTTTCGGTTCGGATTTCGGCGTTCGGACGGGGTTGCAGGAGGGCGCGCACCTCGGTGACGATGGGGCCGTTGACGCCGCCGACGACGATGACGTCGTCCTCGCGGACGCTCCCGTCGTACAGCACCACGTCGACCGTCGCGCCGAACCCGCGCTCCTCTTTCACTTCGAGGACCGTCCCCGCGCCGGGACCGGAGACGTCTATCTCCATCTCCTCTTTCATGTAGCGTTGGGAGAGGCCCATCAGAACGGCCAGGAGGTCCGGGATGCCCTCGCCAGTCATCGCCGAGAGGGGGACGACGCCGACGTTCTTCTGGAAGTTCTGGACGCGCCAGTAGAGGTCGGCGGAGAACCCCTCGTCCGAGAGGTTCCCGATTATCTCGTAGAGGTTCTCGTCGAGTCGCCCGCGGGCGCTCTCGGATTGGCCCTCGTAGCTCCCTTGGATGGGCGACCCGTCCTGGGGGTTCCACCCCGGCGTCGTGTCTATCTTGTTCGCGGCGACGACGAACGGCGTGCCCGTGCGCTTGAGGATGTCGAGGGCTTCGAGCGTCTGCGGTTGGAAGCCGTCGTTCACGTCGACGACGACGATGGCGATGTCGGCGAGGGCGCCGCCGCGCGACCGGAGCGTCGAAAAGGAGTGGTGCCCCGGCGTGTCGATGAACAGGAGTCCCGGCAGGTCGAAGTCCTCCGGTTTGACGAGGCTCCCGGCCATCTGCGAGACGGTTTCGAGCGGGACCGCCGTGGCGCCGATGTGCTGGGTGATGGCGCCCGCTTCGCCCTCCGAGACCGCCGAGCCGCGTATCTTGTCGAGCAGCGTCGTCTTGCCGTGGTCGACGTGCCCGAGAACGGCGACGATGGGTGTCCGGAGTGCGTTCGATTCGGTTGCGGGAGGGGCGTCAGCGTCGGCGTCGGTGTCAGACATGAAGAGTCACTCCGAGAAGTTCGTACGGATAGGCGGGCGGCGCCGAAGTTAAGTCCATCGTCACGCCCGGACGCGCGTGAACGCGAGACACGGGGAGTCCGCCGATTTCGGCCGAATCGCGTTCCGGCGCTCGCGCCGCCGGCCGGTCGCGGCGTCGGACGGTCGTCGGACGAACCCCGTGGCACTTATGTAACCGTGGTCGAATATCTCCGGTCATGGCCGACGTACTCGCCGAGAACCTCTCCGGGAAGGCCGTCATGGGGGCCGACGGGACGGAACTCGGGATGCTGTACAACATCACGATGAATCTGAAGACCGGGACGCTGCACGACCTGCTCGTCTCGCCGCACGAGGAGGTCCGCTCGGAGAAGATTCCCTTCGACCGGGACGAGGACGGGCGCTTCCGCGTTCCCGTCTCCAGCGTTCAAGCCGTAAAAGACTACATCGTCGTCCAGCGTTAAGGAGCAACACAGACACCAGCAGATGCAGGTTCTCGACTCTTCCGCGTTCATCCACGAGTATCACACCGACGACCAGACGGCCTCGATTCCCCTCGTCGCAGAGGAACTGGAGGGCGAGGCCTCCTTCCGCTTCGACGCGATGGAAGGGGCGGGGATGCACATCCACATCCCCGCGTCGGGTACCGTCGAGAAGATTCGCCGCGCCGCCGGCGAGACGGGCGACCGGGAGACGCTCTCGGACACCGACATCCGCCTTCTGGCCGCCGCCTTCGAACTCGACGCCACCCTCGTCACCGACGACTACGCGATGCAGAACGTCGCCGAACGGGTCAACGTGGCGGTGAACGCCATCGCGCAGGACGGTATCGAGGAGCAACGCGACTGGCGGTTCCAGTGTCAGGGCTGCGGGCGCGAGTTCGACGAACAGAAGGAGCGTTGTCCCATCTGCGGCAGCGACCTCGCGCGAAAGAACCCCGCGTAGCCGCGGCCGCCGCGCGGTTCGATTCTCCGTTTTTCACGCCCCCGAGCGGCGCGGCTCTCTCTCTCCGACTTCTCTGACTTCTCCGACTACCCCGAAACCAGCCCCACCGCCAGCGCGTAACTGGCGGCGAACTGGACGGTGTTGTAGAGTCCGTGGGCGACGACGGGCACGAGCAGGCTCTCGCTCTTCTCGTAAATTGCGCCGAGCACGGCACCGAGGACGAGGACGACGCCCAACGTGACCAGCGCCCCCTCGCCCGTGAAGGAGGTGAAGTGGATGGCCGCGAACACCGCGCTCGACGCCGCGACGGCGAAGGTGACGCCGTACTCGCGGCGGAACTGCCCCTGCACGACGCCGCGGAAGACGAGTTCCTCCGTCGGCGCGACGAGGAGGAGGGTGACGGGGATGTAGTAGAGGAACAGCACCGGTTGGCCTTCGGCCGTCGCCGCGACGGCGCTGTCGCCGCTGTCGATTCCCAACTGCGTGAAGCCGAAGCTGATGACGAGATAGAGGACGAGGAGGACGCCGAAGCCGACGGCGGCCCACTTCAGGTCGCGTCCGGTCGGGAGCCGTCGGTGGATCAGCTCCCACTGGTCGGTGACGGTCAGATATCCCCCGGCGGCGACGCCGAAGCCGACGAACTGGGAGGCGCTGACCAGCGCCGTTCCGAGCGCGCCGGTCGGGTCGATACCGACGGCCCGCAGGAGAGCCGTCCCGAGCGAGACGAATATCGTGGCGCAGACGAGGACGAGAAGGACGACGACGACGACGCCGCCGAACGCACGGAGGGCGGTCTGGAGGTCCGACCGGGACGAGGAGGACACGTCGGATGCCATTCGTTGCCGGCGGTACGGTGCGGCGGCGGATAGAGGTGCCGGTCCGGCGGTTACTCCACGATGAGGTGCGTCTTCTCGGACACCGCCTCGGCCTCCTCGAAGTCGCCGCCGCCGAGCAGTCCGCGCGCGGCGCGCTTGCCCCACTCGACGGCCGGTTGGGTGAACGTCGAGACGCCCGCGAGTTCGCCGTACAGCACGCACGCCGCCTCCATCCCGTAGAGCAGTTCTCCCAGTCCGCGTTCGTCCACCGCGTCTATCTCGATGCGCACACTCGGGACGCCCGCGGCCGCGAGGCTCGCCTCCGTCGCCTCGAACTCGGCATCTAAGAGTTCGCCGAGCGAAGAGCCGCCGAGGTAGGAGAGTCCTTCCAGGTCCGTCTCCGGGATGGCCCGGTCCTCGCGTTCGGTCGGTCGGACGAGCGTCACGAGTTTGTCGCGGGGGCCGGCGCGGTACAGTTGCAGTTGGGAGTGCTGGTCCGTCGCGCCGAGGGCGCGCGCAGGCGTCTGGCCCAGTCCGTCCTTCCCCAAGCTTTCGGCCCACAGTTGCGCGAACCACTCCGCGAAGTACTCCAGGTCCTCGCTGTAGGGCATCATCGCGTTCGTCAGCGCGCCCCGGTTCGCGAGGGCGTACGACGCCGCCCCGTAGGCGTAGGCCGGCGACTCGAACAGCGACCCCGAGAGCCGCTCGGACTCCGCGCGCGCGCCGGCGAGGAGAGCCTCCAGGTCGTGACCCTGAATCGCCGACACCGCCAGTCCGACCGTCGAGAGCGCGGAGAACCGACCCGGCACGCCGTCCGGAACCGGCAGCGACGGGAGGTCGTGTTTCTCGGCCAGATTTCTGAGATTGCCCTCCTCGCCGGTCGTCACGAACGTCCGGTCGGTCCAGTCGACGCCGGCGTCGTCCATCGCCTCGCGGACGACGAGGAAGTTCGACAGCGTCTCGGCCGTCGTCCCCGACCGGGAGACGACGTTGACCACCGTCTCCGAGAGGTCGAGCGTCGACAGCAGGCACGTCACGCGCTCGGGGTCGACGTTGTCGAGGTAGTAGGCGTCGGGGTCCGACGGCTCCGACAGCGCCGAGGAGAGCGTCGCCGCGCCGAGGGCGCTCCCGCCGATGCCGACGGTGACGACGGCGTCGGGCGAGTCGAACGGTTCGACGGCCGACCGAATCGCGTCGGGGTCCGCGGTATCGGGGAGGTTCAAAGCGGCGTAGCCGTGCTCGGCGTCCGCCCGTCCGGACTCGATGGTCTCGTGGGCGGCGGCGACCTGTTCGTCCAATCGTTCGAGCGACGACTCCGAGACACCGGGCGTCGTCGAGAGCGCGTTGCCGAGGTCTACTCGCATACCTGAACGCCCGACGGGGGCGAGCAAAAAGGTGGGTATTGTTCGAAGTATTCCTCTCCGCTCCTCCGGAGTCGCTGTCGGAGACGAGAAGACCACGAACGCCCCCGACGGCGGCCAAGCGGGCCACGCGGGTGGGATTGAAAGGGGCGGCGCGCTAGACGAAGGCAGCCGACGCAAGCACCGCAGGAGCGAACGAAGTGAGCGATGAGGAGCGCAGCGAGGCTCCCGAGTCCAGCGCGTCGGGACTTTCAGGGTGTTGTCGGAAGTATATCCATCGCTGACGCCGACTACCGAACCGTGACGGCCGCAGCCGTCCAAACCGGCTACAACGAACGAGACCGGTTCGCTCAAGAGCCGCCGCCCCTAACCTCCGGCGATGGCAACGGGTTACAACGGCGTATTCGGGGCCTTTCCCTACGCGTTCCGGCGCAGTCGGTCGCTGCTGTTCAAATCCTACGTGGTGTTCAGCGCGTTCGCCGTCGCCCTCGTCTCGCTGTTCGTCGTCGCCGCCATCGTCGTCCTCCTCGGCCGGACGGCGGCGGTGCAGGGCGGGTCGTTGACGCTCTCGCGGGCGTTCTTCATCGTCATCGGTCTTCTCGTCGTCCTCCCGGCCGTCGCGCCGACGCTCGCCGTCGCCCGTCGGTATCGACGAGACATCGAGTCGACGCCGCGGTACGAGGTGGCGCTCGCCGTCGCCGGCTACCTATTCTTGTTCTCCCTCTACTTGGGCGTCGTCGCGTCGATGCCCGAGACGTTCGTGTTGGACGGCGAGACGGTGACGCGCCCCCCGCCGTCGGGTGCGTTCGCGCCGCTCGTCGCGCTTCTCTACGCGGTTCCGCAGGCGCTGTCGTGGGTCGTCCCGCTCTGCGGCGCCCTGCTGGTCGCCGCCGCGCACAAACTGTTCGGCTGACTTTCTCGGGACGGAGCGACGCCGAGAGCGTGACGAAACCCGGAAGTGGCCGCCGCGCCTACTCGCGGGCGATGACCGAGGACGACGGAGTCGGCCGAGACGAACCGTTCGGCGACGCGGGGCCGAGCGACGGTGACGACGAGCGAGTCGAGGGGACGTTCCTCGTGACCGCCGCCGACAAGGACTCGGCGGTGCTGAAGAACGTCGACACCGGGCAGGTGCACACGCTGTCGTCGAACCCCGGCGTCGAACGCCATGACGCCGTCACGGGCGTCGTCGCCCCGGACCCGCCGATGAACGTGTCGTACCAACTCGTCGATATTGAGTCGCGGTGGGGGCTCACCATCGAACTGTCCGACGAGTCGCCGACGGCGGACTCCCGAGACGTCGCCGCGTCGCAACCGACGGGCGAACTCACCCAAAAGGAGCGCGCCGGGACGGGCGAGATTCACGTCATCACCGTGCCCGAGGAAGAGACCGAGCAGGCCGCCACCGACGTGGCCGACGACGCGGAGAACACGCTGTCCCGGGCGGCCCGACTCGGCGTGAACCGCGTCGAGATTCGGACCGCCCCCGGCGTCGTCGTCGTCCGGTACATGCCCTGACCGTTCCCCGGGGAGACGCCGCGGCGCACTCGGCCCTTCCTCCGAATCGAACCGGACCGTAGGACGGTGGGCTGTTATACCGGCCGCTCGAACTGTCCCCACATGGACCGAGTCCGAGCGTTGGTGATCCAGTACGCGTGCGTCGGCGCTCTCTACCTCGTCGCCGGCGCGTGGATAATGGCGACGCGGGGGTTCTCTCTCGGCGGCGCGCTGTCCGCGTTCGGCGGACTGCTGCTCGTCGGGTCCGGTCTCTGGAACCTGCGCCACGAGGACGACGAGTACGGCTTCGGGCAGTTCGCCCGACGGGACTGGTTCTTCTGGCCGCAGACCATCGCCGTCGTCCTCCTCGCCGTCGGCGCCGTCTTCCGTTTTCTCTGATCGCTCGTCGTCGCCCAAGAGCTATCGTCGTCCGGCGATGAGGCCCGGTATGGACAGAGAACGCGTCGTGGTCGTCTGCATGGGATTGTACGCGCTCGCGCTCGTCGTCGACAGCCTCGTCGAGTTTTTCACCGAGGGTATCACCCTGTTTGGGGTCGTATTCGCAGCGTTCGGCTTGTTCGTGCTGGCGACGCTGGCTCGGAGCGCTTCCCGGGGGACGACCGACGACGGAATTCAGCGTATCGCCGACAGCGACCTGTGGTTCTGGTCGCTCGTCGTCCTGTTCGTCCTCGGTATCGTGGGTATCGTCCTCGACCTGACGAACGGCGCGCTCGCCTGAGGCCGTTCAGGACCGCTCTTCGCGGCTCTCGCGGTCCTTGCCGCTCGTCGGCGTCGGCCCGTCGGCGCTCTGGACCTGCCAGCCGCCGGCCACCTCGCCGGGTTCGCTCTCGCGCGTCGCGTACTCGATTTCGGTGTCGGGACCCATCGTCTCGACGCCGTCGACGGACTCGATGCGCAGGGGAACGTCCAGAGAGTTCCCGCAACAGCCCACGTCGACGAACTCCTCCCACGTGTCGCCCGGCGTCAGGTCCTCCAGCACCCGCCGGAGGTAGAGCCGAAACCGGTCGGTCTCCAGTTGGTCGCGCGCCCACGCGCTGAGGTCGTCGGGGTAGGAGATGACCACCCGGCGCGCCTCGTCGTGCTCTCTCGGTGCCGCCGTCGCGTCCGCGTTGCCGTCGCCCATACACCCGATAGGTCCCCGGCGCCAAAACGTCTCACGGTCGTACGCACCGCCGTATCGGCAGTCGACGCGTGGGGGCGTATAAGAAGGCTTATTCGGGGACCGTGACGAACGCCACGCATGGTCGACTTCACGGTACCGGAGGTAGATTACACCCGGTACACGAACCGCCAACTCGCCGCGGTCCCCCTGGCGGTGCTGGCGGTCGCGCTCCTCGTCATCGCAGGGTGGTACGTCATGACGGGTGTCCCCGTCAACCAGGGTATCGCCTTCACCGGCGGGACGGAGATTCAGGTCGTCGTCGACGGCTCCGGCGACGCCCGAGAACAGATCCAGCAGGCGTTCGACGCCGAACCCGCCTCCGTCCAGTCCGTTCCGGCGGAGAGCGGACTGTACATCGTGACGTTCCAGTCGGGAACGGACGCGAACAGTCTGGCCCAACAGGCCGAACGGGCCGGCTTCGAGGTCCGTTCCATCTCCTCGGTGTCGGCCAGTTTCGGCGGTGACACCCAGTGGCTCGCCCTCGGCGGGGTCGCCGCCGCCTTCCTCGGGATGAGTATCCTCGTCTTCGCCATGTTCCGCACGTTCGTCCCCTCCGTCGCCGTCGTCATCTCGGCGTTCTCCGACATCGTCATCCCCGTCGCCCTGATGAACCTCCTCGGCATCAAACTCTCCTTGGGGACCGTCGCCGCCCTCCTGATGCTCATCGGGTACTCGGTGGACTCGGACATCCTCCTGAACAACCACATCCTCCGGCGCTCCGGCGACTTCTACGAGTCGACGTACCGCGCGATGCGGACCGGGGTGACGATGACGCTCACCTCAATCGCCGCGATGGTCGTCATGACCATCACGGCGACGCTGTTCGGCATCCAACTGCTCGCGGCCATCGGGACCGTCCTCGTGTTCGGTCTCGCCGCCGACCTGATGAACACCTACATGCTCAACCTCAGCCTGCTTCGCTGGTACAAGTTCGAGGGGGTGCGTCGGTGATGGCGGGTCTCCGAGACAACTGGCGGGTCATCCTCCTCGTCGTCTTCCTCCTCGCCTCCACGTTCGCGCTGTTCTCGCCGACGCTCGGGGCGGACTCCGGGTCCGGCGGCGTCGGCAACGCCACCGACACCGGGCCGACGAACCTGCAGTTCGGCCTCGAACTCTCCGGCGGGACGCGCATCCGCGCCCCCCTCGTCGGCGTGACCGCCGAGGGCGTCCAGTTCGGCGGCGACCAACCGCGCGTGGTCGAACAGACCGTCGCCTCGAACCTCGAAGAGGCCACGGTGACCGACGTCATCGCCCGCCAGTCGGCCAACGCCACGACGGTCGAAGTGACCGCCGAGAACGTCACCCAAGACGAGTTCCGGAACGCGCTCCAATCGTCCGGCTACGGGTTCGAGACGGTTCGCGACGGCGTCACCGCCGCGACGCGCGAGGAGGTCGTCCGCATCCTCACCGACAAGATCAACCAGGCCGGCCTCTCCGGCGGGTCCGTCCAGCAGGTGACGACGGCGACGGGCCAGCACTTCATCCGCGTGGAGGTGCCGAACCGCGACACGAGCGAGGTCCGCCAACTCGTCTCCGAACGCGGGACCGTCGTCGTCCAGGCGTACTACCCGGTTGAGGAGAACGGCTCGACGACCTACCGCTCGGAGGTCGTCCTCCAGCAGAACGACTTCCAGACCATCGGCTCCGTGCAGGAACAGGGCACCGGCCCGTCCGTGCCGGTCACCATCAAGTCCTCGGTCGCCCCCGAACTCCAGCAGTCGCTGGTCCGGACCGGTATCGCACAACCCGGCGGCACCTCCTGCACGTACGACCAGAACCCCAACAGCACCCAACCGTGTCTCCTGTTGGTCGTCGACGGCGAAGTCGTCAACGCGTTCGGGATGGACGGCGGCCTCGCGAGCAGCATGCGGAGCGGCGAGTGGGCGAACAGCCCGGAGTTCGTCCTGACCGCCCGGAACACCTCCGAGGCCCAGCAGGTCGCAATCAACCTCCGCGCGGGGGCGCTCCCGGCGGAACTCGACCTCTCCGGTCAGGACGGGGGAACCACCTCCTACGTCTCGCCCAGTCAGGGTGAGAGCTTCAAAATCGACTCGCTCATCACCGGTATCATCGCGGTGCTGGCGGTCAGCGGCGTCGTTTTCGTCCGCTACAGCGACGTGAAGGTGGCCGCGCCGATGATCGTCACCGCGCTCTCGGAGGTGGTCATCCTCCTCGGGGCCGCGGCGGCCATCGGTTATCCGCTCGACCTCTCGGTCATCGCCGGCTTCATCGCCGTCATCGGGACCGGGGTGGACGACCTCATCATCATCGCCGACGAGGTGATGGCCGAGGGCGACGTCTCCTCGCGGCGCATCTTCCAGTCGCGTTTCCGCAAGGCGTTCTGGGTCATCGGCGCCGCCGCTGCGACGACTATCGTGGCGATGTCGCCGCTGGCGGTGCTGTCGCTCGGCGACCTTCAGGGCTTCGCCATCTTCACCATCCTCGGCGTTCTCGTCGGCGTCCTCATCACCCGCCCGGCGTACGGTGACATCCTTCGGGCGCTGATGACTATCGACCGCTGAGGACCGCCGGTACGCATCGCAGGGCGCCCCACTCTACGGTTCACGGCGGTCTCCGACCACCCCGCTACCGTCCGTCTATTTTCATGGCGGCGACGCCCTAATCGTATAGGCTATCGTTTAACTGCGTAGGAGAATGTACTGTAAACTGTACCGCGACGCAGACGTAGTTGCCCGCTCGCGCGGGAGACGACGTAGACAACGGAGTACGTACACTATGTCAACCGACGCCACCCTGACGGACAACGCAGATGCCCCGCACGTCGCAACCGCTTCGGAGACGCTGGTCTCGACCGTCGTCGAGTACGACGACGAGTCCGACGAGTGTACAATCTACCCACTTCACGCCGACGACGAGGAACGCGTCACGACGTGGGTCTCCGCCAAGCGGGAGTCGTACGTCTCGCTGGCCGAGATGCGCTGACGGCCGTTCCGTCCTCCCTCTCCCCACCCCAATCGTTTCTCCTCGCCCGCCGACTAAAACTCGCCCAGCGACGACTGCGCCGCCGCCGCCAACACGTCGTCGCACGTCGACCACGACGCCCGCGCGCAGTCCGGTAGCTCTCCCGTCTCCTCGACGTACGTTTTGAGGAACTCGCGGGTCGTCGAGTCACTCGGATAGCCGCTTCCGACGGGACCGTACGCCGCGAACGCCTCGCCGACCGCCGCCATCCGAGCGTCGCGTTCGACTTTCGCGACGACGCTCGCCGCGCCGACGTGCGGGTACGTCTCGTCGGCGCGGTGTTCGGCCGTGACGGAGACGGCGACGCCGGCCTCTTCGACGCCCGCCCGGACGCGTCTCCCGAACCGCGAGGCGTCCACGTCGCCCGCGTCGGTCACCACCTCGTCGCCCTCGCGCGCGACGCCGGCGAGGGCCTCGACGTGCGCGGCGACGGTCAGCGCGTTCATGTCGGTGTCCGGGCGGTCGATGCGCTCGGGGTCGACGAACACGACGCCTATTTCGACGCCGTCGCTCTCGCGGAGCGTCGCCGCTATCTCCTCGCGGCGAGACGGCGAGAGGCGCTTGGAGTCGTCTATATCCGCCGGGAGTGCGTCGGCCTCGGCGCGCACCGCCGCGGCGACCATCGGTCCGAGCACCGGCCCCTTCCCCGCCTCGTCGCTGCCGACGAGGACGGGCGACCCGTCTGTCATACCTCCTCCGGCGGACAGCGACGACTAAGCGGTTGCGGTCGGCGTCGAGAAAAGAGCGGAGAGCGGGCGGCGCTCAGTCGTCGGCGAGGGGCGGGTCGGCCCGGTCCGGTGATTCCTCCAGTCCGTCGTCCTCCTCGAACTCGGCGCGAAGTTGCTTCTCGACGAGCGCTTCCCACTCCGGATTCGACTCGTAGTGGTGACACATGGTATCTGCTCTCACTCGTAGGCGCGGCCGGAAGTTCCTAAACGTTGTGTTGGTCACTCCGGCAACGGATCGGGGAGGGGACCCCGTTACCGCGGTTCGTCGCGGAAGAACGACTCGTTCTCGAACTTCTCGTCGACGCCGTAGACGCCCGTCACATCCAGCGCCGTCACGGCGGCGTCGACGTCGAGGAGGCCCGCCAGACTCGGTTCCGTGCGTCCCTCGTCGCCGGAGACGAGTTCCTTGATGTAGAGGCCGCCGGCGCCGTGCACCTCGACGGTGGCGTGTCGCTCGTCTTTCCATTCGCCCGTCGCCTCGAACACCTCGCGGGTCCGGGTGAGCGCCGCCCGTCGGTGGTCGACGCGGTTCGGCGTGTACTGTTCGATGGTCGCCCCGTCGAGTTCGGCGAGGGCGTCGGCGAGTTCGTCCTCGGAGACGTCGTCGCCGAACTCCACCTCGGCGCGGTAGCGCTTCGAGGCGTTCAACTCCTTCACGCGTTCGACCATGTCGTAGGCGGCGAGGCGGAGGCCCTCGACTTCGACTTTCCCCTCCGCGAAGGCGTTGATGTCCCCCTCCAGACGCTCGACGTCGACGTGACGGCGGCGCGGTTCCATGATTTCGACGACGAACGGCCGGCCCGTCCCGAGCATCAGGGCGTCGACGTCCTCCCGGCCGGCGCCGTGGAACTTCGCGTCCGTGCCGTCCATCACGTCCATCACGACGGGGGCGGTCAGACCCTCGACGCTCTCTTGGTACATGTAGCCCGTCCCGTCGCACTTGTCGCAGGGCTGTTTCCCGAGGTAGCCCGTCCCGTGACACTTGTTACACGGCCACTCGGTCTGCGGGATGTCCCGTTCGAGTTTGCGGTAGCGCCCGTAGACGAACGTGGAGTTGAGTTCGACTTCCACGGCGTCGGCGTCGATGTCGAGGAGGAACTGCACGTCCGGGCGGCCGAACTCGACTTCCGTCTCCGTGAGTCGGCCGAACCGCTTGCCCACCTCGCGGTTGAACTCCGACTTGAAGAGTTCGCCCGCGTCCTCGGCGAGTCCGGCGCCCTCGCGGAGGAGCACCTCGTTCTCCTCGACAAGCGGCGGCGCGCGCGTCCCGACTTGGTACGTGTCGAACTCGATACCCTCGACGGCGTCGGCGCAGCGTTCGGCCCACTCGTCGAACCGGGCGCACTCGCCCTCGCACACCCAGCAGTCCTCCCGCGAGACGTCCTCGGGTTCCTCGTCGTCTTCGAGGGCGGCGGCGACGCGGAGGCTTCGGCCCCGTTCGGCGTTCGTCAGCCCGAAACTCCGGTCCGCGAAGACGCGGCCCAGACACGGGTCGCAGACGGGACTCTGCGCGGCCACCTCGCGCGCGTCCTCCAAGATACTCATACCGGACGATGACGTGGACCGCGTTTCTGTCTTCCCCTTTCAGACGAGTTGCGACAGGAGCCACCACGAGGCGAGGGCGACGCCGGCGCCGAGGACGACGACGAGGCAGAACAGGAGGACGCCGGCGACGGCGAGCACCCGCCCGTCGCGTTCGGCGCCCGAGGGGTCGGCGCGCCGCGCCTCGAACAGGCGGACGTTTCGCTGATTCGCCTTCCACGCGGCGTCGAAGACATCGCCGACGAGGGGAATCGACCCGACGACGGCGTCGACAGCGAGGTTGCCGACCATCCGCGCCACCGTCTCCCGCGGCGCGCCGAGGGCCGCGGCCTCCGCGACGATATAGGCTGAGACGGCCGCGGCGGGCAAGTCGCCCGCGACGGGGAGCAGTCCCAGAATCGGGTCCAGCCCGATTCGCAGGTTCGTCCCCGGAATCTCTATCGCGCTGTCCATGTAGTAGCTCACCCGCCGGAGACGCGCGAGGGCCTCGGCTTCGGGGTCGGCGGCGTCCGTCACCGGTCCGTGGACGACGAACGGGGCGGCGTCGGCGTTGGAGGGGTCTGCGGAACTCACGACTCTACGTGGCGACGGACGGACTTGAGCGTTCGCCGCGGCGCGCGTGGGGGAGGGCCGAAGCGGGGGCGGAACCTACGCCACCTCCACCTCCCGCACCTCCTTGACGCCGAAGCCCGATTCGAGGGCGGTGGCGACGCTCGCCTCGTCGGGCGGACCGCTGACACGCAGGGTGACGTCGACCTGCACGCGCACGTCGTTCAGTGCGGGTCGTAACCCGCTCACGTCGGCGCGGTCCACGCCGACGACGCAGTCGACGGCGGCGAGGCGGGCGCGGACGCCCTCTTCTAAGTTCCCGTCCGCGTTCCGCGTGACGAGAACCGTCAACGACGTGCGGACGACGCGTTCTTTTTCGTTCGCTTGCTGTGCCTCCGGACCGGCATGACTGATTGCCATAAACTCCCGGCGCGAGTCGAACGCGCCTCCCGCCGCGTCCGTCGGGACGAGGCGTCGAGTGCCGACACGGGAGCGGTCCGGTCGCGTCGCGTCAGGGCGGAGTCGCGGACGCGACGGTGGGCACTCGGAGCGTGGTCGGCCGCGCGAGAAAGGTGCGAGGCCGGCGTCGTCTCGGTCGAGCGTGAGTCACACGGAGACGAAGCCGGGTTCCCGGACCCCGCCCGCGCGGCGCGACGTTACGCGCCGAGCGCGGACCGGACGCAGAGGGGGGAATTCTCGGAACCGTCGCCGGAGAACTCCGCGTCGATTCCGATGCTCCACTTACCCTCGTCGCCGACCACGGCGGCCGCACGCGCGGCTACCGTCGGAGTCGGACGACGAGTGGCGGTGTGACGGAGCATCGGTTCCTCTGCCCGCGGGTCGCGGGACTCGATTCGGCAGACGGGGTAGTTCTACTTAATATTTTTTCAGGTGTGATACGAGCTACCTCGTCTCAGAGCACCCCGGCGGCCTCCGCGCGGGCGACGAGTCGACGCGCCATCTTGTTCGTCGCCTCGTCGACCATCTCCCCGTCGACGGAAACGGCGCCCTTCCCCTGCGCCGTCGCCTCGGCGTAGGCCTCGACGATGCGCCGGGCCCGTTCGGCCTCCTCGCGGTCGGGGGCGAACGTCTCGTTCGCGATTTCGATCTGACTCGGGTGGACGGCCCACTTGCCGTCACAGCCGAGGAGGCTCGCGTTTCGGCACGACTCGCGGAACCCCTCGGGGTCCTCGATTTCGGCGTACGGCCCGTCGATAACCTGCAACCCCTCGGCCTTCGCGGCGTGGGCGATGCGGGCCAGTTGGTAGTGCCAGTAGTGGCCGGGGTAGTCGCCGCCGGACCCGATGGTCAGACCCGCCGCGCCGACGCTGGCGGTGTAGTCGCCCGGTCCGAACACGAGCGACTCCATTCGGTCCGAGGCGCGGGCTATCTCCGCGACGTTCGTCATGCCCGACGCGGACTCGATCTGACACTGGAGGCCTATCTCCCCCTCGGGTAGGCCCTCGTTGGCCTCCACCTGCGTGAGGAGGTTGTCGACCGTCTGCACCGTCGAGGCGTCGTGGCACATCGGCACCATGATGGTGTCGACGGACTCGCCCGCGGCGCCGACCACCTGGATGACGTCGTCGTACCACCACTCGGTGTCGACGCCGTTCATCCGGAAGCACGCCCGCGTCTCCGTCCACTCACCGTCCCGTAGGCCTTCGATGACCGTCTCGCGGGCGTCCACCTTCTCGCCGGGCGCGACGGCGTCTTCGAGGTCCAAGAACGCCTCGTCGGCACCCGATTGGGGGGCTTTCTGCACCATCGTCTCGTCGCTGCCGGGCGTCGCCAGTTGGCTCCGCCGCATCGTCGGCTGGACCGCTTCCGTTTCCGTCCGGTCGACCGTCTGGGATGATTGCTCGCTCATCGTCAGTCGTCGCTCTCTATGGGGTCGCTCTGTTCCTCCGAGAAGCCCTCGGAGCTCTCGATTCGCTCGCGCGCCTCGCGGTCGAACTCCATCTCCGTCTCCTGGTAGTCGGAGACGAACGCGAGTTCGTGGTGCGATTCGGTCGGGTGACCGATGTAGCGCTCTTCGAGGTCCATCTGTCCGACCTCGTCGTTCTCCGCGAGGTTGCTGAAGTCCTCGTAGACGCTGTGGGCGCCCGAGTGCAGGCCGAACAGCGTGATGAAGATGTACTCGTATCCGAGGTCGCCGAGTTCCTCGAACGTGAGCGGGTCCTCCTCCTCGGACCACGCGAACGACGAGGAGTAGTTGAACGCCAACTTCAGGTCGGGATGCGTCTCGTGGATGGTCTCGGCGTACTCGACGGCGTCCTCGCGCGAGGGGTCGGGCATCTCCGGCCAGACCATGTCGACGCCGGCGTCGGCGTAGATGCGTCCGCGCTCTAAGTGCTCCTCCCAGTCGCCGTTCGAGGAGCCGTAGGCGTCCGTCCGGGCGATGATGAACGTGTCCTCGGACTGCTTGGCGTCAACGGCCGCCTCGAAGCGCGCGCGGGCCTTGTCGCGCGAGACGATCTCCTTGCCGGCGATGTGGCCGCAGCGCTTCGGCGTCGTCTGGTCCTCGATGTGAATCGCGGCGACGCCCGCCTTCTCGTACTCGCGGACGGCGCGGCGGACGTTGTGGACGCCGCCGTAGCCGGTGTCGCAGTCGGCGACGACGGGCAGGTCCGTCGCCTCGACGATGCGCTTCGCGTTCTCGACCATCTCGGTCATCGTCACCATCTCCAGGTCCGGGAACCCGAACTGGCCGAGAACCGTCGAGTAGCCGCTCATGTACGCCGCGTCGAGGCCGGCGAGTTCGGCCAGTCGGGCGTCGAGGGCGTGGTAGATGCCCGGCGCGAAGACGAAGTTCTGCTCGTCGAGCATCCGGCGGAACTCCCGGGCGGACTCGTTGTCGACGTCGCGGGTGAACACGTCGGCGCCCGTCGTGCGCTCGTAGGGGTCGGAACTCATCGTCGCTCCTCCGTCTCCATCCGCGTCTCCAGTCGCTCCAGTTGGTCGCGCAGGGCGGCGATATCGCGGCGCAGACCGCCGATGTCGTCCTCGTCGGTTCTCCCGGACGTTTCCGTCCCCGTCGGCGTCGACGTCGTCGGTTCCGTCGGTTCCGTCGATTCCGTCCGGCCGGTCGGGTCGGCGATGAAGGGGACCAGCGGGGCGTCCATGTTCTCCTCGTTGTTCGGGTAGTCTCGGGTCATCGTTCGGGTCGTGCGTCGGGTCGTGGGTGTCGTCATCTATCTCGTATCGGTGGGTCGGGGCTGTTCGTCGAGCGGTTCTGCTGACGGAACGCGGGGCGGTGGGCGCGTACTGCGCCGGGTACTGCCATCCTGTGTCACCTCGTCTGCTCCGTCTTCAGTCTCCTAAATAAACATAATGATTGATAGTGTTAATATTCTTTAGTGTAAATTAGCACCTAATACAGATGAGTATGTGTCTAATACTCTTTCTAGGATTCTATCGATAGTCGCGTCGCCGTTCGTCGTCCGTGCCAGCGTCTCTCACCCGGTTCCGCGGTCGGTGCGCTTAATCCGCGCAGTCGCCGACCTTCGGTATCCGATGTCTTCTGCGATCACGATACGCGACTTACGGAAGTCCTACGGCGACGTGCAGGCACTCGACGGCGTCGACCTCGACGTCCCCGAGGGGTCGTTCTTCGGCCTCCTCGGCCCGAACGGCGCGGGAAAGACGACGTTCATCAACGTCCTCGTCGGCCTTGTTCGAAAGTCGGGCGGCCGCGCGGAGGTGTTCGGCTACGACGTGGAGGACGACTACCGCGAGGCCAGAGACAGCATCGGCCTCGCGCCCCAGGAGTTCAACGTCGACCGCTTCTTCCCCATCCGCGAGGTGCTTCAGCACAAGGCGGGCTACCACGGCGTCTCGGAGGAAGAGGCCGCCGAACGCGCCGACGAGGTGCTCAAGCGCGTCGGCATCTACGACAAGCGCGACACCCGGTTCGACTGGCTCTCCGGCGGGATGAAACGCCGGTTCGTCCTCGCGCGCGCCCTCATCACGGACCCGGACCTCCTCATCCTCGACGAACCCACCGCCGGCGTCGACGTGCAACTCCGCCGCGAACTGTGGGAGACCATCACCGAACTGAACGACTCGGGGACGACCATCCTCCTGACGACCCACTACATCGAGGAGGCCGAACGCCTTTGCGACGAGGTGGCCATCCTCGACTCCGGCCGGGTGGTTGAGGTGGCGAGTCCCGAGGACCTGATGAACCGCGGCACCGACGACGTGGTCGTCACCCTGCGGAACGCGCCCACCGCAGTCCCCGACTTCGCCGCCGAGAACGACCGGGTCGAAGCGGTCGAACTCGACGGGGCGCGCCTCGTCGTCACCGCCCACGAGGGCGGCCTCGTCGCCCCCGAACTCGTCCGCCGCCTCGATAGCGCGGGCCACGAGATAGTCGACCTCGAAATCTCGCGCACCTCGCTCGAAGAGGTGTTCGTCGAGATGACGAGAACCGACGAGGACCGCGCGACGGCGGAGGCGAAGCAATGAACGTCGAACGAACGGGCTTCTACGCCCTCCTCAAGCGCGAGGTCCTCCGATTTATCCGCCGCCCGCGCAACACGTTCGTCCCGCCCTTTATCACGAACGTACTGTACTTCTCGGTGTTCGGCGTCATCCTCGGCGAACGCATCAACGAGATAGCGGGCGTCCCGTACATCCTCTTCATCCTCCCCGGTCTCATCGTCCTCGGCGCGGTGTCGAACGCCTTCGAGAACGCCTCCTTCTCCATCTTCCACGGCCGGTGGAACCGTTACATCGAGGAGGTGCTCACCTCCCCCCTGTCGTACCGGTCGATGGTCGGCGCGTTCGTCCTCTCGTCTGCGGCCCGCGGCGTCGTCGTCGGCGCCCTCGTCGCCGTCATCGGCGCCTTTTTCACCACCGTTGGCGTCGAAAACCCCTTCTACCTCGTCGCGTTCATGCTCGTCATCACCCTGCTGTTCGCCGGGTTCGGCGTCGTCGGCGGCCTGTGGGCCGACGACTTCGACGACCTGACGATGATGAACCAGTTCATCCTGCGACCGCTGGTGTTCTTCGGCGGCGTGTTCTACTCGCTGGGAGAACTGCCGGCGACGGTCCAGCAGGTGTCGCTGCTGAATCCGATGATATACATGGTCAACGGCGTCCGCTACGGCTTCCTCGGCGTCAGCGAGGTGGACCCGAACGCCTCCCTGGCCGTCCTCGTCGCCCTCACCGCCGGCGTGACGGCGCTGAACGTCGCCCTCTTCAAGCGCGGTTACGGGCTGACCGACTGAACCGGATTCGCCGCTCCCACGTTCCCGCCGTTCCCGCTAACCCCGTCGCCCCGCGAGTCGACTCGCGCGGGCACGGGACGCGAACCGAACCCGAACTTGAACCCGGACGCGAACGCGCCTTCCGCGGCGACAACCCTCTTTCCGCTCACGCCCGAAGCGCGCACGTGGACCTCGCTCTCGACGACCGAGTCGCCGTCGTCACCGGCGGCAGCAAGGGTATCGGGAAGGCTATCGCAGAGACCCTCGCCGCGGAAGGCGCGGACGTCTGTATCTGCGCCCGCGGCGAGGAGGAACTGGCGGACGCGGCGGCCGAGATGGACGGCGACGTCCTCACGGTGCAGGTGGACGTGACCGACCCCGACGACGTGGAGAAACTGGTCGAGGAGACGGTCGCGGAGTTCGGCGGCGTCGACGTCCTCGTGAACAACGCCGGCACGACCGGCAGTTTCGAGACGCTCGATTCGGTCCCCGAGGAGGAGTGGCGGACGGTCATCGACACGAACCTCTTCGGGACGATGCGGGTCACGAAGGCGGCGCTCCCCTACCTGAAAGAGGGCGACGGCGGCAGCGTCGTCAACGTCGCCTCGGACGCCGGACTGATGCCGCACGACAAGATGCCGCAGTACAACGCCTCGAAGGCCGCGATAATCAACCTGACACAGAACCTCTCGAAGGCGTATCTGGGGGAGGGCATCCGCGTGAACGCCGTCGCGCCGCCGACGACGCGGACGCCCCTCGTGCAGGCGATGTTCGAGGAGATAGCCGACGAACGGGACATTTCCGTCGAGGAGGCCGAACGGGCGTTCTTGGAGGAGGAAAAGCCCGCTCTCCAGTTCGACCGAGTGGCCGAACCCGAGGAGGTTGCGCCCGTCGTCGCCTTTCTCGTCTCCGACCTCGCCTCGTACGTCTCCGGGTCGACCTACCGCGTGGACGGCGGCGGCGTCCCGACCATCGACGTCTGAATCGCGTCACGACGCGCGCGGGTTCCGCGTTGCCCCTCGCCGGGCGAACCTCGGAGCGCCGACCACTGTCGACCGACCGATATTTTGCGCCGGAAACGACGCTCCGGGAAACAGTCAAGTCCGCTCCGCCTACACTAGGGGGCGATGACGAAGATGGGACGGCGGCGGTTCCTCGCGTCCGTCGGCGCGGGGGCGGTCGGTCTCGCCGCGGCGCCCGGCGTCGCGGCCGCCGACCCCCGGGAGGGGTTCGACCCCTCCGTCCACGGGTTCGGGTTCCGAAACTGGCGGGGGAGCGAACGGGCCTACCCCGGCCACGACCACCGCAGACTGGCCGACGAGGAGGTCCGAGAGTGCGTCCGCCTCGACTGGCAGGGGCCGTTCGCCGACCTGTTCGGCACGCCCGTCGCCCGCCTGCCGGACGCCCTCGTCGGCCTCGTCGCCTCGCAGATTCGCGTCGCCGCCGCGCAGTTGTCTTCGACGGATGGCCACTGCTACGGCATGACGTTCGCCGCGCAGGAGTTCTTCGAGGACCCGAACGCGCTCCCCGATTCGGTCGAGCACGCCGCCGAACTCCGGACGCCGGAGGTGCCCCGCGGGGAGGGCGGCACCGTCGGTACCCGCATCGACGAGTACCAGTCGACGCAGTTGCTCGACGTGCACTCGTGGTTGGGTCGGCGTCGGATGCTCCGCCCGCAGAAGATAGACCACGCCGCCGAACTCGCGGCGCTGACCGCGACGGTGGACGCCTTCGGGACGGCGGGCGTGACGCTCGTCGACACCGCCACGCGCCTGTCCCACCAAGTGCTCGTCTACGATTACGCCGAACGGGGGGACGCGACGCTGCTCGACGTCTACAACCCGAACGTCCCGGCGAAGTCCTACCGCCCGCGGTACCGCCGACGGCTGAAGGTGGTTCCGAACGCGGACAGACCGCTCGCGAACCACGCCGAGTTCGACAGCCTCGTGTTCAACCGTTGGGACCGGGCCATCCGCGCCGACGCCGACGTGACCGCCCCTCGACGGACCGACGACGGGGACTTCTCGCACCTGCTCGAACGCGCCGTCCGCTTCACCGTCTCCTCGCCGAACGTCGGCCTCTCCGTCGTCGCTCCCGACGGGACGGCCGTGGGGCGCAACCGCGCCGAGATGATGGACCGGAGTCGGGGGGACGTGTACGGCACGCGCTACCGCTACGACGCGCCCGCCGGCGACTACCGCGTCTCCGTCGTCGGCAAGCGGGCGGCGACGTACGAGTTGACCGCCGAGGCCGCCGGACTCGACGGGTCGCTCCTGGACGACGCCGTGACCGCCCACATCGCTCCCGGCGAGGTGCGCGAGTACGTCGCCTCCGTCCCCGAGAGTGCCGAGGAGGAGGGGGCGCTTCGCGAACGCGCGACGCTCTCGCCGTCGCGCGTCCGTCGAGCCGTCGACGTACCCAACCTTCTCGCCGGCGCCGCCGGCGGCGCGGCCCTCTCGGCGTACGCGCTCCGCCGACGCCGCGAGTGAACGGAACGGCTCGGAGGCGGGGCTGTTTCCCGCCGCTCAGCCGAGTTCGACCGTCGTCTCGGCCGTCGGCGACGTCAGGCCGCTCACGTTGTCGACGACGCGCGCCGCCAGCGCGTACTCCCCGGCGTCGAGGTCCGAGACGGCCAGTTCGAGCGGACTCTCCGCGAGCGTCTGGTCCCGGTCGAGGGTGATGCGGACCCGCGTCTCCGCCTCGCGGACGACGTCGTCGCCGCGCCGCAGTTCGACCCGCACGGTCGCGTCGGCGCGACCCGTCCCGCCGGCGGCCGGGTGAACCGGGTAGTCGTAGCTCACCGCCGCGGTGAGCGTCTCGCCCGCCACGCGGTCGGTCTGTTCCGTCACCACGTCCCCGGCGCGCGACCACGATTCGACGGCCCGGACGAGGTTCACCTCCGGCCCCGCTATTCGGTCCCGGAGCGCGTCGAGTTCGGCGCGCAGCGACGCCATCTCTTCCTCCCGCGCCCGCAGTTTCGCCTCCAACTCGGCGATGCGGACGCGGCGGTCGGTCACGGCGTCCCGTTCGACGACGGTGTATCCGAGACACCCGCTCGTCGCCCCGAGACCGCAGAGGCCGGCGAACGCGAGGAGTTCGCGTCGGTCCATGCGGACGGTCGGGGGCGGGAGGGCATAACCCCTCGCGCCGGACGGCCGGACGACCGGACGACCGGACGACCGACGGAGGTAAACGCCGCGCGCGACAACCCAGGGCGACGGATGCCGACCGACGGACGCGACGGAAGACGCGGGGACCGCTACGGATTCGACGAGACGAAGAGCCCGGTCGCCGCCGCCCTCGGAAAGTTCGTCCCGCAGGCCATCGTCAGACGGGGGCTCTCCGTCACCGTCCGGACCGACCGCGAGACGTACGCCGTCGGCGACCCGGTGGAACTCACCGTCGTCATCGAGAACCGCCTCCCCCTCCCCGTGAGCGTGACGACGCCCACGCGCCGCCTGTGGGGGTGGACCGTCGACGGCGAGTTGGAGGCCAGCGACGAACGCGTCTACGTCTCGGAGTCGCCCTCGAAACTCACGTTCCGCGGCGGCGAGCGGAAGGTGGTCACGCGGACGTGGAACGGCCTGTTCAAGCGCGTCGGCGGCGACGGCGCGGCGACCCGGTGGGTCGAACCCGACCCCGGCGTCCACGAGGTGGGCGCCCACCTCGCCCTCGCGGGGAACCGCCCCGCCGACGCGACGACGATTCGAATCGAGCGCTGACGCCGCCGCTCGCGCGTTCGGGGCTCGAAACGGATATCCGGAGAGAACGAGAGACGGGTCAGTCGGCGTCGACGCTGCCCCGCACGTCGTCGTTGTGGAGGTGGCAGGCGGCGAAGTGGACGCCGTCGCCGTGGACCGGTTCGACCTCGTAGGAGGGAATCTCCTGCGCGCAGATGCTCTCTTCGGCGAACGCCCCCGTGAGTCGCTCCTCGGCGGCGTCCCAGTCGTCGTTCAGCACCTCGTCGATGCTCTGCTCCACGAGCGACCCGGCCTCGCCTTCGGGCGTTCCGTCCGGGAAGAACTCGTTGCGGAGCGACGCCTCGCCGTCGGCCTCGAACGTGCGGCGCTGGGTCTCGCGCATGAACGCCCGCACGCGTTCCCACTCCGTCGCCGAGAAGTCGTACTCCTCGGGAGCGATGAGTCGCGGACAGCGCGTTCGGAACCGACAGCCCGAGGGCGGGTCGATGGGCGAGGGGACGTCGCCTTCGAGCACGCCCCGTTGACCGCTCGCCCGCGGGTCGGGCACCGGAATCGACTGCAAGAGCGCCTCCGTGTAGGGGTGTTGCGGGCGCTCGAACAGTTCCTCGGTCTCCGCCAGTTCGACCAACTGTCCGAGGTACATCACGGCCACGCGGTCGGAGATGTGGCGGATGACGCTCAGGTCGTGGCTGATGAACAGGTAGGTCAGCCCGAACTCATCCTGTAGGTCCCGCATCGTGTTCAGCACCTGCGCCTGGATGGAGGCGTCGAGCGCCGAAGTGGGTTCGTCGCAGACGATGAAGTCGGGGTTGACCGCCAGCGCGCGGGCGAGGTTGACCCGCTGTCGCTGCCCGCCGGAGAACTGGTGGGGGTAGCGGTTGTAGTGCTGGGGGTCGAGGCCGACCTTCTCCAACAGCATCCGCGCCCGTTGCTCGCGTTCGCCCCCGTACAGTCCGTGCGCCTTCATCGGTTCCTCGACGATGGGGCCGACTTTCATCCGCGGGTCCAAGGAGGACTGGGGGTCCTGGAAGATCATCTGGATGTTCTCGCGCATCGAGCGGAGTTCCTCGCCGCTCATCTCCGCGAGGTTGTCTCCCTTGAACCACACCGCGCCGTCGGTCGGTTCGAGCAGGCGAAGCACCGTCCGCGCGAGCGTCGACTTCCCGCACCCGGACTCGCCGACGAGTCCCAGCGTCTCGCCCTTCGCGATGTCGAAGGAGACGTCGTCGACCGCTTTCACCTCCTCGTCGTTGAACAGGCTGGCGATGAGGCCGCTGCCCTGACTGAAGTACTTGGTGAGTCCCTCCACGCGGAGGAGCGTCTCGCCGAAGTCGATATCGTCGTCGCTTCCGGTGACCATTCCCTGACTCATTGGCTCTCACCCCGAGCCTCGACGAGGCCGCTGCCGAACGCGCCGGTCGCCTCCGTTTCGAGAGGTTCGGCGTCGTCGTAGCCGACGTTCTCGTACTTCACGCAGGAGACCATGTGTCTCGCCTCGTCCGGGTCGCTGACGTCCTGATAGGCGGGATGGACCTCCTTGCAGACGGTCCGCGCGTCCGGACAGCGAGTGTGGAACCGACACCCCGACGGCGGGTTGATAGCCTCGGGCATCACGCCCTTGATGGGGTTCAGTTCGTCGACCGACTGGTCGGGTCGCGGGATGGAGTTCAACAGCGCCTCGGTGTACGGGTGCCGCGTCTTGTGGAACAGGTCGTCCACGTCCGCCTGCTCGATTATCTCGCCGAGGTACATCACGTTCACGCGGTCGCATATCTCCGCGACGACGCCGAGGTCGTGCGTGACCCAGACGAAGGAGGTGTCGTACTTCTGCCGGAGGTCCTCGACGAGGTCCAGAATCTGTCCCTCGACGGTCACGTCCAGCGCCGTCGTCGGTTCGTCGGCGATGATGAGGTCGGGTTCGCACGCCAGCGCCATCGCGATGATGACGCGCTGGCGCATCCCGCCGGAGAACTGGTGCGGATAGCTCTCGTAGCGCTTCTCGGGTTCGGGGATGCCGACCTCCCGGAGCATGTCGACGGCGATTCGCTTGGCCTCCTTCCCGCTCATGCCGCGGTTTATCTCGATGAACTCGCGAAGCTGCGCGCCGACCTTGAACACGGGGTTCAGCGCCTCCATCGGGTCTTGGAAGATGATGGCGATTTCCTTGCCGCGGATCTGCTTGCGCATCTGCTCGTTCGACAGCATCTCCGAGGAGCGTCGGAGTTCGCCGTCCGGTCCCTCCTCGAAGTCGACGAGTTTCTTACCTTTGTACGTCACCGTGCCGCCGACGATTTCGCCGGGGTCCTCCACGAGCCGCATGATCGAACTCGTCGCCACGGACTTGCCCGCGCCGGACTCGCCCACGAGGCCGACGAGTTCGCCTTCGTTCACCTCGAAGGAGATGCCGTCCACCGCGCGGACGGTCCCTTCCTCGGTGAAGAACTGCGTCTTCAGATTTTCGACTTTGAGTATTGGTTCGCTCATCAGTTGTTTATCCGCGGGTCGAGTGCGTCGCGCAGGCCGTCGCCGATGAGGTTGAAGCCGACGACGGTGATCAGGATAGCGATGCCCGGCCAGATGCTGAACCACGCGTTCGGCAGCATGTACTGTCGGGAGTTCGAGAGCATCTGTCCCCACGAGGGCGTCGGCGGCTGCGCGCCGTAGCCGAGGAACGACAGCCCGGCGATGATGAGGATGTTGACCCCGATCTGCAGCGTCGCCTGCACGAGCACGGGCGCGAAGCTGTTCGGGACGACGTGCCGCAGGATGATGTCGCGGTCGCGGACGCCGGCCGCGCGCGCGGCCTCGATGAAGTCTTCCTCGCGCACCGAGAGCACGCGCGAGCGGATGAGGCGGGCGAACGTCGGGATGGTGGCGATACCGACGCCGATCATCGCGTACGACAGTTTCTGCCCGAACGCGGTCATGAACGCGATGACGAGGATGAGAAACGGGATGGCGTACAGCGTCTCGGAGCCGCGCATGAGGGCGTCGTCGATCCAGCCGCCGTAGTATCCGGCGACGGCGCCGACGAGCGTTCCGAGCACCAGCGCGATGCCCGTCGAGACGATGCCGACGGTGATGGCGATGCGCGTGCCGTAGAACAGGCGGACGAGGATGTCGCGCCCGCGGTGGTCGGTGCCGAGCGGGTGCGCCCACGTGCCGGGTTCGTTCGGGTAGAGCTGGTTCGTCAGGTAGACGGGCGGACGGAGTATCTGCGCGCTGTTCGGGTCGTTCGCCGGGTTGACCCAGAACGTCTCCGCCAGCACGTACTGGTGGACGCCCATGTTGGCGAAGGCGTCGAAGTCGCCGAGGAAGTCGAAGAGGACGCCGTCAACGAATCCGATGAACGCGACGCCGCACATGAAGACGATGATTCCGAGCCCGACGAGCGCCGTCGGGTCGCGCTTGACCTGCGAGAGGGTGTAGCGCAATCCGACTCGGGCCTCGGGCTGTTCGGGGCCGCTTTCGTCCGCGTCGAGAGAGGTTCCTGTCTGTGTCGCCATGAGTTACTCGCTCCCGTCGAAGGAGACTCGGGGGTCGACGTAGGCGTACGAGAGGTCCGTGATGATGACGCCGATGACGAACACGAGACCGAACACGAGCGTCGTCCCCATGATGAGTTGGTAGTCCTGATTCTGTACGGCCGTGATGATGAGCCGGCCCATCCCGTTGATGGAGAAGACCGTCTCCGTCAGCACCGCCCCGCCGAGCGCGCTCGTCAGTTGGAGGCCGACGAGCGTGATGAGCGGCAGTTGCGCGTTCCGGAAGGCGTGCTTGCGGACGATTTTGCTCTCGCTGACGCCGTAGGCGCGCGCGAGCTTCACGTACTCCTCGCCGAGCACTTCGAGCATCGAGGAGCGCTCGATGCGGGTGAACGCCGCCATCTGGAGCGTCCCGAGCGTGATCATCGGCATGACGAGATGCTGGAGCGATTTGATTATCACGTCGAGTTGGTTGCTCGCGCCGTCCACGTTCGCGGGTCCGGTCCACGGGAGGATGATGTTCGTCGACGGCAGCCACCCCAGCCAGAACGAGAAGATGATGATGAGCATCAGCCCGATCCAGAAAGAGGGCGTGCTGACGCCGAACAGCGCTACGACTCGAGAGACGTGGTCCGTCGGCTGGTTGCGGCGCTTCGCCGAGATGATACCGAGCGGAACGGCGGTCACGAGCGCGAACGTGAAGCTGGCGAGCAGGAGGTACAGCGTCACCGGCAGGCGCTCCATGATTTTCTGCGTGACCGGCACCTGGTAGTAGATACTCGTTCCGAGGTCGAGTCGGATGACGTCGAACAGGTAGCTGAAGTACCGGACGTAGAGCGGTCGGTCCAGCCCGTACTTCGCGCGGATGGCGGCGGCCTGCTGTGCGCTCGGCGAGGGGCCGAGCATGATCTGTACGGGGTCGCCCGGAATCGCGTCGGTGAGGAAGAACGTGATGGTGATCACGCCGACTATCACCGGCACCGCTTGGAGCAGTCGGCTGATGGTGTAACGGAGGCGTCCCATCGTCAGTTTCTTCCCCGCGTTCCGGTCACGTATGTCTCTAAACGTCGGGTTGTGGTTGGTGCGTACATAAATGTGGCATCGCGGCCTCCGTCGTGTCGTTCTACTGCTCGCTGACGGAGACGTTGTTGTAGTCGGTCGCTAGCGTGAAGCTGCTCACGGGGTGTGCGTGCCAGTCGTTCACGTAGTTCTTCACGCCGAAGCTGTTCTTGAGGTTGTACGCCGGCAGGTGCGCGCGGTCGTTGAGGAGCGTCGTCGTCGCCTCCACGTAGAGCTGCTTGCGCGCCTCCTGTTCCGGCGTGCGGCGGGCTTCGAGGAACTTCTCGGCGACCCGCTTTCCGCTCTCGCTGTTGTTGCCGTAGTACGTCCCGTTCGTCACGCCGAGCGTGTCGTCGGTCCGACCGAACAGGTAGTACGCGAACGCGTCGGGGTCGGGGGTGCCGGACCAGCCGAGCGTGTAGATGTTGTAGTCGGCCTCCTTCCCGGAGACGTACTTGTTGAGGAACGCGCCCCAGTCGAGACGCTGCACGGTCGCGTCCCATCCGGCCTCCTTGATGCCGTTCGAGATGGTGATGCCGATCTGTTCGCGCTTGTCGTCCGGCGGAACGATGACCTTGAACGAGTAGTCGTCCGGCACGCCGGCCTCGTCGAACAGCGTCTTCGTCTGGTCGACGTTCTTCGAGTGCGGAATCTGCTTCCACTCCTCGATGGGGAAGCCCCAGTCCTCCGCGATGGAGAGGGGGTACGGGCTGTACTGGCGCACGCCCGTCGGTTCGACGTAGTTGGAGACGGCCGAATCCATGTCGAAGGCGTAGTCAATGCCCTCGCGGACCTTGGGGTCAGCCGTCGGCCCCTCCTTGCAGTTGAACGCCGCGTAGAAGTAGCCGATTCCGGGCACCTCGCTGATGCTGGCGTCGGAGATGCTCTTGACCGTCGCGTACTGCTTCGGCGGAATCTCTTCGACCACGTCGTTCTCGCCGTTCTTGAGGGTCGTGACGCGGGTGGTCGCCTCCTCGACGGGGACGAACTCTATCTCGGAGAGATTCGGCTTCGGGTCGCCCCAGTAGTCCTCGTTGGCGGACAGGCGGGCGAAGTTACCCTCCTGCCACTCCTCGAAGACGAACGGACCCGACCCGGTGAGCGCGCTGCCCGTGTTGAACGCCTGCTTGTCCTCCTCGCGGACGGACTGCGGGACGACGTACCAGGTGAGCGTGTTCTTGAACGGCGCGTAGGGGTACTGCAGGTCGAACTGCACCGTCTTCTCGTCCACCGCGGTGATGGAGTCGATCATGTTCACCTCCGAGGCGTTCTCGGTCTCCTCTTCGACCGGCGCCTCGAAGGAGTACTTCACGTCGCTGGCAGTGACGGGGTTGCCGTTCGAGAACGTCGCCCCGTCCTGAATCGTCACGGTGTAGCGCTGTCCCGAGTTCTCGACGGTCGGTTCTCCGTCGGCGAGGAGCGGCACGACGCCCGTGCTCTCGTCGTACGTGTAGAGCCCTTCGACGACCCGGTCGACGACCTGCGAGGACGGCACGTCGTTGAGGACGATGGGGTCGAACTCGATGGGGCTCTTGACCAGCGCCATCCGGAGGCTGCCGCCGGAACCGGAGCTTCCGCCGTCCGTGCTCTCGCCCTCCGTGGCGCTCCCGCCGCCGGTGCCCGTTCCGCTCTGGCCCTCCGTCTCGTTCCCGGAGCCGCCGGCGCAGCCGGCGAGACCCGCGATACCCACGCCACCGAGTCCCTGCAGAACGCGGCGACGGTTCAGTTTGCTGTGATAGGTTTTGTGTTTGTCTGACATAGGTTAGTACACCTTGTGCCGAGGGATATCCAGAATCACCAACTGGCCGAATAAATACCTAACGAATGTCCTCCGGTACAGGCAAATCTTGTCCTAACCCGGGTGAAACGGCCGGGAGCAGCTTTTTTCTTGTAAAACATTGGTGGTTAAATGTATGTCGGTGAACTGATGCCCGGTTCGTTGTTTTACCACGATTCGTCGCCTTAAGTCAGATACGTGACTCGCTTGTATCTTCTCTGAGTAGATAGATGCGCGTTCGTCCGATTCAAACCCGCCTGATAGTTCGTTATGCTTAGTCCGACTGTCATCACCCTCGGTAAACCCGCCGGTCGGCGAGAGGATAGAGCCTTAGGCGTCCGGCGGGAGGACCGCACATGCGACAGTTCGTCATCATCGGTCACGATGCGCCGACGACCGCCGAGTTCTCGTTGGACGATTTGGCCGGGGCGGCGGGGCGCCTCGACGTCCTGTGTCGGTGCGTCAACTCCGCGTTCTTCCTCTCGCACGCGATTCGAGACTCGGTCCGCGTCCACCTGGTCCTCGGAGACGAGTACACGGTCCGGTTCGAGGGGGCGGAACTCCGACGCCTCAACCCCGACGAACGGAGTACCGCGGCGCTGATACGCGGCGCGTTGGAGGTCCGAGAGGAGGCCATCGGACACATGCCCGCGGACGCCAGTCCCGGCGTGACCCTCCGCCGGATGGGGTTCGAGTCGACGCTCGACGCCGTCGCCGACGAGGGCACCGTCGTCGAACTCCACGAGGCGGGCGACCCGGTGGTCGACGTGGAACCCCCCGAGAATCCGGTGTTCGTCCTCTCGGACCACCGTGACTTCACCGACGAGGAGGCCGCCCTCCTCGCCGACGCCGCCGACGAACGGGTCCGCCTCGGGCCGGAAGTGCTGCACGCCGACCACGCCGTCACCGTCGTCCACAACTACCTCGATACCGAGGGATTCGCGACGTACTGACGACACCGCGAATCACAACTGTTAAACGCGCCGCAGGACTCAGTTCGAGGTGCGGGCCGGTGGGGTAGCTTGGTATCCTTCGGCCTTCGGGTGGCCGTAACCGCAGTTCGAATCTGCGCCGGCCCATTTTCACCCCACTTCGCAACGACGAGCGATAGTGAGGAGTCCGTAGTGGGTGTGAAACGTACCCAAGCAGATTCGAATCAGGGAGCGAGCGAAGCGAGCGACCGTGGTTCGAATCTGCGCCGTCGCCGCGAACGGCGTGAGCGACGCGAAGCGTTTCGCGTTACTAACCGTCGTCGTCGTTATCGCTCCGACGGAGTTCCTTCGCCCACTCGGGCCACGTCTGACGGCTGTTCCAGTCGCCGTCCTCCCCCGCGATGGCCCGCGCGTCGTCCGCGGAGTACACCCAGCCGTCCTCGTAGAACAGTCCGTTGAGGCGTCCCTTCGCCCGCTGGACGGCACCGTACGCCGGCTTGAGCATCAGTTGCCAGAAGAAGTCGCCGGCGATGTCGCCGCCGCGCACCGTCGTCGCCAGCGAGGAGTAGTTGGGGACGAGCACGTCCGGCGGTTCCTCGCGGGTGCGCTGCCACTCGGTCAGCCACACCGGCGTTTCCGTCTCCCGCGAGAACCGGGCGGCCTCCGTCAGCGCCGACTCCATGTGCGCCGCCGTCGGCGGGAGGTTGTAGTGGAACTGGAACACGTCGAGCGGCGGGTCGTCGTACAGGAGGTTGTTCGACAGACCGATACACCCCATCGTGAGCGGCGCGTCCGGGTCGGCGCCGCGGGCCGCCTGCAGCATCGCCCGACAGAACCGGACCCGGTCGTCCCACTCCCCGGGTTCGTTCATCACCTCGACGGCGAGGAATCCCTCGTGGCCGCCGTACCGCTCGACGAACCACCGGACGAACTGGTGCGGGCCGGCCCACTCGCTTTCGTTCCTGATGACCTCGTGGGACGGCGACCGAATCGCGCCGTTGCGCAGAACGTCCCGGTCGTAGAGGTTCTCCGCCGTGGGTTCCTCGCCGATGCTCTCGAACAGCACCGGCAACACCCCGACGCCGCGTTCGGCGGCCGCCCCGAAGAAGTGGTCGAGTTTCTGCCGGGACTCGGCGGGGTTGTCGCGCCAGTACTCGTAGCTGACGAGCGTTCGGAGGGCGTTCACGTTGACCGACCGCGCGTACGACAGGTCGCGGGCCGCTTCCTCCGGGTCGTACAGTTCCCACGCCTGGTACTGGTTGAACGTCCGGGAGGGGAAGTACACCGCGCCGCGGACGTCGATGAGGGACGACGACTCGGGTTCCGGTGTCGCCGTCGGGGTGGCGGTGTCGGGGACGGGCGTCTCCGCGTTCGTCGTCGAGGGTTCCGAGTCGGAGTCGGGCCGACCGCATCCGCTCAGGCCGGCGAGCGCCGACGCCGTCCCCGCGCCGACCCGCCGGAGGAACCGCCGTCTCGGTCCGGACGCGTCGGACCGCGAATCACCACCCATACCTGTCCGTCGATTCGAGGCGGACGCCTATGAATTGGGCGGACCGACCGCCCCCGCGAATGAGCCGACGCCGCTCCCGCCGCGTCACCCTCTTCGGTGAGAGATACACTCCCTATTTTATTTCACTAATGGTGACTAAGTACGAATTTGGGTGGGAGTTCGGAAAACCCTCATTTAACCGACAGACGCAGTTGTAGGTGCGCTTCGGCGCGTGATTACTGATGACGAACGAAGATAACACGGAAGACGGAACGAACGGGTCGCCGTTCGGCGCGGGCGTAGAGTCGGTTCAAGAAGCGGTCACCTCGCGGCGCGGGTTCCTCGCGGGTTCGACTGCGGCGGGACTCGGTGCGTTGGCGTTCGGGACGTCGGGTGTGGCGGCCGACAACCATCAGGGCAACGGGAACGGGAACGGCAAGGGGTCGGGCGAAGGCTCCGAGAACTCCGAGGGCGCGACCGAGATAGCCGGCTCCGGCATCTGGGACGTCGACGTGCTGAACTACGCGCTCACCCTCGAACATCTCGAAGACGCGTTCTACCAGCACAACCTGAAGTCGCTCGGCGGGTTCTACAGCTACGAGACGATCACCGGCTCCGGGATGATCTCCCACCTCCCCTCCGCCGCCCAGGAGGCCGTCTACGAGCACCTCACCACCATCGGCGAGCACGAGGCCGCCCACGTGGAGACGCTCGAACAGGTCATCACGGACCTCGGCGGCACGCCCGTCGAGAAGGCCGAGTACGAGTTCGGCACGATGGTCACGGACGACCCCACGGCGTTCCTCGAGACGGGAATGGCGCTCGAGAACACGGGCGTCGCCGCCTACGCGGGCGCCGCGCCGTACATCGGCAGCGACGACCTCCTGTCGGCCGCGCTCGGCATCCACAGCGTCGAGGCCCGTCACGCCGCGTTCCTCAACGCGCTGAACGGCGCGACCCCGTTCCCGAACGTCGTCGACGAGGCCAAGGGCCGGGCGGAAGTGCTGGAGGTGGCCACCCAGTTCATCGTCGACTGAGACTCTCTCCCCACGAACATCTCGATTCCGCTTCTTTTCGGTCCCCGCTTTTCGCCGCCGACGCCCTCTCACCCCGCTGATGCTCGTACCGGCCCCCTCGCCCTGCCCCGTTTCGGCGCCCGCCGCCCCGCCGACCCCGCGCGTTCAGAGGCGTTATCCCCGTCGCTCCCCTTCCGCGACACGAATGACAGAGGGGATAGACTTCGACGTCGCGGACGCCGCCGCCGTCGCCGAGCGACGCGACGAGGTGGTCGCCGCCGTCGAGTCCCACGCCGGCCGCATCGCGCGCGAACTCGCTCTCCTCCAGGGCGGCGACTACGGCCAGCGGTCGTTCAAGACCGACCGGGGAACGTGGACGCTGAAGTACGAGGGTGGTGCGCTCCAGTACCTCCGGTTCGAGGGACGAGGCGGGTCCGCCACGTACGTCGTCTCGACGAAGCGCCCGCCGGACCCGGAGGAACTGGCGACGGCGATGGCCGACTACGAGGCGTTCGTCGAGTCGTACAACGACCACGTCGCCTCGCTCTCGGGCGTCCTCGACGACGTCTCCACCGACTTCCCGGACCCCCGCGGGACGGACGCCGTCGTCTCGGAACGCGACCGGGTCGTCGGCCGGATTCGGGAGGTGTGCGACGAGATTGCCGTCCAGTTGCACCGCTACGACGGCACCGACTACGGCACCTTCGCGACCACCGTCTCCGGCACCCGCTGGGAACTGAAGCGCGACGTCGACCGGGCGTCGTACCTCCGGGTCGGCGGCGAGGGCGGCATCTACCTCCTCTCGCAGTACGAACCGCCCGCCGCGCCGGACGTGCGCCGCCTCGTCGGCGACTTCGCCGGGTTCGTCGAGTCGTACAACGACCACGTCGACGGGTTGGAATCCGACCTCGACGGCGTCTCCCTCTGAGGTTTCACGCCAGCAGGTACACCAGCAGGTACGCCCCTCCGGCCACCGTCAGCGTCGCGAGTCCGGTCGCGAGGCCGCGCACCGCGCGGTCGGCCCGCGTTCCGGTCCCCCACCCGGCGGCCGTCGCGCCGACGACGACGGCGAGGGGGACGACGGTGAACCCGAGGACGTGCGCGTCAACCATCGTCGGTTGGGGGAGCAGGAACGCCGCGGGCGCGTAGCCGACGCCGACGACGGCCCGGCCCGCGAACGCCTCGCGCAGGCGGCGGCCGGTCAGGCGGAGGCAGACGAGAAAGCCCGCCCACACCGCCGCCACCTCGACGAAGAGGACGCCGAGGAGGTTCAGCGTCTGGTCGGCCGCGAACGCCACCCGACCGGTCGGCGGTGCGGCGGCGAACGGCGAGAACAGCGGCGGCGGCGCGGCCATGAACACGTCGCCGAAGGGGTGCGAGAGGAAGCCGACGCCGGCGGCGACGACGAGGACGCCCACCGGTGCGTCGGTCCGTCGGGCGACGGCGAGGCCGGCGACGCAGACGGTGCCGAGGTAGACGGCGGCGACGACGGCCGACGCGTCGCCCGCGACGCGGCCCATCGCCGGGACGACGGCCCCGGCGGCGAGGAGAGCGACGACGGCGAGAGCGCCGGCCGCGGTCACTGAAACGGCGCGGACGTCCGCCCGGGCGTCGCGGACGCGTCCGACCGCGGCGGCGGCCGCGAACCAACACGTCGCGGCGACGCCGACGGGGAGGGGGTGCGTGACGACGCGGTGGACGCCGTTGGCGACGACCCAGAACGCCTCCCAGGAGAGGGGCGCGCCGCGGCCGACGGCGAGGAGGTACGTCGCGAACCCGTAGGCGATGTCGAGGTCCGGAAGGAGCGCGCAGAGGGCGGCGACGAACCCTGCGGTGAGGGCGGTACGCGCGTCTCCACCGGCCAGACGGACGCCGACGCCGGCGAGGGCGAACGCGAAGAACTCGTGTCCGACGAACATCTACACCGTCGCCCGCGGCGTCGACGCGGACCGTTCGTGAGCGTGAGCGCGGGCGAGTCGATACATATCGGTTATCGTGAGTAAACTGACGAACGGAGCATAATCTTTTCTCCTCGGCGGCAGCCGCGCCCCCGGAATCTACGTCGGTCGGGCCCGTTCACCTCCGCATGGACGTCACCGAGATAGACCACGCGAACCTCCACATCCCGGCGGACGGCGTCGAGAGCGCCGTCGCGTTCTACCGCGACCGATTGGGGCTGCAGATAGAGAACCGCGAGTTGTACGAGGCGGGCGAGAAACCCTTCTTCTCCGTGCGCCTCGCGCCGGGCGCCGTCCTCCACCTGCAACCCGACGAGGAGTTCCGGACGCCGTCGGGGGACGGGTTCGACCACCTCGCCTTCCGCGTCGACGCCGACATTGAGGACCTGAAAGCCGAGTTGGACGAGGCGGGCGTCGAACTCGACCGCGAACTCGAACCGCTCGGCGCGACGGGCGTCGCCCCCGCCGTCTACGTCACAGACCCGTTCGGCTACACGCTCGAACTGAAAGCGACACGCGACTGACCGTTCCTCGGAGGCGGCCGACGGACCGAACGCTTTTCGTCGCCGTGGGTCCAGTCACCGGTAACCGATGACCGGACTACGCCCGGATACGTCGCGACGAACCGGGACGGCGCTCGTCGTCCTCGGCGTCGCTCTCCTCGTCTCCTCGCTGGTCGTCAGCGCGGCCCTCGCACCGAACGTCGGCGCCGCCGGCGACGGCGCCGGCGACGGCACCCGACAGACGCTCGTGGGGTCGCAAGGCGGCGGCCCCGGCCTCCACGAACGCGGGTCGGTGTACCTCCTCGACGGCCGCGAGATGCAGTGGCGGGCCGCGGAGACGGACAGCTACTTCGACGTGACGATGCTCGACAACGGGAGCGTCATGGCGGGCTTCATGGACTCCGGCTATCAGGAGTGCGGCCCGTACGACTCGCCGTGCACGCACACCGGCTTCCGCATTCTTGACCCGAACGACGGGGGCGGGGCCGACATCGTCTACGAGTACTCCTTCCCCGTTCGGACGCGAGCGAACAGCGAGGTGCACGACGTGGAGAAACTCGACTCCGGCGAGTACCTCATGACGGACATGGAGTACGAGCGCGTGTTCACCGTGAAGAACGGCGAGGTGACCTGGCAGTGGAACGCGAGTTCGATGTACGACGCGCCCGACGACCCCACGCGGACCGACTGGCTCCACATCAACGACGTGGACGTCATCGGCGAGGACCGCTACCTTGTCTCCGTGCGGAACGCCCACCAACTCGTCATCGTCGAACGCGGCGAGGGCGTCGTCGAGGTCATCAACGAGGACGAGGACGGCGACGGCTTCGGCGACCCGCAACTGCTCCGCCAGCAGCACAACCCCCAGTGGCTGGGCAACGGGTCGGTCCTCGTCGCCGACAGCCACAACGACCGCGTCGTCGAACTCCACCGCAACGAGTCGACGGGCCGATGGGAGCCGGCGTGGACCCTCTACGAGGCCGAGGGCGTCGAGTTCAGTTGGCCTCGCGACGCCGACCGGCTGGAGAACGGCAACACCCTCGTCACCGACTCGCTGAACCAGCGCATCGTCGAGGTGAACGAGTCCGGCGAGACGGTGTGGAGCTACGGGACGCCGGAGGTCCCCTACGAGGCCGAACGACTCCCCGAAGGCGAGACGGTCGGCGGGCAGCGGTACGCCTTCGACCGCGCGGCGAGCGACGGCGCGAACGGGGACGTCCCCGTCCTCTCGCTGCTCCTCGTGGTGTTCCAGACCGGACTCCAGACCCCGTTCTGGTTCACCGAACTCCACGTCGCTATCACGCTCGTCTCCGTCGTGTTAGTGCTGGCCGGCGCAGTCCTGATCGTCAGAGACCGGTAGCGGGTCGCCGTCTTCGCTTCTCTTCTCCCCTTCCCCCGCGTCCCGCGGCTTTTTGCGGCGCCCGGTCGGACTCGGCGTATGGCACGCGACGCGGACGCCGACGAGGACCTGACGTGGGCGACGACCGGCACCGACATCGACTACTCCTGCCCGGGGTTCGACGTCCGGCGGGACGAGGTGACGCTTCCCGACGGCACCGAGACGGACTTTCACTACGTGGACGAACCGGCTGCGGCCGTGATTCTCCCCTTTACGCCCGACGGCGACGTGGTGCTCGTCGAGGAGTGGCGACAGGCGGTCGGTCGGGTGAACCGCGGCCTGCCCGCGGGGTCGCTCGAATCCGACGACGACGACGTCGAGACGGCCGCGCGTCGCGAACTCGAAGAGGAGACGGGGTACGAGGCCGGGGAGATGGAGTCTCTCGGCGCGGTCGAACCCTCCAACGGCCTCCTGAACTCCGTCCACCACCACTTCGTCGCGCGCGACTGCGAACCGACGGGCGAGCGGAACCTCGATTTCAACGAGAGTATCCGAGTCGCCGTCGAGGCGTACGACGACCTGCTCGCGGCGGCGCTGGACGGCGACCTGCGCGACGGACGCACGCTCGTCGGCGTCCTCAGATACGAACTCGCCGAGCGCTGGCGCTGACTGAGTCGTGAGACCGTCACCGGAGCACGAATCGTTTTGACGGCGGGAACCCTACGCCCGGTGTGTCTACTGACCCACGAACGTCCTCGTCCGGGTCTTCGGTCTCGCCGGACTCGGACGCACGCTCGCTTCGCGCCCGCCTCCGGGCGCTCCTCGTCGCCGTCCTGTTGGCCGGTCTGGGTATCGCCGTCGGTTCGGTCCTCGTACTCGCCGCCGGCGTCGCCCTGAGCCTCGCCGGCGTGCCGATAACGCCCGTCCTGAGCATCGTCATCTCCTTGGCGCTGGCGACCGGCGTCGGGTTCGGCGGCGTCGCCGTTCTCTACCTCTGGTACCGCGACTTCGACATCTCCTACGTCGGCGTCCGCGTGCCGTCGCTCCGCGAGTTCGCCTACGTGGTCGGCGGCTACGTCCTCGCGCTCGGATTGGCGTTCTCGGCGGCGGTCGTCATCTCCTCGGTCGGCGCCGAGGGCGGGACGAACAACGCCGCGCAGATCGGCATGGAGAACCCCGAGGTGCTGTTGCTGCTCATCCCGGCGTCCATCCTGCTCATCGGTCCCGGCGAGGAACTGCTCTACCGCGGCGTCGTCCAGAACCGCATCCGCGAGCGGTTCCCGGCCGTGGTGGCGATTCCCGTCGCGAGCCTCATCTTCGCGTCTATCCACTACTTCTCGCTGTCGGGCGCCCCCTCCGCGCGCCTCATCAGCATCGCGGTGCTCGTGCTCCCGACGCTCGTCTTCGGCGCCGTCTACGAACTCTCGGACAACATCGTCGTCCCCGCGCTGACCCACGGCGCGTACAACGCGACGCTGTTCTCGGGGCTCTACCTCTTCGTGAAGTACGGCGGACAGATGCAGCAACCCGCCTTCCTCCCCTAGTCGACCTCGACACCGGTCCGACCCGAGCGTCGGTTCGAGACCGCGACTATCGGAGGTCGAAGCGCCCGGCGGTGACGGCCGGCCGAACGCAACCCTTCGCCCGGCGGAACTGCCGGCCGAACGCAACCCTTAGCAACGCCGGCGGGAAACCCCGACCATGCGCGACCACTTCGAGATACGCGACGGGGACGCCGCCGGCAGAATCGGCGAACTCGACGTCCCCCGCGCGGGCGTGACGGTGGAGACGCCGGCCCTGATGCCGGTCGTCAACCCCAACATCATCACGGTGTCGCCCGCGCGCCTCGAACGCGAGTTCGGGGCCCAGATACTCATCACGAACTCCTACATCATCCACAAGAACGACGACCTGCGCGAGGAGGCCTTAGAATCGGGCCTCCACGAGATGCTCGGCTTCGACGGCGCCATCGTGACCGACTCGGGGTCGTTCCAACTCGCCGAGTACGGCGAGATATCCGTGACGACCCGCGAGATTCTGGAGTTCCAGTACGACGTTGGGACCGATATCGGCACGCCCGTCGACATCCCGACGCCGCCGGACGTCCCCCGGGAGCAGGCCGAAGAGGAACTCGCGGTCACCGCGAAGGCTCTGCGCGACGCCGAGGACGTCGATACCGGCGAGATGCTCGTCAACGCGCCCGTGCAGGGGTCGACGTACCCCGACCTGCGCGAGGAGGCGGGCCGGGCGGCGTACGCGACGGAGTTGGACGTGTTCCCCGTCGGCGCCGTCGTCCCCCTGATGAACGCCTACCGCTACGACGACATGGTCGACGCGGTGGCGGGCGCCAAACGCGGACTCGGCCGCGACGCGCCCGTCCACCTGTTCGGCGCCGGCCACCCGATGATGTTCGCCCTCGCGGTAGCGATGGGTTGTGACCTGTTCGACTCGGCCGCCTACGCCCTGTACGCCCGCGACGGACGCTACCTCACCGTCCGCGGCACCGAACACCTCGAGGACCTCGACTACCTGCCCTGTTCGTGTCCCATCTGCGCCGAGCACTCCCCGGACGACTTGCGCGCGGCGGAGGGCGAAGAACAGGAGCGACTCCTCGCCGAGCACAACCTCCACGTCTCCTTCGAGGAACTCCGACGCGTGAAGCAGGCGATTCGGTCGGGCAACCTCCTCGAACTGGTCGAAGAGCGCGCCCGGTCGCACCCCGCGATGCTCGACGGCTACCGCACCCTCCTCGACCACGCCGACCAACTCGAACGCGAGGACCCCGTCTCGAAGGGGTCGTTCTTCTCCGTCTCCGCGGAGAGCGCCCGCCGGCCGGAGGTGCGCCGTCACCACGACAGACTCGACCGGTTGGACGTTTCCGGGACGGTGCTGCTCACGCAGGCCGGGACACCGACGGGTGACCGCTTCGACGCGGCGTGGCGCGTCCTCCCGCCGTTCGGACCGTTCCCGCGCGCCCTCTCGGAGACGTACCCGCTCACCGCGCAGGTCCCCGACCGGACCGACCGCGCCGCCTCCGAGGCGGCCGCGGCGGGCGTCGCGCGACTGGTCGAGTCGAACCCGGACGCGTCGTTCGTTCTCGCGCACGACGGGTGGCCCGAGACGGCCCTCGCCCGCGTCCCCGACGGCGTCGAACTGGAACCGCTCGACGGAGTGTCTCCGGACGGCGTATCGCCCGACGACGCCGACGAGACGGTCTGAATCCTCGTTTTGGGAGAGAGAATCTCACTCTCCGACATCTTCGGTGGGCTTAGGTGGTGTGCGCGAGTTATGAGGGACAATGGAGGCCGTCCTGTGGTACGTGCTGACCGGAACGCGCGGCGGAGCGAACCGCGCGCGTATCCTTCGGACGCTCGATGAGCGGCCTCGCAACGCGAACCAACTCGCCGAGGAGTTAGAGTTGGACTACAAGACGGTCAGACATCACCTCGACGTGCTGATGGACAACGACGTCGTTCAGCGGAGCGGCGACGACTACGGCGCTGTCTATCTGCCCTCCCCGCGAGCGCAGTCGAACTGGGAGACGATAGAGGAGATTCTAGAGGGGATGGAGTGAACATGGTCAGATTTGGGAAAGTGTATTTAAACGGCAACCGGCTAGGGAGAACGAATGAGTATCTGGGTTGACGTCGCGCGGGTCGCCTCAGCAGTCAACATCCTGCTACTGCTGGCGCTCGCGTCCGTCTGGGGCCGCAACTACCTCCAATTCCGGTCTAAGCACCCGCTGGGTCTGCTCATCTTCGCCTCGTTCCTCATCGCGCAGAACGCCCTGGCGCTGTACATGTACCTCGTCGACCCGACGCTGTCGGGGTGGTTCAACACCGCCGTCCCCGTCATCGTCTGGCGGCTGATGATGCTCCTGCACGTCTTCGAGACGGCCGGACTCGCCTTCCTCGCCTGGATCACGTTCGACTGACGCGCTCCTTTCGCTTCTTCCGTCTCCCCGTTCCTCCGCTCTCTCTGTCCGCCGAGCGCCGCGTTCCTCTCGACGATTCTCGACCGCGGAGACGCTCCATCGGTCCTTCAGACGCCGGAAAACGGTCGGAAGGGGGAGAGATTTGGGTCGCAGTCCGGAAAATCTTCTTTTAAATATCGTCCGCCGGTTGAGGTATGCAACGCGCACTAACAGTGTTCGCAGCGCTGGTCGTTCTCGTCGGGGGCATCCCGGCGGGTGCGGCCGCACAACAGTCGTCGCCGGAGGCGACAGTATCGTTCGCCGCCCAACCCTCGGGCGGACACACCGTCGTCGTCGAGAGCGTCGAACTCTCGGAGGGCGGGTTCGTGACGATTCACGACGCGAGCGTCACCGAAGGGAACGTCCTCGGGAGCGTCGTCGGCACCTCCGCGTACCTCGAGGCGGGGACGCACGAGAACGTCACCGTCCACCTCGACGAACCCCCGACCGAGTCGGGCGCGTTCGTCGCCATGCCGCACCTCGACACCGACGGCGACCGCGTCTACGACTTCGTCGCCGACAACGGCGAGACGGACGGTCCGTACACCGCCGACGGGTCGGCCGTCGTCTCGCAGGCGAACGTCACCGTCGCCGCGACGGTATCGATGAGCGAGCAACCCACCGACGGCGCCTCGGTCGTCGTGGACCGCGTGGAACTCTCCGAGGGCGGGTTCGTGACGGTTCACGACGCCTCGGTCACGGAAGGCGCCGTCTTCGAGAGCATCCGCGGCACCTCCGAGTATCTCGCTCCCGGCGTCCACGAGAACGTCCGTATCGCGCTGGACGCGCCCGTGAACGAGTCGACGACGCTGGTTCCGATGGCGCACGTGGACTCGGACGGCGACGAGGAGTACACCTTCCCCGAGAGCGAAGGCCAGACGGACGGTCCGTACACGGTCGACGGTAACCCCGTCGTCGACACCGCCGAGGTGACGCTCTCGGAGACGGCGAACGTGACGTTTACCGCGCAGTCGACCGGCGGGCGGTCCGTCGTCGTCGATAGCGCCTTCCTGCCCGAGGGCGGGTTCGTAACGGTTCACGACGCGAGCGTGACGGAGGGAGCCGTCTTCGAGAGCATCCGCGGCACCTCCGCGTACCTCGCGCCCGGTCTGCACCGGGACGTCCGCGTCTCCTTGGACGCGCCCGTGAACGAGTCGACGACGCTGGTTCCGATGGCGCACGTGGACTCCGACGGCGACATGGAGTACACCTTCCCTGAGAGCGAGGGTGAGGCGGACGGTCCGTACACGGCCGACGGTGAACCCGTCGTTGCGCAGGCCGCGGTGAACGTCTCCGCCGACGTCCACATGATGTCGCAGGCCTCCGACGGGCACGGCGTCGTCGTGGACCGCGTCGAACTCTCGGAGGGCGGGTTCGTCACCGTCCACGACGCCTCGCTGTTCGCCGGCGAGGTCGAGGGCAGCATACTCGGCACCTCGGAGTACCTCGCCCCCGGCGTCCACGAGAACGTCACCGTAACGTTCGAGGAACCAATCCGCGCCTCGCAGACGCTGGTTCCGATGGCGCACATGGACACCGACGGCGACGAGGAGTACACGTTCCCCGAGGCCGACGGCCCGTACACGGCCGACGGTGAGGCCGTCGTCGACACCGCGCGCGTCTCCGTGAACGCCGTCGTCGCCGTCTCGAACCAGACGACCGACGGGCGGAGCGTGACGATAGACTCCGTGACGCTGGCGGACGGCGGATTCGTGACGGTGCACGACGCGAGCGTCACCGAAGGCGCCGTCTTCGACAGCGTCCGCGGCACCTCCGAGTACCTCGCGCCCGGCACCCACGAGAACGTCACCGTCGAACTCTCCGCGCCCCTGAACGAGACGACGACCATCGTCCCGATGGCGCACATGGACACGAACGGCAACGAGGCCTACGACTTCGTCACCAGCGAGGGCGAGGCCGACGGGCCGTACGTCGCCCGCGGCGGTCCGGTCGTCGCCACGGCGGAGGTCTCCCTCTCCGGCGAGACGACCGAAACCGGGACGGAGATGGGCACGGGCACCGAGATGTCCGAGATGACCGAGACGGAGCAGGAGATGGGCATGGAGGCGGCCACCGAGACGAACGGCGGCGAGGCGACGAGCACCGACGGCAGCACGCCCGGGTTCGGCGTCGCCGTCGCCGTCGTCGCCCTCCTCGCGGCGGCCCTCCTCGCGGTCCGGCGCGACTGAGTGCGACGCGAGACTCCGACCTCCGATTTTTTGACCGTCACCCGCCGAGCGGCGACGCCGCTCTCGGGGCCGCGTTCCTCCGCGCCGCGGACTCGGTCCCGACTTCGCCGTCAGTCCGGGCCGCGCAGTCGACTCGGCGTCGGCGCGTCCGCCTCGGCGGTCACGTCCCGCATTCGGTCGGTGAAGTCCCACGAGTGCAGGCGCTCGGGCGAGATTCGGATTCGCACCTCCTCTCTCCCCTCGTCCAACAGGAACGCGCCGAGTTCGTTGTCGGCGCCGCCGAGGTATCGCTCTAAGAGGCTCCGAAGCAGCGCCTTCCCCTCGTCGGGTTCGACGGTCGCCGTCCCGCGCCCGCGGACGCCGCGGTACGGCGGGTCGTTCGTCGACACCTCGAAGGCCACCTCGTCGTTCGCGCGGAGGTAGCGGACCACGTCGGCGTCCGCGCCCGTCGCGCAGCACAGTTCCGGTTCCTCGCCCCCGACCCACACGTACCACAGCGACAGCATCCACAGGCCGCCGTCCGGCGTCCGACACGCCAGTCGAATCGGGACGGTCGCGGATTCGAGAAACGTCGCCGCCTCGTCGGCCGACCACGGACCGGTGCGTCTCATGGGAACCGATTCGTCCGGAACTCGCAAAAGGGAGGGGGTCGGCGCGGCGCCTCGGTGCGGAATCGTGATGAACAGACGCGACCTCGGACGCTCATGCGTGGCGAGCGATGAACGGAATCGTACACGCACGTGCGGGTAACAAATGCTAGTTCGGCGCACGGTAGCACCGAACGAGCGTCGGACGCCCGAACCCGGGAACGCGCCGCGCCGAAACGAGGGCGGCCACGGTTCCCGTTCGGAGAAGGGAAGATAGTTCACCCTCCGTTGCCGAACGCGAGGTATGACCGACTACTTCGAGATTCACGGGCGCGACGGGGCCGCCCGACTCGGCGAACTCCGCCTCGCGGAGTCCGTGACGACGCCCGCCCTCGCCGACGAGGTGACCGCGGACGCGGGCAGTCTCTGGACCGCCGAGCGAACCCTCCCCGAGGGGTCCGAGGACGTGCTCACGGTGTTGCCGCACCGGTCGTTCCCCGCCGGTACCGACGAACGCGTCCAGGAGTCGTTCGCCGTCGACCCGCCGGACGTCGAGTATCCGAGCGCGTCGGTCGTCTCCTCGGAGACGGCCGCCGACACCGGCGCGGACGCCTACATTCTGTCGGACGCGGGCGGGTTCGTCGGCCACGGCGCGGCGTTCCGCGAGGCGATTATCGAGGCCAAGGGGGCGCTCCCGGCCGACACCGCACTCTACCTCTCGGGCGTCGCCACCCCGCGTAACGTCTCGACGCTGGCGTACGCCGGCGTGGACCTCGTGGACGCCAAACTCGCCCGCGTGAAGGGCCGGCAGGGGATGTATCTCACCACCGAGAGCGAGTACTTCCTCGAGGACTTGGAGGAACTGCCCTGCGCCTGCGAGGCGTGCCGCGTCCCCCGCGAGGAGTTCGCACGCGAGGACTGCGCGGCCCACAACGCGAACGTCCTCGAAGCGGAACTCGCCACCGTTCGCCGGCGGATTCGGGACGGCCGCCTGCGAGACTACATCGAGGGGCAGGCCCGCCACGACCAGTGGCTCACGGCCGCCTTCCGGGAGTTCGACCAGCAGTACGGCTACCTCGAAGCACGGACGCCCGTGGTCCGCAACGCCGAGATATCGGCGGCCTCCTCGGACACGATTCGCCGCGCCGAGATTCAGCGCTTCGCCGAACGCGTGACGACGCGCTATCGAAACCGCTTCGACAACCCCCTCGTCCTCGTCCCCTGTTCGGCGACGAAACCGTACAGCGAGTCCCAGAGTCACTCGCAGTTCCACGACGCCGTCCAGTTCCGCGCGCACGTCGCCTCCATGACCTCGCCCATCGGCGTCGTTCCCTCGGAACTCGAACTCACCTACCCCGCCCAGCACTACGACTCGGTGGTGACGGGCCGGTGGTCCGAGGACGAGAAGGGCTTCGTCGCCACCGTTCTTCGACGGTATCTCGAACGCAACGACTACCCCCGCGTCATCGCGCACGTCCCCGGAGACGGCTACCGGGATATCTGCGAGCGAGTCGAAGAACAGGTGGGCGTGCCGTTCGAGTACACCGTCGAGGACCACCCGACGACGACCGATTCCTTGGCGAACCTCATGTCCACCCTCCAGGGCGAACTGAAGTACTCGAAGCGGGAGCGAGAGCACAACACCGTGAGCGCCATCGCCGACTTCCAGTTCGGCGACGGGGCGGGCGACGACCTGTTCGCCGACGCGGACATAGAGATGAACAGCCGCTACCCCAAACTGCAGGTCTGGAACGAAGGGGGCGAACAGTTGGCGACGATGGTGCCGCAGTACGGCGTCCTCTCCTTCACGCTCGAAGGTGCGCGCGTCTGGAGCGAGTCGGACGCGCCCACCAAGCGCGTCGAAATCGACAACTTCGCGCCGCACGGTAGCGTCCTCGCGCCGGGCGTCGTGGACGCGGACGACGACATCCGCGTCGGCGACGAAGTCGTCGTCGAGGGGCCGAAGGCGTTCGCCGTCGGCCGCGCGGAGATGTTCGGCGCCGAAATGGCCGAGAGCACCCGCGGTGTGGCCGTCGAGGTGCGTCACGTCGAAGAGAAGTAGCCGACCGGTTCGCGACCCGCCCGCTACTCGCCCGCGCCCGTCCGCCGTTCGAGCACCGTCCCCGCCTCGCCGACGGCGACGGCCGTCGCCCCGTCGAACGCGACGCCGGACAGCGACTCGACGGCGGGCGGCGACGCCCGTTCCCATCCGGCGCCGAACCGTTCGTACACCGCGTCTTCGCCGACGGCGACGCCGTCCGCGTCCGCGGCGGCCACCGCCAGCACCGGGTCCTCCGAAAGGCGTTCGGGCGTCCACCGCGACCCGTCGTACCGGTGGAGGGCGCCGTCGTCGTCGCTGAGGAGGGGGGCCTCGCCGCCGGCGGTCACGTCCGTCAGCGTGCCGTTCGCCCCCTCGAAGTCGAGCGACTCGAACGTCCGCCCGGCGTCCGTCGTCCGGAACACGGCGTCGTTGCTGTCGCAGACGTACCCCTCGTCGCCGCGGAGTTCGACGCCGACGATGCTCGACCCGCTTCCCGGCTTCACCGCCTCCTCCCACGCTACGTCGCCGTCGCGGTACCGGCCGCGGCGGACCTGTCCGGACCCGTCCGCGAGGAGCACCGTCTCCGTCCCGCCGGACCCGGCCGCGGCGACGGCCGCGACGTCGTTCGTATCGTCGTCGGGCGCGGAGAAGTCGGCGTGCCGCCCCGACTCCGGATCGATTCGACCGACTGCGCCGCTCTCGCCGGCGACCCAGACGCCGCCGCCCGCGACGGCGTCGACGCCGGTGAGGTCGTTTGCGGCCGCGCCGGGGCCGTCCGAGAGGACGACGGTCCACTCGGATTCGCCCTCGGCGACGACGACGCCGTCCTCTCCGACGGCGTACGCCCCCGTCTCCGTCACGGCGGCGTCGAACAACTCTCCGTCCGTCGGCGCGTCCGCGACGACCCACTCGGGTTCCGGAGACTCCTCCGTCGGGTCTTCCTCGGACGGGTCGCCGGACTCGCTCGTCTCGTCTCCGTCCTCGTCGCTCCGCGCGCCCCTCGTTCCGTCCTCGGAGTCGACCCTCTCGCTCTCCGACCCGGTACCGGAAGAGGCGGCGGCGGCCGCACCGGACGGTTCGGCGGATTCGGCAGGTTCGGTAGATTCGGTAGATTCCGCAGATTCGGCTCCCGCGCCTCCGGCGGCCTCCCTATCGCTCGCCGTCTCGCCGCTCACCGTCTCTTCGTCCGCGGCGTCCGCCTCTCCGTCCCCGTCGGCCTCGTCGTGCGGCCACGTCGGGTCCCTGAGGTACTGGACGACCGGCGGGAGGACGTACGCCGCGATGGCGACGGCGGCGAACGCGCGGTTGACGAACGTCAGCGTCCCGAACGCGGTGAGCGCCGCCGTCGAGACGGTGTGCAGCGACGTCTTCGTGTACCGCCGGAAGAACGCGACGAATCCGTCGTCTTGGCGACCAGTCATTGGGTGTGCGTAGCGCCCGAGGCCTGTTGAGTCCTTTCGCCGTCTCGGGGACGTTTCCGTTCCGTAATCTCAGCCGATTGCCGAAGACATGAATATACGAGCACCGTCTTTTATGGTAGTATCGGGTCTAAAACGGGAGATATGAGCGGTCCAGTGGCTGAGAGGCAGTTAGTATTCACCTCCGTAACCGAACACGAAACTGAGGCATGAAACTGGCAGTCCCCACAGATTTCGACATCCTGCGAGCCCTCTCCGACGGAAAGCGAAACACGGCGGTGAACCTCTCTCACATCCTCGACCGGGACCGCTCGTACATCAACACCCGACTGCCGGTGCTGGCCGACTACGGCCTCGTCGAGCGCATCGGTCCCGCACGGAACTCCGGGCTGTACGCCATCACCGAGAAGGGGCGCGTCGTCCTTTCACAACGCGACCAGTACCGAACCGACGACGTGGATTTCGACGCGCTGGTGGCGACCCAACTGGAGACGGCTCGGTCCGATTAGCGCGCGGGGAGAGGCGCGGGACGCCCGACAGCGATGATAGAGTCCCTCCCCTCGGACGGCGACGTGCTCATTCTGGCCGAAGAGCGAGCGAACGTCACAGTCGACCGACTCGTCCCTCGTGAGGCGTAGAACGCTGTTGCGCGCGGCAACCCCCGTCGCCGAAGGGACCCGCGCTCCGAGCGCCGGCCGTGCCGGAAGCGGTAGCGGTTTGGTCGGACGGCGACGAGGGGTAGCCGTGCCCGTCTCTCACGTCCCGCCCGCGGTTCGACGCGGCGTCCGCGACGCGACGCCCGTCGCAGTCGGTATCGTTCCGTTCGGACTGGTCACGGGCGTCGCCTCCGTGGAAGCGGGGCTCTCGCCGGCGCAGGCGGTCGGGTTCTCCGTTCTCGCCTTCGCGGGCGCCTCGCAGTTGGCCGTCGTCGACCTCCTGGGTCGGAACGCGGCGCTCGCCGTGGCCGTTCTCACGGGCGTCGTCATCAACCTCCGACTCCTGATGTTCTCGGCGTCCATCGCGCCGTACTTCCGACCGTTCGGCTCGCGCCGGAAGACGCTCTCCTCGTACCTCCTCACCGACCAGGCCTACGCGCTCGCCGTCTCGTGGTACCGCGAGGCTGACCCCGACTCGACGGCGCGATTCCGGTACTTCGTCGCCGCCGGGGGGTCGCTGTGGGTGGTCTGGCAGGCGTCGCTGGTCGCCGGGGTAGTCGCGGGCGCAAACGTGCCGGCGTCGTGGGGCCTGGAGTTCGCCGTCCCACTCGTGTTCTTGGGTCTCCTCGTTCCGGCCGTCTCGACCCGACCGACCCTCGCGGCGGCCGTCGTCGGCGGCGGCGTGGCCGTCGCGGGCGACGTGGTCGTGGTGGGCGGCAGCACCGGCCTCCCGTACAACCTCTCGCTCGTCGTCGGCGCCGTCGCCGGCATCCTCGCCGGCGTCGCCGTCTCCGCGTCGAGCGACGGGACGGAGGGCGACGACGGGGAACCGGGGACGCCCGAGGGGGTGAGCGACTGATGCCCACCGACTACGGGCCGGTCGCCATCTGGGGCGTCGCCGCCGTCGTCGGCCTCGCCACGTTCGCGGTCCGCGGGTCGTTCGTCTACCTGTTCGGCCGCATCGAGACGGTGCCGCCGCGGGTGACGCGCGCGCTTCGGTTCGTCCCGCCCGCGGTGTTCGCCGCGCTCGTCGTCCCCTCGCTGGTCGTGGTCGACGGGTCGGCCGACCTCGTTCCGGTCGCCGTCTCCGCCTCCGCCTCGGAGGGAGTCTCCGTCGCGGTCGGTAACGAACGGCTCCTCGCGGGCCTCGTCGCGGCGGGCGCCGCGTGGGTCACGGAGGACGTCTTCGCCACCATCGCCGCCGGCATGCTGACGCTGTGGTTTCTCCGCTTCGTCGTCTGACCCGAAGGTGGCCGGTAGCGGCAACCCGCGCTTACCGGCGGACGAAGAACACGGCGATGCCGACGACTAAGAGCAGGATGCCCCAGAAGAGCGAACTCCCCGGGAGCACCGCGAGAAGGAGGGTGACGATACCGGACGTGATGAGTGACCAACCGAGGGTCGTGCGATAGCTCATACGGTCAGTTCGAGCGCCGACGCGGTTGTGGGTTCTGCCGGTAGCTACTTACAGCCGCGACTGACTCACCGACGCGTCCCCCGTGGCGTCGACGACGACTGCGGCCGGACCGCGCGGCGGGCACGACCACCACGACGAGTAGAGGGGGTCGCGGTCGTCCACGCGCACGCGCAGGCCGTACCGGCCGGAGGCGTCGACGGGGACGACGTCGACCCGTTCGTCGGGAGCGAGGTTCCACCGCCGCGCGAACACCTCCTCGCCGTCGGACTCGACGGCGACGCTCACCGCGTGAGGTTCGTCGTCGGCGTTCAGGACGCCGAGTTCGGAGTTCGCGAGGCCGCACCCGGTCGTCCGCTCTTCGAGGTCGACGAACAGGCTCGGTTGGTCCGGAACGGACCACGCCGCCGTCACCGCCTCGTCGCCGGACCCGACGCGGACGCGGACCCGGTACTCTCCGGTCCGGTAGGTGACGGGAATCTCCACTTGCGTCCGCGCCGGCGCGTCGTAGGCCGCCGCGAGGACCGTGCGGTCGTCGAGTTCGACGTCGACGTGGGCCGTCCGCGCTGACGACGCGGGGTTCCGGAGAACGACGCCGGCCGGCGCGTACCACCGCCCGACCCCGTTTCCCGTCAGCGGCGAGCCGTTCTCTCCCTCCGAGACGAGGCGGCAGGCGTCGCGGCAGACGGCGGTCCGCCAGAACTCGAATTTTTCTCTCAGCAGCGTCAGCGAGAACCCGTCGAGTCGGTCGTCTGCGACCCACTCGAACGCGCCCCGTCCCCCGTCGACGGCCTCCGCGACGACGCGGTACGTCCCCGGTCCGGGCAGTCGCGCGACGACGGGGCGGCGTTCGCCCGACGTCAGTTCGAGGCTCTCGACGAACGCCGTCTCCCCGTCGGGAGACTCGACGACGACGGTGACGTACCCCGCCGTCGCGTTCGGGTTGCCGACCGAGACGGTCTGCTCGAACGCCGGCGCGGTCGTCGTCCCCTCGGACGCTTCCGTCGCCCGGCTTTCGGTCCCGCCGCGCCCGTTCCACCTCCCGTCCCCGCGCCGCGTCTCGTCGCCCGCGCCCTCGTTCTCGTCGTCGAACAGCGCGTTGCACCCCGCCAACCCCGCCGCTCCGAGCGTCGCGAGCGTCCCGACGAGGGCGCGTCTGGTGGGCGTGCGCATATCCGGGAGTTCGGCGGTACGGAGAAAAGCGCATCGCGGACGGAGGCGGAGAACCCGTCGACGCGCTACCGCACGAGGAAGGCGTCGACGCCCTCGCGGGCGCGCACCAGCAGGGTATTTCGCCGGGTGACGACGAGCGTCCGCGTCTTCGCCAGCGTCTCCCCGTCCCCGCTGACCGACATCTCGGCGCGGTAGAGACCGGGTCCGGGGACGAACTCCGCCACCGTCGCCGTCTCTCCGGGCGACAGTTCCGACGACCAGGCGGCCGCGCGTTCGCCGTCCCTCCGGAGAACGATGCCGGCGACCCGCCGTTCGCCCTCGTTCCGAAAGCGGAGGTCAGCGCCGGCGTCGGGCCACGCGTCGATGCGCACGCCGTCGGCGTCGACGGCGAGGGGGAGGGCGACGCTTCGGTCCTCGTCCAACCGCCCGCTCCACCGGTCGCCCGCCGTCTCGACGGTCACGCGGAGGCGTCTGAGCGGCGGCACCGTGGGGAAGGTGAGGACGCTGCCGGGCGGCGGGCGGTAACGGTAGTCCAATGCCGTCCGGTCGTCTATCTCGAACTCGACCCGGACCTCGCGGCGGTCGGCGCCCGCGTTGGCGACGGTGACGCCGTACCCCGCCCACGCGTCGACCTCCGGCCACCGCGGGTTGCCGAACGGGCGGGCGTCGCCGCCGACGGAGACCGGTCCGCAGTCGGGGGCGCAGCGGACGGCCTGCCGGACGCGCACGTCGCCGTCGAGTTCCACCGTCGCGTCGGCGTGCACGCCGTCGACGCGGAGCGTCCCACTTCCCGTCGCGCCGTCGTCCGTCTCGGCGAACACGTCGTAGACGCCGCGCCGGGCGACCAAACTCGGGTAGCGCCGCGTGCGGTCAGTTCCCTCGGGGGCGTACTCGGCGCTGTCGACGAACAGCGTCTCCTCGCCCCGACTCACGACGACGGTGGCGAACCGCGTTTCGGACCCGACGTTCCGCACGACGAGGCCGAGGGGTCGCTCGACGTTCTCGCCGTCGTCGCCCGCGCGGTAGGGGAGCGACGACTCCTCGTCGGGGACCGCGTCGACCGACGGCCCGCCGGTTTCCGGTCCGGTTTCGACGCCTCCGTCGCCCGGTTCGGCCGTCGTCCGTCGCGTCGTCGCTCGGCCGTCTCCGAGGCCGTCACATCCGGCGACGCCGGCGCTCCCGACGGCGGCGAGTGCGGCGAGAATCCTGCGACGAGTTGGCATACGAGGGGTTCGGAACGGAGCGACAAGACGCTTTCTCGCGCCGGCAGGCGAAGCGGATTTACGCGCACGTCGGATACCACCGGTAATGAGTCAGCCGAGTCCCGAAGTGTACGAACGGGGGAAGGGCATGGACGCCCACAACGAAGTGATGCGCGAGATTCGCTCGCGCAAGGACCGCACGTACGACCCCCACGAACCGACGCGCGTCTGGATGGACGAGGACAACACGCCGGACGGCGTGAAGCAGTCGCTCACCATCATCCTCAACACCGGCGGCTGTCGGTGGGCGCGCGCCGGCGGATGTACGATGTGCGGCTACGTCGCCGAGTCCGTCGAGGGCGGCAGCGTCGCCCACGAGGCGCTGATGGACCAGATTCAGGTGTGCCTGGACCACGAGGAGGAGAACTCGGACGAAGAGGCCGAACTCATCAAGATATACACCTCCGGGAGCTTCCTCGACGAGCGAGAGGTCGGCGCGGAGACGCGCCGCGCCATCGCCGAGACGTTCGGCGACCGCGAGCGAATCGTCGTCGAGTCGCTCCCCGACTTCGTCGAACGCGAGAAACTGAAGGACTTCACCTCGCAGGGACTCGAAACCGACGTCGCGGTGGGGTTGGAAACGGCGACCGACCGCGTCCGACACGACTGCGTGAACAAGTACTTCGACTTCTCGGACTTTGAGGACGCCTGCGCGGAGGCGGGCGCCGTCGACGCGGGCGTGAAGGCGTACCTCCTGATGAAGCCGCCGTTCCTCTCGGAGTCCGAAGCCGTCGAGGACATGAAGTCCTCCATCCGTCGGTGCGCCGAGGTCGACTACTGCCACACCGTCTCGATGAACCCAACGAACGTCCAGCGGTACACGATGGTGGACGAACTCTACTTCCAGGGCGGCTACCGCCCGCCGTGGCTCTGGTCGGTCGCCGAGGTGCTCGAATCGACCGCCGACGTCGACGCCATCGTCGTCTCCGACCCCGTCGGTCACGGCTCCGACCGCGGCGCGCACAACTGCGGCGACTGCGACGACTTGGTGCAGAAGGCCATCAAGGACTTCGACCTGCGGCAGGACCCCTCCGTGTTCTCGCAGGTGTCCTGCGAGTGCGAAGGGACGTGGGACGTCGTGATGGACGAGGAGACGTCCTACTCGATGCCGCTGGCTCGCTGAGAGCGCTCTTTCCCCTTCGTTAGGTTGCCGACAACCCGTTCTATACGGCACCATACCGTTCCTAACCGCCGGTTACGCCCCGCGAAGGCTGCGGGTAGTAAGGGTGGTGTCCGCCCTTCGGAGAAGTAGGTGCGGCGCACGCATCGGAAGCGTTCCCGCGCGCCCGAGCGGCGTCGTACCTCACTATGACAACAACGTACAAGACGGTGTACTACGCCGACGGGTGGCTCGAAATCCGCGAGGGAGACAACCCTGACGGGTGGATAGCCACGAGCGACCCGTGCGCGGTCGACCGGTAACCGACCTGATTCACGCCGATAGAACGGTTTGTTTCGCTCATGGGGTCGGAGACGGGTCCGCGGACCGCGGGTTCGACGGTGACGCGATGCGTCGTCGCGGCGCCTCGATTTTCGGGAAGCTACTCGCCGAGCGACCGCTTCAGACGCTCTCGAACCCGCGGAGCACGCCCGCGCCGTCGGTGCTGCCGTTCAGGTCCGGAAGCGACGCGCGCTCGGGGTGCGGCATCAGCACGCCGACGTTCTCGGCCTCCCCGCGGATGCCCGCCACGTTGCCGCGCGACCCGTTCGGGTTCGCCTCGGACGTGACGTTCCCCTCGGCGTCGCAGTAGCGAAAGAGGACGCGGTCCTCCTCGACCAGCGTCTCGTACCGGTCCTCGCTCACCTCGAAGCGTCCTTCGCCGTGCGCGATGGGGAGTTCGATGACCTCACCCTCCTCGTAGGCCGCCGTCCACGGCGTCTCGGCGTTCTCCACGCGCAGATGGACGCGCTCGCACTGGAAGCGGGCGCTCTCGTTCGTGGTGAAGGCGCCCTCGGTGAGACCGGACTCGCAGCCGACCTGCGCGCCGTTGCAGACGCCGAGGACGGGCGTCCCCTCGCTCGCCGCGTCACGGACTTCGCGCATGACCGGCGACCGCGCGGCCATCGCGCCCGCGCGCAGGTAGTCGCCGTAGGAGAAGCCGCCGGGGAGCATGATGCCGGTGACGCCCTCGGGCAGACCGTCCTCGTGCCAGACGCGTTCGGCGTCGATACCGAGGTGGTCGAGGGCACGGACGGCGTCGCGGTCGCAGTTCGACCCGCCGAACTGGATCACCGCGACCGTCATCAGACTGCACCTCCGTGTGCAGTCTCGACGGGCGGGGTGAAGACGGCGACTGTCATCGGGACGCACCTCCGTGCGGAGCCTCGACGGAAGTCGTCGCAGGTGCGACGGCCATCTACGCCTCCGTCACGTCGACGTCGTAGTCGTGAATCGTCGGATTGGCGAGGAGGCGCTGGGCCATCTCGTCGGCCCGGTCCTCGGCGTCCGACGCCGACGCCGCGTCCACGTCGACCTCGAACTGGTCGGCCGAGCGGAGCGCCTCCAACTCGAACCCGAGGCGTTCGAGCGCGCGCTTGGTCGTCTCGGCTTCCGGGTCGAGGACTCCCCGCTTCAGGCGGACCGTCACCGTGGCGGTGTAGGTCGTCATCGGTTCGTGGTGCGCGGTCGTGCGTAAAAGCAGTTTTGGACTGCGTTTGGTGTACACGAACGTGCAACTGACCCGGCCGGAGTCGGTTCCGCAGTACGGACGGAGGCCCGCTGTGCGGATGGGCATGCTTTTCACCGCTCACCGTCTTCTTCCGCCGATGACTCCGCAGTACGGCAGTCGGAGGTGGGACCGATGACAGAACTCACCGAGATTACGGTCATCGGGGGGGACGAAACCGGACTCATCGCCAACTTCACCACCCTGCTGTTCGAGCGCGGAATCAACGTCGAGGACCTCGACCAGGCCGTCCGCGATGGCGTCTTCCGGATGACGCTGAACGCGGACACCTCCGAGATGGTCTGCACGGAGGATACCCTCCGGGAGGCCCTCCAGGACCTCGGGGAGGACCTCGGAGTCGACGTACAGGTCCGCTTTCCCGCCGATCGGGGGACCAAACAGATCGCCGTTCTCGCCACCCGCGAGAGCCACTGCCTCGAAGCGCTGTTCGAGGCGTGGGCGAACGACGACCTCGGCGCGGACATCTCTGTCGTCATCGCCAACCGCGACGACCTACGGCCCCTCGCCGAACACTACGACGTGCCGTTCCACGACGTCGGCGACGAGAAGGGGTCGCCCGACGAGGACGAACTCTTAGAGCGCTTGGACGAGTACGACGCGGACCTCGTCGTCCTCGCGCGCTACATGCGCATCCTCGGGCCGAACGTGGTCTTCCGCTACGAGGACCGCATCATCAACATCCATCCGTCGCTGCTCCCGGCGTTCCCCGGCGCGGCCGCCTATCGACAGGCGAAGGAGGAGGGCGTCCGCATCGCCGGCGTCACCGCACACTACGTGACGACGGACCTCGACCAAGGGCCCATCATCACCCAACGGGCGTTCGACGTGCCCGACGACGCCTCCATCGAGGAAATAAAGTCGCTCGGCCAACCGCTCGAGGCCGACGCCCTGGTCGAGGCGGTCAACCTCCATCTCGACAACGCGGTGAGCGTCCACCGCGGCCGAACCAGTCTCCGCGAGGACGCCGACGCCTCGAAGTATCAACTCGGTGCGACCGACGAGGCCGTCGAGGCGAACCCGGACCGGCCGATAGACGGACTGACGAGCGCGCTCGGCGGTGTAGACGAAGCCGAAGACGTCGACGCCGAGGACGAAGCCGAGACGACGCCCGGCCCGTCCGACGACTAGCGCGGCCGCTCTCTCCTTATGTCGCTCTCGCAGTCGGAGAGATACGGCGACGCTACAGGTTTCGTACGCGGTCGACCGCGTCCGCGACCGGCGGCGCGTCGAACCACTCCGACCCGGTGTAGGCGTTCGTCCCCGCGGCGTACAGTTCCGAGACGGCGGTGACGACGGCGGCCGGGAGGGGGTCCGGCGACGCCTCGCAGAGCGAGCGCCAGTCCGCGACGCCCTCCTCGACGGCCCGTTCCTTCGCGTCGGCGACGGCGGCCACCCACTCGGGGTCGGTCTTCTTGTAGTACTGGCGGACGACCTCCTTGGAGACCTCCTGGCCGTCGTAGGAGAATCGGTTCTCGTCGAACGTCCCCACCACGTCCGCGACTTTTATCGCGCCGTCGTGGTACAGACACTCTATCTTCCCGTCCTCGTGAGCGAACCCGGCGCGCTCGGCACGTTCGTTCAGGATGTGATTGACCGCGAGGGCGAGTTCCTCTAATTGATCTAACTCGGCGGCCCCGGCTATCGATTCGGCCTCGGCGCGGTCGAGGTAACGGTCCTGTTCCTCGTACTTCGTGGAGAACTCGACGACCGGTTCCGGCAGGTCGACGACGCCCTCGGGCCACACGTCGGCGTCCAGTCCGTAGTCGCGCGGGGACCCCCGACCGCGGAGGCTGGAGCCGACGGGGACGGTGTTTCGGAAGACGATTTCGAGCGGAATCAGGTAGTTCTCGCCGGCCTCGGCGTGGTAGGCGTCGTAGTCGTAGGCGTTCTCCTCGGAGAGATACGGCAGGTCCGGCACCTGCGTGAGTTCGATGACCATCTCCGTCGGCGGCGACTCGCAGTCGCCGAGGTCTTTCACCTCGCCGCCCTCGCTCACGCCGACGTAGTGCGTCGGGATGTGGTTGAGGTCCAGAAGCTCGAAGTTGAACGCTCCCATCGTGCAGAGCGACGCCCCCTTCCCCGGGACGTGGTCGGGCATCTCCCCCCAATCGAACACCGAGTACTGGTCGGTGAACACGAACCGGCCGCGGCCCGGTTCCGTCGCCGTCGGCTCCGCCTCCACGCGGAACTCCTTCACGCTGGTCATGCGAGAGGTGGGGTCGGCCTCTCACAAGAATCCTTCCACTCCCGTGCCTACTCTCGGCGACTCATTGCCGGATATACTCACGAACCTGTATCGTTAAAGTGTTCTAGAGACGAATTAATGTCTAGCGTGAAGCTTTTACACTTCGGCTACGATGAATGTTCATGGATGAACAGGTGGCCGACCTGGCGGAGACGCTGGTCGCGGCCGACGGGGTAACCGTGCTGACCGGTGCGGGCGCGAGCGCCGCGTCCGGCGTACCGACGTTCCGCGGCGACGGGGGAATCTGGGGAACCGAGTTCGACGTCGAGAAGTTCACGCTCGAACGATTCGAACGCGACCCGCGGGGGTTCTGGGAGGACCGCCTCGAACTGCACGACCGACTGTTCGGGGACGCCTCCGGACCGAACGAGGCCCACCGCGCGCTCGTGTGGCTGGAGGAACTGGGCGTCGTCGACGCCGTCGTGACGCAGAACACCGACGGACTCCACCGCGACGCGGGGACGCAGCGACTCGTCGAACTGCACGGCGACGCGTCGCGGTCGGTCTGTGCGGCGTGCGGGGAGTCCGTACCGACCGAAACGTCGCTGGACGAGGTCCGCGCCGGCGACGCCCCGCCCTCGTGCCCCGAGTTCGGCTGCGAGGGTCACCTCAGACCCGACGTGGTCCTCTACGGCGAGGACCTCTCGGAGGCGGCTTACGGGTCGGCGCGCCGACTCGCCTGGGAGAGCGACGTGTTCCTCGTCGTCGGGTCGTCGATGACGGTCGAACCCGCGGCGTCGCTTCCCGTCGAGGCGGCCGAGCGCGGGGAACTCGCCGTCTTCGACGCCGCCGAGACGGTCAACGACGGCCTCGCGGACTACGTCGTTCGCGGCGACGCCGCGGAGACGCTCCCGGCCCTCGTCGAGGCGGTACAGTCGCGGATGACCGGGATGGAGGAGGCACATCCCACGCGGGAGGGAAGGCGGGTCAGGTAAGAACGACGAAACGTAAGAACGAACGAAACCGGACGGGTCGACTCGGACGCGACGGTCACGCGTTCAGAGGGAGGAGTCGGCGTCGACGTCGACGCTCTCGCCGCGGCGGCGGGCGCCGTCCCCGTTCCGGGTCTCTTCGCGGACGTAGACGCCGAGGTAACCGCCCACGGCGGACAACCCGGCCGAGAGCGTCACGACGAGCAGCGCGACGACCAGCAGGAGGCCGGCGAAGAACGCCGTCGCGCCGAACGCGTTCTCCACGATGGTGAAGAACCCGAAGCCGCCGAAGACGAGGGCGACGAGGAGGACGACGGGAATCGCGGCGATGGCGCCCGAGGCGGCACCGACGCGGAGGCCGTCCTCGCGCGACCCGGCGTGGAGGTATCCCGCCACTCCGCCCCCGATGACGGGGGAGAAGGGAACGAAGGAGGTGACCACGCTCACCACCGCGCCGAGGAGGGCGCTGACCCAAAAGCCCGTTCCGTCCCGTTCCGCACCGACGACTGACTCATCGTACATGCTCCTCTAGACGCGCGCCGAGGAGATAAACCGCGAGCGAGGGGTGACAGCACCCGTCGGCGGACCGGCGGTGACGGCGAGGGACCGATTCCGCTGGGGTTTTCCGAGTTCCGCGGGTGACCGCGACCGCCTCACTTTTGTGCGCCGGCGCGGTGGTCGTGCGTATGACCGACGCGCCGGTACCGAGCGAGGAGGAGGTCGAGTTCGACCACGTGCCCGACACCGACCAGTCGTTCGAGAACGCCCTCGCGAAGGCGCGCGCCGGCGACCGACTCGCCGTCGCCGACGGCATCGAACTGATGACGACGGGGACGGACCGGTCGGGGATCGACCTCCGACGCAAAGAGCAGGTGCTGGAGGCCGCGGACCGCCGCCGCGCCGAGGTGGTCGGCGACGACGTCACCTTCGTGGCGAACCTGAACAACAACGTCACGACGGCCTGCAACACCGGCTGTCTGTTCTGTAACTTCAAGAACACCGCCCACCAGTTCGAGTCCGACCACGAGGGCGAACACACCGGGTTCACGAAGACGCCCGCGGAGTCGCGCGAAATCGTCGAGGACGCCCTCGATACCGGCATCTACGAGGTGACCTCCGTCTCGGGCCTCCACCCCGCGTTCGTCCTGAACGAGGAGCACCGCGAGATTCTGGCGGGCTACGAGAACCCCTACGCCGAGGTGGACTACAAGCCGCCGGCGGCGTACGACAAAGACCCCGGGACCTACGTCGACCAGATGCGCGCGATGTCCGTCGGCGGCGCCCACCTCCACTCGATGACGCCCGAGGAGGCCTACCACGCCCGCCGCGGCACCGACTGGTCCTACGAGAAGGTGTACCGAGAACTGAAGGCCGCGGGTCTCTCGTCCGCACCGGGTACCGCCGCGGAGATTCTCGTCCCCGAGGTGCGCGAAGTCATCTGCCCGGGGAAGATTTCGACCGAGGAGTGGGTCGAAGGGATGGAGGGCGCGATGGCCGCCGGTCTCGACGTGACGGCGACCATCATGTACGGGCACGTCGAGAACGCCGCCCACCGCGTGATGCACCTGAAGGTCATCCGAGACCTGCAGGACCGCACCGGCGGCATCACGGAGTTCGTCCCCCTCTCCTTCGTCCACCAGAACACGCCGCTGTACGACCGGGGACTCGTCACGGAGGGGGCCTCCGACGCAGAGGACGAACTGATGGTCGCCGTCGCGCGCCTCTTTCTCGACAACGTGGACAACGTGCAGTCCTCGTGGGTGAAGTACGGCAACGCGAAGGGGCTGAAACTGCTCAACTGCGGCGCCAACGACTTCATGGGCACCATCCTCTCCGAGGAGATAACGAAGCGCGCGGGCGGCGGCTACGGCGAGTACCGCTCGTTCGACGACTACGTCGACATGGTGTCGGCCATCGGCCGCCCGCCGGTGGAACGCTCGACGGACTACCGACAGACGCGTCCGCTCGACCCCGACGACGGCCCGCACGGCCCGACGCTCGGCCCGCGCGCGGACGGGACGCCCATGCTCTCGGACGCCGACTCCGACTCCGGTTCCGGAGACGGGGACGACGGCGCTCCCGCTCCCGCGGACGACTGACTCGCTCGCACACCGGCGAGCGGCGCCGGCGGGCGCAGTCTGAAGTACGCGCCGCCCCTCCTCTCTCCCCATGATGGTGACGACTCACGCGGCCGCCGCGCTCCTCTTCTTCGGCGCGCCCGCGTCCCTCCTCGCGCCGCAGTTCGCCCTGCCGGCCCTCGCCGGGGCGCTTCTCGGCGGCATCGCGCCCGACATCGACCTGTTCGTCGGGACGCACCGCAAGACGCTGCACTTCCCCGTCTACGCCTCGCTCGCGGGACTGGGAGCCGCCGTCGTCGCCGCTTTCGCACCCTCCCCCCTGACCGTCGCCGCGGCGACGTTCCTCCTCGGTGCGGGCCTGCACGCCGCCTCCGACTGGTTCGGCGCCAGTGACGAACTCCGGCCGTGGGAGCGTACGTCCCTCCGCGCGGTGTATCTCCACCCGGCGAAACGCTGGTTAGAACCCCGTCACGTCGTCCGGTACGACGGCGCGCCGGAGGATTTCCTGCTCACGCTCGTCTTCTCGCTACCGGTCGCGTACCTCTTCGACGGTCCCGTCCGCATCGTCGTCGGGGCGGGACTCCTCGTCGCTGCGGCGTACACGCTCTTCCGTCGACGCGTCCCCGACATTCTCGGCATCTGAGCGGTCACTGAGCGGTCACTGAACGGTTACGCCTTCGGCTCAGTCGGCCGACCCGACCGCCAGCGGTCCGTCCCGGCGGGCGACGCCGCGGTAGCGTTCGCCGTGCACGTCGTCGGCGTCCATCGCGCGCGCGACCCGGTCGGAGAGCCACGAGCGGTCCGTCTCGACGCCGTCGAAGCCGGGACGACGGTGGCGTTCCGGGAGGTACCGCTCGTAGACGGGTAGTCGCTCGTACAGCGGAACGTCGGCGCCGTCGGCGATATCGCGGAGTTCGTCCAGCGCGGGCCAGGCGTAGTCCGGGTTGACGTAGTCGTCGGTGACCGGAGAGACGCCGCCCAGGTCGTCGACGCCGCAGTCCAAGAGGTCGCGCGTCGGCGAGAGGTTCGGCGGAACCTGCACGGATACCTCCTCCGGGAGGGCGACCCGCGCCATGGCGACGACGCGGCGCATGGTCTCCAGCGAGGGCCGTTCGAAGTCCGAGCGCTCGTTCGGCACGACGTTCTGGACGATGACCTCTTGGACGTGGTCGTAGCGCTCGTGCAGTTCACGTATCGCGAGGAGGCTCTCCGCGCGGTCGCGCCACGTCTCGCCAATTCCAATTAAAAGGCCGGTCGTGAACGGAACGCCGACTCTCCCCGCCGCGCGGAGGGTGTTAAGACGTTGGCCGGGCGTCTTCCGCCGGCCGCCCGAGTGGGCTTTCACGTCGGCCGTCGTCTCCAGCATGACGCCCATGCTCGCGTTGATGGGCGCGAGGCGTTCGAACTGTTCCTCGGAGAGGTCGCCGGGGTTCGAGTGCGCCAGCAGACCCTCCTCCATCGCCATCTCGCAGCAGTCGCGGAGGTAGTCGAGCATGTCCTCGTACCCCCACTCGGCCAACTGGTCGTGAACCGCCGTGTAGCGCTCGTCGGGTTCGTCGCCGAACGTGAACAGCGCCTCCGTGCATCCGGCGTCGGCGCCGAGTCGAAGCGTCTCGCGCACGTCCTCGGGGGACATGAGCGCCGCCTCGCCGGGCACGTCGTAGTAGGTGCAGTAGGTGCAGGTGTACCGACAGGCCGTCGTCAGCGGGAGGAAGACGTTCCGCGAGAACGTGAGTTCGGACGCCGGGGAGGCGTCCGCGGGCGTCACGGCGAGCAGTCGTTCGACGTCGGCGTCGTCGGGTTCGAGTTCGATGCCGTACGTCTCGGCCGCGGGGAACACGACTCCGCGTGCGCAGCGAACGGACAAAAGGGTTCACTTCCGGGCAGGCGCGCCGCCTCGGCGTCGTCGCGCCCGTCGCCCGGTTCCGTCGCTACTCCGACCGGCGGACGCCGACGCGCCCCTCCCGGACGACCACCTCGAAGCCGGCGTCCGCAAGCCAGTCGCGCGCCCGCCTCTCGCCGTGGAGGAGGACCTCCGCAAAGTCGACGGGTTCGTCGACGTCCGTCGCCAGTCGCATCGAGTCGACGACGCCCACCGAGAGGCTGGCGTCGGCCGCGATTCGGCGGTGGTCGCGGTACGACGCGCCGTGGTAGTCGACCCGGAAGTCGGGGTGGCGGACGACCAGCGCGTTCGTCCCGCCGCCGCGACCCGGCGCTATCGCCACGTCGCCGGTCGTCTCGAACAGTCTGGTCAGCGACTCGGGCGTCGCCAGCGCGAGGTCGGCCATGACGACGGCCACCGTCTCGCCCGGCCCCTCCGGAAGCGCGTCGTCGACGGCGTCCGTGAGCGGTCTGTCGTCGACGGCGACGGCGACGCCGTCGAGCGCGGGGTCCTCGCTCGACTCCGGCGGGGCGGTCGTCAGGAGGGTCGGCGTCCCGCCGGCGGCGCGGACGGCGTCGACTACGTCCGCGCGCATCGCTCGGGCGAACGCCCGCCGCTCGTCGGCGTCGAGAACGTCGGCGAGGCGGCTCTTCGGGTCACGCGCCGCGTACGGGACGACGACCTGCATAGATGCATCCGCGTCGTCCGGAATAAAGAACAGAACGGTCCGTTCGCGAGTCGCGAGTCAGCCCAGTTTGTCGTAGCCGGTCTGCTGGGAGCGCCAGTAGAAGACACCGCCGACCACGGCGCCGAGGGCGAGAAGTCCGCCGCCGGCGTAGATGGCCATCTGTCTCGTCTGACTCGACTGCTCGGCCTGCTGGGCCTGCGACTCGGCGTCGGACGCCAGTTCGGTCGCGAGGTCGAAGCTGTTGCCGCTCTCGAACGCCGAGACGGCCTTCTCGAACGTGCTCTGCGCTTCGTCCGACCCGGACGCGTCGACGGCGGCCCGCGCCTCGTCGAGTGCGCCCCGCGCGTCGCCGCTCTCCTCGGTGAAGTGGTGCGCCGACCACGAGTCGATATCGTTCGTCGACCCGCCTGCGCGGGTCTGTTCGAGGCTCAGCACGGTGAACGACTGGGCGGGGTCGTAGACGTACGACTCCACCTCGGGCGCGGTGCCCGAGACGCTCACTTCGACCTCGCTCGTGCCGTCGTCGGCGACGACGCTCGCGCCGCTGAAGTTCTGCCCGTCGAAGGACTCCTGTCCGACCTTCGCGCCGGTCTGGTCGTAGTAGGTGACGGTCCACGTCACGTCCTCCAACTCGGTCGACCCGGCGAGCGTCCACGACTCCAACTGCGGGTTCTTGTACAGTTCGTCGAGCGTTACCGACGCGGTGACTTTCGAGTCCACCTGCGCCTCCTCGGGCACGTCGTCTCCGCCGACCGAGACGGCGGCCGCCGGGGCCGCCGCGGTCACGAGGACGACGAGCGCCGCGAGGACGAGTTTAGAACAGCGACTCCAACTCGTCTTCGCCATCGTTGACTAAATTCTCCAAGTTTTGATCGCTCTCCTGTCTGATATCGTCGATGTTCTCCTGCGCCTCGATGGCGACCTGCTGGAGTTCCTTGATGCGGGGCACGTTCGTGACGCCCGACAGCAGGATGACCGACGCGACTTTGCCGGAGTTGCGGATGGGGTAGTCCCCGCCGCGAACCTCCATGCTGCCGGTCTGCTCTTCGATCCACTTCCGACCGCGCTCTATGCCTTTCCGATTGAGGTGCTCCGGCGGGCCGGCCATCACTAACAGCGCGCGCTCTGTGCCCTCTATCTCGCAGGGGAGCGTGAGGCGACCGAGCGCGGCCTTGCGGACCAGCGACGTGATGCGGTTGGTCGTGTGAGCGGTGTCTATCTGCTCGTCCTCGCCCCCGCCCGTGATGCGCGAGAGGAGGCCGCCGCCCGAACTCTTCTCCTCGACGGTCTCGGAGGCGTACCCGACCGTGGAGACGCCGCCGCCCGCGAGGGTGTTGATAATCTCCGAGGAGTCGACAACGCTCTCTGCGACCTCGCCCCCCTGTTCGACCTCGCCGGCTCCGAAGAGCACGCCGAAGCGCGTCACTATCTCCTCGTTGATCTCGTCGTACCCGCCCTGAACCGACTCTCCGGTCTTCCGCCAGGAGTCGTTGTCGAACACCATCAGGTTGTCCACCTCGCGGACGAACGTCTGGAACGACCGCGCGGCGTTGAGAGTGTAGATACCGCCCTCGTCCCCGCCCGGCAGGACGCCGATTCCGTAGACGGGTTCCGTGTAGATGCGCTTCAGGTGTTTCGCCAGCACCGGCGCGCCGCCGCTTCCGGTGCCGCCGCCGAGACCGGAGACGACGAGGAAGGCGTCCACCTCGTGGACGGGGATGCTGTCGACGGCACCCTGCACCTCGTCGATATCCTCCTCGGCGATTTCCGCGCCGAGTTCGTTGTCGGCGCCGACGCCGTGGCCCTTCACGCGGGACTGCCCGATCAGTACGCGCTGGTCCTGCGGGATGTGTTCGAGACCCATCAGGTCGGCTTTCGCCGAGTTGACGGCGACGGCCGCCCGGACGATACCGGACCCGTGCCGCTTGTCGTACTCGACGAACTTGTCGACGATCTTTCCCCCGGCCTGCCCGAATCCGATCATTGCGAGCTTCATCGTTTCTTCGTTCCCCTCACCATTGACTGTCAGGTATACGAACACGAACATAAACCTTGCGCTGCATTAATGTCTGGAAAATGTTACAATAACTCCGGAAACGACGGACAGGACCGCTACGACACACGGTATCTCTCCCAAACAAGCTAGCTTAACGGGCGAGCACGTCTGCCGCCAGCTCGACATTTCGGTGTCGTTAACGCCCCCAACGGACCGGTTTTCCGGTCGCGCGCGGCGACCGACGCTACCGTTCGCGGCGGTCGTTGAGGTACGCTTTGAGCGTCGTCAGTTCGCCGGTGGAGTAGTCGAAGGCGCCGATGTCGTTGTCGTCGGTGACGTTGTCGAACTTGAGCGAGCGGTACTGGTCGGCGCCCATGGGGAACCCCGGGACCGACCCGGCGACGGTGAGTCCTATCTTCGCCAGTCCCATCGGGACGGAGACGACCGTCGTCGACCGGCCGTCCGACTCGTGGATTAGTTTCGCTATCTCGGCCAGCGTCATCTTGTCCGGACCGCCGACCTCGTACACCTGCCCGACGTGCTTCTCGTCCTCGAGGGCGTCGCTCATCATCGGCACGAGGTCCCCCACCCAGATGGGTTGGAAGCGCGTCTTCCCGCCGCCGGGGAGCATGCTCACGTACGGGGGCGCGAGCATCTTCGTGAACGAGACGAACTCGCCGCCGTCGCCGAACACCACTGAGGGCCGGAACACGGTCCAATCAAGGACGGACTCGGTGACGATCTCCTCGGCTCGTCCCTTCGCCCGGATGTAGGCGGTCGGACCGTCCGGGTCGGCGCCCAGCGCGCTCATGTGGACGAGGTGGTCCACCTCGTGCTTCTCGGCGGCGCGCACGACGTTCTCCGTCCCCTGGCGGTGAATCTTGTCGTGCATCTCGTTGCCCCCGCTGGGCTTGAACAGCGGCGAGAGCGCGACGAGGTTGTAGACGGCGTCCATCCCCTCGAACGCCTCCTTGATGGAGTCGTACGCCGTGACGTTCCCCATCGCCTTGTTCACACCCGCCGGGAGGTCCTCGCTGCTCGGACTCCGCGAGAGGGCCGTCACCTCGTGACCCCGCGATTTGAGTTCGCGACACAGGTTCGTCCCGATGAAGCCGCTGCCGCCGACGACGAGAACTTTCATCGCCTATAGTTGTCGCGGAAGCGACGTAAATGTACCCCCGTCGGCCCCGTCGTCCCTCGGTTTCGCGGCCGACTCGACGCGTCCACCGAGTCCGCCGCCGCGACTCGTGCGGTTTTAATCGCCCCGCCGTCCACCCCGAAGCATGCTCATCACGCTGGAGGGGTTGGACGGGAGCGGGAAGACCACCGTCTGGGAGGCGCTACGGGACGTCTACCCCGACGCAGTGTTCACCCGCGAGCCCACCGAGTCGTGGTACGGCGACGCCGTCTACCGCTCGATGGCCGACGAGGACGCCGACTCCCTCGCGGAACTGTTCCTCTTCACGGCGGACCACGCCGACCACCTCTCGCGGGTGATTCGCCCCGCTCTCGCGGAGGACGACCTCGTCATCTCCGACCGGTACTCGGACTCGCGCTTCGCGTACCAAGCGGCGTCGCTCGAAGACTCGGACCTGCGCCGCCCGCTAGAGTTCATCCGGGGCATCCACGCGGCATTCTCCCGACCCCCCGACGCGACAATCTACCTCGACGTCGACCCCGAGACGGCCGCCGCCCGCGCCGGCGCGACGAACAAGTTCGAGCGCGCCTCCTACTTGGCGCGGGTACGAGAGAACTACGAGCGACTCATCGACGCCGAACCGCACCGCTTCGTCCGCGTCGACGCGACGCAGTCTCCCGAAGACGTGGTCGAGATGGTCGAGCGGAGCGTCGAGCGACTCGTCCGCGAGGACGGTGACGACGGGCGTCGGGGCTAACCCTCAGTTTCCCGTCTCCGGCAGGTCGTACTCCTCCGGCGGCGGGACGTACAGCGTGTCGACGGTGAATCCGAGCGCCAGCGGCATCCCGACCATCACGGCCAGCGCCGCCACTGGACTCCCCAGGTTCGGCCCGATGCCGAGGACGCCCGTGAACACGAGCGTCGTGACGAACAGGGCGACGGGGATGAGCGTCAACGAGTAGACGACGTATCCCCACTGCGTGTTCAGTCGGATGCGGAAGAACCGCGTCATCACCGCCGCGAGGAGGGTGTGGCCGGCCAGCACCACACCGAACAGCACGAGGTTGAGGACCGAGACCATACCCGAGGTAGGGGGCCTGCGAACTTTACACCCTCGGGTCGGAGCGGCCGGTCGGGGGCGCGAATCGCGGGCGTTTATCACGGACCCCGGCGAGATGGCCGACATGCATCGACTCATCGGCGAGCGTTCGCTCGCCGACTCGTGGCTCGACGAGGGGGACGCGCGCGCCGCGTTCCGCGATATGGTCCGGACGCGGCGCTTCGACGAACGCGCGCTCGCGCTTCAGCGGCGCGGGTGGATGAGCGGCTATCCGCCGTTCCACGGGCAGGAGGCCTCGCAGGTGGGCGCCGCGCACGCGATGCGCGAGGACGACGTGCTCTTTCCGACGTACCGCTCGAACGCCCTCCAGATAGCCCGCGGCGTGCCGATGAGCGACGTGTTCGCCTTCCGCCGCGGCCACCCGGAGTTCACCTCGGGCCACGACGTGCCCGTCTTCCCGCAAGCCGTCCCCATCGCCACGCAGATTCCGCTGGCGACGGGCGCGGGGATGGCGGCGACGTACCTCGAACAGTCGCACGCGATACTCGTCTGCTTCGGCGACGGCGCCACCTCGGAGGGCGACTTCCACGAGGGGCTGAACTTCGCGGGCGTGTTCGACGCCCCCGTCGTCTTCTTCTGTGAGAACAACGACTGGGCCATCTCGCTGCCGCGGGAGCGCCAGACCGCCAGCGACTCCATCGCCGTCAAGGCCGAGGCGTACGGTTTCGAGGGCGTGCAGGTGGACGGCAACGACCCGTTCGCCGTCCGCGAGACGGTCACGGAGGCGCTGGCGGACGCGCGCGACGGCAGCCCCGTCCTCGTCGAGAGCCTCACGTACCGGCGAGGGCCGCACACGACGGCCGACGACCCGAGCGCCTACCGCGACGACAACCCGGACCTCCCCGAGTGGCGCGTCCGCGACCCCCTCGAACGGACCGAGGAGTTCCTGCGCGGGGAGGGAGCGATAGACGACGAGTTCGTGGAGTCGACGTACGAAGCGGCCGACGAGGAACTCCGCGAGGCCGTCGAGGCGGTGGAGGACCTGCCGGAACCCGACCCCGACGACGTGTTCGAACACGCCTACGAGTCGCTGCCGCCGGACCTACGGGCGCAGCGAGAGGGGATGCGCGAGTTCCTGACCCGGCACGACCCGAACGAACTGGAGCGCTGAGGTCGCGGACGCGCGGACCGCCGACCCCTGACCGTCGTGCGCCGACCGACCGACTCAGTCTTCCATCGAGATGTACGTCTTCGTATCGGTGACGCCGTCGAGCCCCTGAATCCCGCTGGAGGCCGTCTGAAGGACCTGATACACCTCGTCGGACGTCACCTCCGCGATGATGTCGTACGCGCCCGCGACGACGTGCGCCTCCGTCACCGTCTCTAACTCCCGAATCGGCGCGAGGAGCGTCTCGGAGACGCCCGCCCCCGTCTTCACCATGATGTAGGCGTGTACCATGGTATGGTGGTGCACGGCACGCGACATAGCGTTTGCGCCGACCGGTCCAACGGGGGAAGCTTATTCATCTCAGACAGCGTACTGCTTTCCCATGCGATTCGTTATCATTGGGTCAGGACGTGTGGGGCTTCGAACGGCCCGTGTTCTCAGAGACGAAGGCCACGAGGTGACGCTCGTCGAAATCGACGACGACAGAGCCGAACGCGCTCGCGAAGCGGGCTTCGAGATAGTCGAAGGCGACGGCTCCCGCGAGGACGTGCTCGAACGTGCGGGCGTCGGCGACGCCGACGCTCTCGGAGCGCTCACGAGCGACTTGAACGTCAACTTCGCGGCCTGCTCCATCGCCAAACACCACGGGCTCCGGACGGTGCTCCGGGTCGACGAGGACTATCGCGAGGAGGTGTACCAGAAGTACGCCGACCAGGTCGACCAGGTGGTCTACCCGGAGCGACTGGGCGCCATCGGCGCGAAGAACGCCCTACTCGGCGGCTCGGTCCGGGCCATCGCGGACATCGCACAGAACCTCCAGGTCGTCCTCATGACCGTCAGCGACGACTCCCCGATGCACGGGTACTCCATCGAGGAGGTGGCGCTCCCGGCGCACGCGCGCGTTATCGCGTTCGGCAAGGCCGACCAGCCGATGGGCATTCCGATGACCGACGACTCCTTGGAGACGGGCGACCGGTTGGCCATCCTCGCCGACTTCGAGGTACTCGGGGAGGTCAGACAGTTGATCGTCGGCGAAAGCGGCGTCGCCGCCGCCGCGGGGGGTGCCTGAGATGGTGACCGCCTACGTGATGGTGAAGGCGTCGACGGGCGACGTCGACGGACTGAAACGCTCCATGCTGGACCTCCACGACGGCGTCGAGAGCGTCAGCATCGTCGCCGGCGACGTGGACTTCATCGTCAAAACGAGCGTGGACGACACCGCGCAGGTCAAAGAGATAGCCGCGTCCATCCACGAGATGTCCGGCATCGAGGACACCCAGACGTACATCGCGATGGACTGAATCGGGGGTGCCCGGGTCAGAGCGGCGTTCCTTCGCTGTTCGCCGCGTCGGTCGCGCGGTTGATGAGGCCCGCGACGGGGTCGGTGTACTCGTAGCCGGGGATGACTCCCTGCACGTACGTTCCCTCCACGTAGTCGACGACGGCACCGGCGTCCTCGACGCCCCGCCGTTCGTTGATGTCCGAGAACGACGTCCTGACGACGGCCGACGTCACCTCGCGGGTCACGTCCACGTCGAGGTCGCGTTCCTTCTTCGTCACGCCGCCCACGTCCTCGACGCGCAACGCGAACGTCTCGTACCAACCGTCCTCGACGACGGGCGCCACCTCGTCCTCCGTGACGTCGTCGAGCATCGGCACGCGGACGGTCACGTCGAACGTGATCTCTCCCTCGTTTTCGCCGACGTCGACCCGGCCGTCGAACGCCGTCGCGGTCCACTCGTACGTGGACCCGTCTCGCTTCTCGAAGGAGTCGTGGTCGCTGAGGGCGCGCCGCGCCCTGTCGGGTAGTTCGCTCATAGGACGGGAGAGGCGTTCGCGGGACAAAAGCCCCTCGCGTTCGGCCCCCCTCATTCCCGACAGCGGGCACACAACCGGAGAGTTTGCGAGCGTGCGGCACGCTTAAGTGGTTCCCCGGCTTGGACGTAAGTGACGCTTCGCTTTGGAGGGCCGAAGCGTCAGCGGGGACCAATTCAGGGCGGCAGCGTCCGTTCGGGCTGTTCCCGAACGGGCGCTACCTTTTCCCACGATACTCACATTCTGAGCGTGCCGTCCGTCGGACGCGATACGCGAAATTCACAGCGACGGCGCTCGCGAAAGTCTTCTGCGGACGGTCGAGAAACGACGTCGAGCGGAGAGCTCCCGGACTACAGATACTCTCCGAGGGTGCCGCCGACGAGGACGCCCGCGGCGAGGATGGACCCGGCGCTGGCCGCGAGGTAGACGGGAATCGACGAGAGGACGCCCAGCACGGCGGCGCAGGCGAGACTGACTCCCATCACCGCGAGGAGGTAGTCGAATCGCGTGGGCTCGTTGGCGGGCATCACCGACATGGTGTAATGAGATATAATTAGGGCCAGCGGGGAATAAGTTGCGGCGCGGGTCACTCCTCGCGGAGACGGTTCAACGAGCGCGTCTCCAGACCGCTCCGCGCCCGTTCTTCGATTTCGGCGGCGCGGTCGTACTCGCCCAGGGCCTCCAGCGCCCGGCGTCGCTCGTCGGCGACCCACGCCGTCCGCAGGCCGAGCGAGGCGGCCGCGTCGAGACACCGGAGCGCCTCTTCGTACTGGCCGCGTTCGTTCAGGAGGTAGCCCCGGTTGTACCACGCCTCGGCCAACCGCGGGTCGCGTTCGACGGCCGCCTCGGCGTGTTCCAACGGCGCCGTGCTCTCGCCGGACTCCCACAGCGCCGCCGCGAAGTTCGTCTCCGCCGCGGCCGAGAGGGCGTCGTCGGCGTCGATTCGCATCGCCTCGCGGTGCGAACTCGCCGCCTCGTCCCACTCGTCCAACTCGCCGTGCGCGATGCCCTTGTTCACCCACGCTTCGGCCGCCGCCGCCGACTCCTCGGGCGCGTAGAACGCCGCCCGCGTAAACGAGTCGATGGCTTGTTCGTACTGTTCGATGGCGAGGTACTCCAGTCCGACGTCTATCAGCGTCGAGACGTCCACGCCGTCGGGGTGCACCTGCGACTCCTCGACGACGTCCGCGAGGACGTAGTCGTCCGCCGGGTCGACGTCGGCCACCGGGCCGTCGGCGCCGAGGTCGAACCCCTCGTAGGGGTCGCCGAACCCCTGTCCGTCGGAGTACCGGTGCGGCCGGTCGTTACTGGTAGTCATTCCTATAGGTTGGGTCGAAGAGGAGATAACCGCGTCGGCGAGTACCGACTGACGGGAGCGTACGAGGCTCAACCATCGACACGGTCGCTCCGCTCGCTTCGCTCGCAGACGACTATGCGGGGGATGGGATTCGAACCCATGAACTCCTACGAGAGCGGATCTTAAGTCCGCCGCCTTTGGCCTAGCTCAGCCACCCCCGCTCGTTTCTTGGCTTTCCTGCCGTCACCAATATGGTTTCGCTTCGCCGCCGCGAACGGGCGGCGTCGGGCGGTTCGGCGCCGTCGGGTCGTCCGTCTTCTTCCGCCTCGCCGCGACGTTCGTCTACTTTCCGCGCCGTCGCCGACCGAGATGGCGGAAACCGACGCGTCCTGCACCAAGTTTTTTACCCAGCATCCGTTAATCCGCGAGAGAATGACCGAGGAGAGCGAAAATCGTTCGAGGCGGAGAGTGCTGCAAGGAATCGGTGCGGCCGGAATCACCGGTCTCGCCGGCTGTGCGGGCGGCGACGGCGGCGAGAGCGAGGGGACCGGGGCGGGCACCGCGACGTCGACGGAAGGCGCCGGAGCCACCGGGACGGAGGAGACGGCGACGTCGGCGGGCGGGGACGGCCCGACGCTCAACTTCGCGCAGACGAAGTCGCCGCTGGACCTCGACCCGATGAAGGCCAACGACATCCCGTCGCTGCAGGTGGTCGAGCAGGTCTTCGACGGACTGTACACCTACGAGGAGGGGACGACGCTGACCCCGCAACTCGCGGACGGCGAACCCGAGGTGAGCAGGGAGGGAACGCGGTACGTCGTCTCGCTGAAGGACGGAATCACGTTCCACAACGGCGACCCCATCACCGCCGAGGACGTGAAGTACTCGTTCCTCGCGCCGGGTCGCGAGGAGACGGAGAACGGGTCGGAGTTCACGATGATAGACTCCATCACCACCGTCGACGAGGCGACGGTGCAGTTCGACCTGAAGTACCCGTTCGGGCCGTTCCGGCACAAACTCTCGTGGTACCCTGTGCCGAAGTCCGTCCGAGAGGAGAACAAGCAGGCGTTCAACACCTCTGACCCCGTCGGCAGCGGCCCCTACGAGTTCGTCGAGTGGCAGGAAGGCAGCTACGTCCGCATGCAGCGATACGACGACTACTGGGGCGAACCCATGCCGGAGATAGCGTCACTGGAGTTCAGACCGATTTCGGAACCGACGACGCGAGTCACGACGCTCCGCAACGGCGAGAACCACATCATCCAGACGGTGCCGCCGAAACTGTACTCCACGGTGAACGGGATTCAGGAGGCCGACGTCGCCGAACGCGGCGGCCTCGGCTACTACTACCTCTCCTTCAACTGCAACGAGGGGCCGACGGCCGACAAGAAGGTGCGCGAGGCCATCGACTACGCCATCTCGATGGACGAGGCCGTCTCGAACTACGTCGAACCCGCGGGGGTCCGCATGACCAGTCCCCTGCCGCAGAGCCTCATCGAGTCGTGGGACTTCCCCATCGAGGAGTGGCAGCAGATACCCCACGAGAAGGACCAGACCAAGGCCGAGCAGTTGATGGAGGAGGCCGGCGTCGACAAGGACTACGACTGGACCATCATCGTCCCGCCGGACGACAAGCGCGAACAGATCGGTATCACCGTCTCGAACGCCCTCAACAGCATGGGCTTCTCGAACGCCTCCGTCCAGCGTCTCGACTGGGGGGCGTTCCTCGACAAGTACGCGACGGGCAACGAGGACGACTACAACATGTACACCCTCGGCTGGGTGGACGAAGTCGACCCGGACGGCTACCTCTACTACATGTTCCACGAGTCCGAGGCGGGGTCGACCAACGGCTGTTACTACGAGAACGACGAGGTGATGACGCAACTCGACCAGGCCCGCGAGTCCCCGAACCGCGAGGAGCGCAAACAGTTGTACACCGACGCCATCACGACGATTCTGGAGGACCGCCCGCACCTCCCGGCGTACAACCTCAAGAACAGCTTCGGCGTCCGGAGCGAGGTGCAGGGCTTCCGCCCGCACACCATCTCCGGCATCAACCCGCGCATGGCCGGCCCCCTCGGGACGGTTACGCTGGACGAGTAGCGGTTACCAGTCGACGCTCAGCGACCCGTCGCCGTTCGGGTCCGGGGCTATCTCCTCGTCCGTCCGTCGGTCGATGACGTGGATGACGCCGCGGTCCTTCTTCGCCGGGCACACCTCGGCGGCGCGGACGTTCTCCTCTAACTCCTCTTCGCCGATAAAGTAGGACTTCGGCCGCGCGAGCCCCGACGCCATGTCCATCTCCCAGTTGTCGGCGACTTCGGCGCACCGGCCCGCCCCGAAGCATTTGTTCGCCTCGAAGATTATCTTGTAGGGCTTCTCGTCTATCGGCGGCGCGTTCGCCTCGTCGCCCACGTCGCTCGGGCGGAGTGGCCCGTCGGCGTCCTCGGAGTCGCTCATGGAGGCACCTAGCGGGGAGGCGGACTTTGCGCTGTCGGTTGTCGGGTGCCGGTGCCCGGTTGTCGCACGCCGCGTGCCGAATCGAGAAGACGGGAAGAGAGCTACCGGTCGACGTCGACGGACTCGATTTCGACGTCCTTCATCGGCTTGTCGTTGCGATCCGTCGGGAGCGAGCCGATCTCCTCGACCACGTCCATCCCCTCGATGACCTCGCCGAAGACGGCGTGGCGGTCGTCGAGGTGCGGTTGGGCGTCGAGGGTGATGAAGAACTGCGAGCCGTTCGTGTTCGGACCGCTGTTGGCCATCGACAGTTTACCCGCCCCGTCGTGGCGCAGTTCGTCGTGGAACTCGTCGTCGAACTGGTAGCCGGGGCCGCCGCGGCCGGTCCCCTCGGGGTCCCCGCCCTGAATCATGAAGTCGCTGATGACGCGGTGGAAGACGGTTCCCTCGTACAGCGAGTCCGTCCGCTCCTCGCCGGTCTCGGGGTCCTTCCACTCCTTCTCGCCCGTCGCGAGACCGATGAAGTTCTCCACCGTCCGCGGCGCGCGCTCTTCGAACAGTTCGACGACGATGTCGCCTCGGGTCGTGTGGAGCGTCGCAGTCGGGTTGCTCATGTCACTCCGGACGCGGTGCGGGGTGAAAACGTTGGTGAGTTGCTCCGTCGGCCGGTAACGCCATACCAGTTGCATCCCGGTGTACACAGTATGTCCGAAGAGACGACGCGCTGGGAGTACCACACCCTCCGGCCGCCCCGCGGGTCGGCGAGAGCGGAGGCGTCAGACCCCGTCGAGGAACTGAACGACCTCGGCGACGACGGCTGGGAACTGGTCTGCGGCGTCGACTACGTGGAGGGGGGAACGAAGTACCTCGTCCTCAAACGGCCGAAAGCGGACGACGATGCGGAACGTCATGACTGACGGCACCGAACGCTCGGAAATCCTCGACCGGACGTACGACCCGAGCGAGGACGACGACGCGACGGTCGGGTCGGCGAACACGATGCGGGAACGGGCCGGCGAGTCCCGACTGAAACTGTGGATCCTCCTCGAAGCCAACCGCCTCGTCGCCACGGGGGTGCTCGCAACCGTCTTCTTCGTTCTCCTCGTCATCGGCGGCATCTCGCTCGACCCGCCGTTCCTGACGACCGTCAGGTCCGGCGACGTGCTGGACTCCATCTTCGCGACGATGGCCAGCGCCACCATCACCGGCGTCACCCTCGTCGTCACCATCACGCAGGTGGTCATCTCCCAGGAACTCGGCCCGTTCGGCGACCAGCGCTCGCGGATGAGCGGCGCGATGGACACCCGCGAGTACATCCGCGAACTCACCGGTTTGAACTCCGCACCGGCGGACCCCTCGGCGCTCCTCTCGGCGCTCGTCGCGGCGGCGCAAGTTCAGGCTACGAACGTGAAGGACGCGACGGAGCGAATCGACGACGAGGACGCCACCGACGAACTGGCCGAGTTCTGCGACAGCACCTCCGAGAACGCCGACGTGGTGCTCGACAGACTGCACGGCGCGACGTTCGGAACGTTCGACCTCCTCTCGGCGGCGCTGGATTTCAACTACGGTCGGAAGGTGTTCGAGGTGGACCGACTCCTCGCCCGGCACAACGACGCTATCGACGAGCGGACGCGGACGGCGCTGAACGACCTGCGGGATGCGCTCGTCATGTTCGGCCCCGCCCGCGAGCACGTGAAGACGCTGTACTTCCAGTGGGCGCTGACCAGCCTCTCCCAACTCGTCGCCTACGCCGCCATCCCGGCGCTGCTCGTCTCCGTCGGCATGCTGGCGTTCGTCGACTACACGACGTTCACGGGGTCGTTCCTCGCCGTCGACAACATCGTCTGGGTGACGATGTTCGCCTTCTCCGTCTCGATTCTCCCGTTCCTCCTCCTCCTGTCGTACGTGCTCCGCATCGCCACCGTCGCCAAGCGGACGCTCTCTATCGGCCCGTTCGTCCTCCGCGACAGTCAGCGTTAGCGCGAGCGCCGACCGCCCCGCTTTCCGTAGCTACAAAGCCCCGCCTCGCGAACCACCGGACATGCACACCGCCGAGACGGTCACCCTCGCGCGCCTCCCCTCGGGAATCGACGTGGAGACGACGGTTCACACCTACGGCTCGGGCGACGACGACGGCCCCACCGTCTACGTCCAAGCGGCCCAGCACGGCCGCGAGATAAACGGCACCGAGACGCTCCGCCGCGTCCACGAGCGACTCGATTCTGAGGAGCTATCGGGCACACTCGTCGCCGTCCCCGTCGCGGACCCGCTGACGTTCGACCGCAGTTCCTACACGACGCCCGAGTCGCTCGACTCGGTCCACTCGAACATGAACCGCGTCTGGCCCGGCGACGCCGAGGGGTCGTTGCACGAGCGCATGGCCGCGGCACTGTGGGAGTACGCGGGCGAGGTCGACTACATCGTCGACCTGCACACCGGTAGCCCCGAGATGCTGACCCACACGGTGTACCTGCAGGGCGATACCGAGAGCCGTCGCCTCGCGGAGGCGTTCGGAACCGACCTCCTCCTCGCGGAGGCGGCGGGCGACGATCGCAAATCGGACGATTTGCGAGCCAACCAGAACTCGCCGGGCTCTGGTGACGACGCCGACGTGGAGTGGTCCGAGCGCAACTTCGGCGGGAAACTCCGCGTCGCCGCCACGCGCCGGGGCATCCCTTCCATCACGCCCGAACTCGCGCACAACAAGCAGTTGGTCGAACCCGCCATCGAGACGGGCGTCCGCGGCGTGTTCAACGTCCTGCGCGAACTCGATATGCTTCCGAGCGACCCCGAACTCCCGGCCGAGCAGACGACGGCCCGGAACCACCTCGGGCGCGTCACCGCCGCCGACTCCGGACTCTTCCACGCCGCTCCGGACGCCGAACTCGGCCGCGAGGTGGCGGAGGGCGACCACCTCGGGCGTGTTTACGACCCGACGACGTACGAGGTGCTACAGGAGGCGACGGCCGACCGCGCCGGCGTCGTCTACTCCGTCTGCCGCGAGGCGACGGTGACGGCCGGCCAGACGCTCGTCGGCGTGGCGATGCCGCTGGACGGGGCGTAGCGAACCCCTACGGTATCGAACTGGTAAGCGAACCGCCCAAACCGCCTACGGTCGTTCCTTCCCTACTTCGACTCGATGAAAGCTGTCCAGATTCCGGAACCCGGAGCGGAGTTCGAAGTCGTCGACCGAGACGTGCCAGAACCCGAAGCGAACGAAGTCAGAGTCGCCGTCGAGGCCTGCGGCATCTGCCACAGCGACGCGTTCGTCAAGGAGGGCCAGTGGCCCGGCGTGGAGTACCCGCGCGTCCCCGGCCACGAGGTGGCCGGCCGCGTGGATGCGGTCGGCGAGGACGTAACCGAGTGGGAGGAGGGGGAGCGAGTCGGCGTCGGGTGGCACGGCGGCCACTGTTTCACCTGCGAGGCCTGCCGCCGCGGCGACTTCATCGCCTGCGAGAACGCGCAGGTGACCGGCTTCGACTACGACGGCGGCTACGCCGAGTACCTGACCGCCCCGCGCGAGGCGCTGGCGAAGGTCCCCGACGAACTGGACGCCGTCGACGCCGCGCCCCTCCTGTGCGCCGGCATCACGACGTTCAACTCCCTCAGAAACTCCGACGCCCGGCCGGGTGACCTCGTGGCCGTCCAGGGCGTCGGCGGCCTCGGCCACCTCGGCATCCAGTACGCCTACGAGGCCGGGTTCGAAACGGTCGCCGTCTCCACGTCGCCCGAGAAGGAGGACCTCGCGTACGAACTCGGCGCCGACCACTTCATCGACGCCAGCGAGGCCGACGCCGGCGAGGAACTCCAGTCGATGGGCGGCGCGAAGGTCGTTCTCGCCACCGCGCCCAGCGCCGACGCGATGTCCTCCATCGCCGACGGCGTCGGCGTCGACGGCAAACTCCTCACCATCGCCGTGCCGGGCGAACCGCTCTCGGTCGACGTGCAACCCCTCGTCACCGGGCGGCGGAGCGTCGGCGGGTGGCCCTCGGGCACGCCGCACGCCTCGGAGGACACCCTCGACTTCAGCGCCCTGCGCGACGTGACGCCGAAAGTCGAGACGTTCTCCTTGGACGAGGCGGAGGAGGCCTACGCGGCGATGATGGAGAACGAAGTTCGGTTCCGGTCGGTGCTGGTGCCGGACTCGGAATAAGTCAGCGCAGGTCGCCCGCCACCCGCCGAATCGACTCGGTCACCACGTCGACGGCGATGTCGAGCGACTCCTCCTCGACGTCGAAGTACGCCGTGTGGTGGCCGGCGGGATTGCTCGCTCCGACGCCGATGTACGATGCCACACCGCCGTTCTCCTGGACTTTCCGAATCAAGAACGAGGCGTCCTCGCTCCCGCCGAACGGGCTTCGGCCGCAGACCTGATTCACGTCGTCGACCTCTTCGGCGGCGGCCATCACCGCGTCCACCATCGACTGGTCGTTCTCGAACGTCGTCGTCATGCCGTACAGACTCGTCTCGTAGTCCACCTCGTGCATGTCGGCGGCGTGCTTCAGCACGCGTTCGGCCTTCGCCATCATGTAGTCGTTCAGGTCGGCGTCGCCGCCGCGTACCTCCACGCGCATCCGCGCCTCCTCGCAGATAACGTTCTGGGCGTTGTCGGCGCTGACCCGGCCCACGTTGATTCGAGTCATCCCGTCGGCGTGCCGCGGGATGGCGTAGAGGTTTTGTATCGCCGTGCTCATCGCCTGCAGGGCGTTTCTCCCCTCTTGCGGCGCGCCGCCGGCGTGGGCGGGTTCGCCCTCGAACGTCACGTCTATCTTCGCGTTCGACAGCGGGCGGTCGTAACCGCCGACGATAGTGCCCGTCTCCTCGTCGAGGCCGAGGTGGAGGGCGAACAGGGCGTCCACGTCGTCCAGGTGGTCGGTCTCGCTCATCGGCTTGCCGCCGCGGCCGCCCTCTTCGGCGGGTTGGAAGAACAGTTTCAGCGTGCCGTCGAAGCCCTCCTCGTCGAACGCGCGGGCGACGCCGACGCCGATGGCGGTGTGGCCGTCGTGACCGCAGGCGTGCATCTCACCGGGGTGCGTGCTGGCGAACCCCTCGCGGGCGGGGCGGTGGTCGTCGTCCATCGCCTCCGACCGTTCGAGCGCGTCGATGTCGACGCGAACCCCCACCGTCGGCCCGTCGCCGTAGCGCTTCTCGGCGACGAGACCGGTCACGTCGTCCATGTACTCCAAGTACTCCTCCGGGGCGCCCTCGCGCTTCGCGCGTTCGCGGGCGGCGGCGATGTCGTCGTCGTCGGGAACGCCGAGTCGTTCGGCGACGTTCACGGCATCGGGGCCGAGCGAGAGGTCGAAGCCGAGGGCGTCCAGTTCCTCGGCGACGAGCGCGGTCGTTCGGAACTCCTTCCACCCCGCCTCGGGGTGGCGGTGGAGGTCGCGGCGGATCTCCCGGAGCGTCAGGTCGGCGAACGAGGTCATACCCGTCGCTCGCCGTCCGGACAAAAAAACGCGCGGAAAGCGGTGAAGACGGGTCGGACCCCGGAATCTCAGAACGCCCGCAGGTCTTCGAGGACGGCCTCTGCGGCGCCGGAGTCGAGGCTCTCGCGGGCCATCTCCAGCCCCTCGGACAGCGACTCGGCGTCCTCGCGGGCGTAGATGCGGAACGCCGCGTTGAGTTCGACGGCGTCGGCGAAGTGGTCGGTTCGGTCGCCCGCTATCACCGACTCCGTAATCTCGGCGGAGTCGCCCGCCACGTCGTCGGGGTCGACTTCGAGGTCCTCCGTCTCGAAGTCCATCCCGTACTCCGCGGTCTCTATCTCGAAGTCGGTGAACACGCCGTCGGTGGATTCGCCGACCTTCGTGTAGCCCGGTCGGATGTCGTCGTACCCCTCCATGCCCTGGAACATGACGACGCGGCGCGGGCCGAGGTTCTCGGACCGTTCGAACGTGTCGACGATTTTCTTGGCGAACGAGAGGTGGTAGAAGCTTCCGAGGTGGACGTCGGCGTTCGCCGGGTTGGCGATGGTCTCGACGGTGTTGACGAACGTGCGCACGCCCATCTGGTCGCGGCGGTCGAACAAGTCGTGAATCGCGGGGTTGAACGCCGGTTGGTAGTAGAAGCCGAACCCCGTTTCGTCCACCTGGTCGGCGCTCTCTTCGGGGGAGAGTTCCGTCCGAATCCCGAGTTCGTCGAGGACGTGCTTGTAGGCGTCCTGCTTCTGCGTCGGCACTCGGTCCCCGGAGTGGGCGACGACGGGCGTCCCGGCGGCGGCGGCGACGATGCCCGCGGCGGCGCCGAGGATGGCGGTATCACCCTTCCCGTCGTAGTTCGCGCCGCAGTCGACCGGGTCGGCGTCGGGTTCGGCGTACTCGACGTGTTCGCACATCACGTCCGCGTAGGCGGCGAGTTCCTCCGCGACGTTGTGCTTCCAGCGGTTCGCCAGCCAGAACGCCCCCAGCGTCGTGTGGTCCGGTTCGTCGGCGAGGATGCGCCGCATCGCCTCGGTCGCCTGCTCGCGGTTCATGTCCTCGGCGGACTTCGTCCCCGTTCCGACTACTTCGGTCATGAGTCGCTTCAGCGGCCACTCCCCGAACTCCCGTCGCTCCGGTACCTGTGACATGGTCTGACGTTGGACAGCGCGCGTGAAAAGTCGTACGTTAGCGTGAGCTGAATCGCCGCTCGAACCCGAAATAGGTACGTTCACCGAGTCCTCATAGTCGACGATGAGCGCACTGACCGACGACTGGCGCTCGGACCTCGACGCCGTCGACGCGCGCCTCGTCGACGAGTACCAGAGCGACTTCCCGGTCGTCGAACGTCCGTTTCGCGCCGTCGGCGAGGAACTCGGCGTCTCCGAGGACGAGGCGCTCGCGCGCGTCCGAACCCTCTCCGAACGGGGTATCTTCCGGCGGTTCGGCGCGGTGTTGAACCCCCCCGTCATCGGTAGTTCGACGCTGGCGGCCGTCTCGGCGCCCGAGGACCGCTTCGCCGAGGTGGCGGCGATAATCAACGACCACCGGCAGGTGAACCACAACTACCGGCGAGACCACGAGTGGAACATGTGGTTCGTCGTCACCGCCGCCTCCCGAGAGGAGCGCGACGAAATCCTGGCCGACATCGAGGAGCGAACCGGCTTGGAGGTTCTGAACCTCCCGATGCTGACCGACTACTACATCGACCTCGAATTTCCGGTCGTCAACGACGACCGCTTCGCCCGCGAGAGCCTCGCGGCGACGGCGGTGAACGCCACCCGCATCTCCGAGGAGGCGGCGGGGGACCTCTCGGCCCTCGACGCCGCCCTCTTGGTCGAGATTCAGGACGGGTTCCCGCTGACGGCGACGCCGTACCGGGACGTCGCCGAACGGCTCGCCTCCGCCGGCGTCGACGCGAGCGTGGAGGACGTGCTCGCCGCCGTCCGGCGACTGCTCGACGACGGCTGTATCAAGCGCGTCGGCTGCGTCGTCAACCACGTCGTCACCGGCTTCGACGCCAACTGCATGGTCGTCTGGGACGTGCCCGACGACGAACTCGACGGGAGAGGAGAAGCGGTGGGCCGACTCCCGTACGTCACGCTCTGCTATCACCGGCCGCGCCGCCCCGAGCAGAACTGGCCGTACAGCCTCTTCACGATGATTCACGGCCGCGAGGCGGAGGCGGTGGACGAGAAGATAGACGAACTCGCCTCGGAGTATCTCCCGTTCGACCACGAGCGCCTGTACTCGACGGAGACGCTGAAGCAGACGGGCGCGCAGTACGAGAAACTGGTCGGGAACGGGAAGTAGCGCGCGGCTTCGCTCGTTCGCTTCCGCTCTCCGTTCCGCGGTCCGACCGACGCTCACCGCTGCAGACGGTGACTGGCGATTCTGTAGACGACGTAGCAGTTCAGCGCGAGCATCGACCCGAAGAGAGCGCTCTGCGTCCACACGACGGGCACGTCGAGAGCGAGAGTGGCGGTGACGACGCCCGTCGCGACCACGAGCATGACTCCGACGCGGGCCGCGCCACCGATGGCCTCGAACCACTCCCCGACTCGCCGTCCGAACGCACTCGACGAAACCGGTCCGAGGCCGACGCCCGTCGCCGCGAATCCGGCGACGGCCAGCGCGGGGGAGGCGTCGCCCGTCCCGTACAGGCCCGTTCCGATACTCACCGTGACGAGTCCCGCCATCAGGAGGTTGAACACCGGGCGGTTCTCCGGGCTGAAGTCCCGGCTTCCGCTCGTCGTATTGGAGGGCACCGATTCTGTCTACAGACTAACAGAACAAGTAGCTTCGGCAGCGTCGGCGAGCGGCGGTCGGACTACCGGGTGAACGGCGAGACGCGGTAGAGCGTCCGCGCCATCTGCGCGGCGCCCGTCTTCGCGAGCGACCCGCTCTTGAGCGCGCCCCGCTTGGCGAAGTAGCCGCTCTTACGGACGCCCGCACCGGCGTAGTGGCGCGCGCTGGTCGGGATGGGCGTCCGACGTCCCTCGACGCGGGTGGACCCGCCGCGGATGGCGTCGAGGATGACGTCCTCGGAGAGACCGGTGCGGGTGGCGTCCGGGATGTCTATCTCGGTGTAGGCGCGCCCGACGTACCCCACCTTGTGCGCGTCGCTCCCGGCGACGCCGGGGTAGCCGCGACCCTTCGCGAACCGGCGCGCGCGGCGGTTCTTCCACCCCGTGAACAGCCACGAGTTGTACACCTCGATGGCGTCGGGGTCGACGCCGCGCAGGTGCTTCTTCCGAACACCGTGGCGACTCCGCTGGAACGGGTGCGGGACGATGGCGACGCCGCCGCGGTCGCGCACCCACTCGACCGTCTCCTTCATCGGCGCGCGCCGCGGCGGCATCTCCCGGACGCCGAGACAGAGAAGGTGGCCGTCCGCGGTGGAGACTTCGACGCCGGGGATGCCGACGAGGCCGTACATGGGGGCCAACTCGGCCGCGCGGACCGACTCGTGGACGACGTCGTGGTCGGTGATGACCACGGCGTCGAGGCCGATTTCGGCGGCCTGCTCCAGTATCAGCTCCACGGGGTCGTCCGCGTCGTACGACGCTTCCGAGTGGACGTGGGGGTCGATACGGACGGTGAGGGACACACGAGAACATTCGTGTTCTCGGACAAAAACCCGTCGGAGCGTACGGTAGCACGAGTCAGAGAGGCGGGAGAACGCGTCAGACTGTCGATAAGACGGTTCTCCACGAGGGGCAACTAGTTCATTCAAGTTCCTCAGTATCAGATTAATTACTATAACGGTCTTCAGCGAACGTTTACCCCGAGGTGCGTGCTACCTCCTCCCATGAGTTCGACAGACCGATTCCGCGAAGTCGTCCCCGTAGCCGAACTCGAACGCGAGGGACGGGTACAGACCACCGTGGACGGCCGTTCGCTCGCCCTCTTCCACCACGAGGGGGAGGTGCGCGTCGTCGACAACCGCTGTCCCCACATGGGATTCCCGCTGTCGGAGGGGAGCGTCGAGGACGGCGTCCTCACCTGCCACTGGCACCACGCCCGCTTCGAACTGTCGTGCGGCGATACGTTCGACCCGTGGGCAGACGACGTGCGGACGTTCCCAGTCGAGGTGCGCGACGGGAGCGTCTACGTCGACCCCCACCCCGAACCGGACGACCCGCCCGCCGAGCACTGGGCCGCGCGACTGGAGGACGGGATGGAGCAGAACCTCCGCCTCGTCGTCGCCAAGTCCGCCATCGGCCTCGTCGACGCCGGCGTCTCCGCCGACGAGATAACGGAGCAGGGGGTGCGCTTCGGCGCGCGCTACCGCGAGAGCGGGTGGGGACCGGGGCTCACCATCCTCGCGGCGATGCGGAACGTCCTCCCCGACTTGGGAGACGAGGACTGCAAGCGGGCGCTGTATCAGGGGCTCGTCCACGTCGGCGACGACTGCGCGGGCGAACCGCCGCGGTTCGACCAGGAACCGTTCGACACCGACGACGTTCCGTTCGCCCGCCTGAAGGGATGGTTCCGCGAGAACGTCGAGGTGCGCGACTCGGACGGCGCGGAGCGGGTGCTCCGAACGGCAATCGAGAACGGCGCCGACGACGCCCGCCTCGCGGAGATGCTGGCCGCGGCCGCGACGGACCACCGCTATCTCGACACGGGGCACACGCTCGACTTCGTGAACAAAGCGTGCGAGGCGCTGGACCGCATCGGCTGGGAGCACGCCGAGGCGGTCCTGCCGAGTCTGGTCGACGGACTGGCGACGGCGACGCGCGCCGAGGAGACGTCCTCGTGGCGGCAACCGGTCGACCTCGCGGCGACGCTGGAGGAGACGTTCGCGGACCTCGACTCGCTGGTCGCGGAGGGTTCGGAGTCGCACTGGTCACCCCCCGACGACTTCACCGAGACGCTGCTCTCCGAGGACCCCGACGTCGTCATCTCGGCGCTCGAAGACGCGATTCGCGCCGGGGCGTCCGTCGAGGAACTGGCGTCGGAAGTCGCGTTCGCGGCGGCGACGCGCGTCGCGCGGTTCGCCACCGTCAACGAGTTCTCCGACTGGAACACGGTCCACCACACGTTCACCTACGCGAACGCCGTCCACCAGCTAGCTCGAAGAACGGGGTCGACCGACCTCTACCGCGGGGTGTTCGACGCCGCCGTCAACGTCTACCTCGACCGCTTCCTCAACACGCCGCCCGCGCCGCTCCCCGACCCGGCGTCCGACCGGGACGCCGACCCCGAGACCCACCTCGACGCACTCCTCGGGACGTTCGACGCGGAAGGCGAGGTGAACGAGGCCGGCGCACGCGCCGCGCACTTCCTCGACTGCGGCGGCGACGTCGCCGTCCTCCGCGAGCGACTCGGTGAGGCGCTGCTCCGGGAGGACGCCGACTTCCACACCTACCAGGCGCTCGAAGCCGGATTCGCCCAGGCGGACCTCCGGGAGGACCCCGAACAGGTCAGAACGCTCCTCGTCGCCGTCGCGCGCTACCTCGGCGCGCACTTCCCGACGCGCCGGGAACGCGAGCAGACGTTCACTATCGCCGCGCGATTACAGCGTGGCGAGAAACTCCACGTCGACGGCGGGGGTGGCGGGGAGACCGAGTAGTCAGTTCTCGTCCGCGCCGCCGGCGCCCTCCCCGATTCGCTCGCCGACGTCGTGACTGTTCCAGAGCGCCCGGTGGACGCGGCCCTCGCCGACTGTCCAGTCGCCGGCGAAGAAGAGGCCGGCGCCCTCGGCGCTCCGGACCGCGTCATCGTCGACGCCGCCCTCCGGGAGGGCGTAGCGCCAGCCCTGGTCGTCGACCCACTCGGGGTCGGCGTACCGTTCGTCGCCCAGGAGGTCCGCGACCAGTTCCGCGGCGTCCGCGCCCGCCTCGTCGAGGGGGTCGTCGTAGCGCTCGGCCGACCAGTCGGGCGCCATCTGTGCGACCAGCAGGCTCTCCCCGTCGGGGACGTGTCCGTCCTTGCACTCCTCGCGGGAGAGCCACCCCACCTCGTGGTCGTCGTCGACGTTGACGGCGCCGTACCACGGGTACGACTCGCGGAAGTCGTAGTCCAGCACGAACGTGCGGATGGTGCGGTACTCCACCTCGGCGACGGCGTCGGTCAGCGTCCCGAGTCGCTCGTCGTCCCACTCTGTCGCCTCCAGGAGGGCGGTCGTCTGCGGCGCGGGCGGCGTCAGGAGGAGGACGTCGAACGGGCCGTGCGTCTCCCCGTCGGTGTCGGTGACGGTCCACGTCTCCGAGTCAGTCCCGTCTCCCGCTCCCTCGCGGGCGATTCGCTCGACGCGCGTCCCCTTTCGCACCTCGGCGTCCGTCCGGGCGAGGAGGCGCTTGGCCAACTGGGTGATTCCCTCGGTCCACGTCCACTTGTGGGCCTCGTCGTCGTCGCCCTCGCGTATCTCGCCGTCGCCCTCGAATATCCAGACCGGCTTTTCGACGTCGACTAACCCCTCGTCGCCGAGTTCGCGGAGCAGCGAGTCGGTTCGCTCGTCGCCGTCTTTGACGTAGTTGGCGCCGTGGTCGTAGCGGCAGTCGTTCTTTCTCCGCGTCGCCGCGCGCCCGCCGACGCCGCGGCTCTTCTCCAGTATCGTCACTTCGGCGTCCGCCCCGCGGAGGGCGTACGCCGCCCCGGCGCCCGCGGCGCCCGCGCCGACGATGCCGACGCGGGTGGTCATCGCTTCGCCTCGCCGTCGTCCGGTGTCGTCCTGTCGCACACGAACGCGGCTTAGGACCCTCCCCGCTTTATAGTAGCGCCCGTAGGCCTCCCCCGCGTTTCGCGCGAATCGGACAGGGCTATTACCCGTGCCGACGCGGACCCGCGTATGGACGAACGCCGAACGGTCGACGACGTCGACAGAGTGGGGGACGCCGCCGTCCCCGCCGTCGGACTCGGGACGATGGGTCTCGACACCGCCGCGGAGGCCCGCGCGGTCACGACGGCGCTGGAGATGGGCTACCGCCACGTCGACACCGCGCAGATATACGGGAACGAAGCGGTCGTCGGCGACGCCGTGGCCGCCGGGGACGTACCGCGCGAGGACGTCTTCCTCGCGACGAAGGTGTGGGCCGACGAACTCGCGCACGACGACGTGCTCTCCAGCGCGCGGGAGAGTCTGGAGCGACTGGGCACGGAGTACGTCGACCTGCTGTACGTCCACCGCCCCATCGACGCCTACGACCCCGAGACGACGCTCGCGGCGTTCGACCGCCTGCGCGAGGAGGGACTGATTCGCAACGTCGGCGTGAGCAACTTCACCGTCGAGGAACTCGCGACGGCGCGCGACCACCTCGACGCGCCGATAGCCGCCCACCAGACGGAGTATCACCCGCTGTTCGCCCGACCGGAACTGCTCGACGACGCGCGAGACCACGGCGAAGCGGTCGTCGCCTACTCGCCGCTGGCCGGCGGTCTCGTCTCGGAGGTGGAGGAGGTGGTCGCGGTCGCCGAAAAACACGACACCACGCCCCACGCCGTCTCGTTGGCGTGGGCGCGTGCGAAGGGGTGCGCCGTCGTCCCGAAGGCGAGTTCGGAGTCGCACCTCCGCGCCAACCTCGCGGCGGCGACGACGCTCGAACTCGACGACGAAGACGTGGTCCGAATCGACGGTATCGACCGCGAGCGAGAGCTGTTTCCGGAGTGACACCGTATTCCCCGGAACGGTTATAAGTCATAATATAGTGAATAAGGTATGCGGATTCCGAGTGGGGTCAGCGGTTTCGATCACCTCATCCAGGGGGGGTTCCTCCCCGGTCGACTCTACGTGCTGTCGGGTCCTCCGGGAAGTGGGAAGACGACGTTCACGGCCCAGTTCGTCGCCGAGGGGCTACGTAATGGAGAGAACTGTATGTATATCACGATGCACGAGACGCGCGAGGAACTCGTCAGCGACATGTCGAGCTACGACTTCGGCTTCGAGACGCTCACCTCGTCGGACCAGTTCCGGTTCATCAATCTCGCCAGTCAGAAGGGAAAGCACATCCTGAATCAGTTCTCCGGGAGCGGGAATACCTCGGGCGTGCAGAGCCTGACGGACAAAATCGTCGCGTTCGTGAACTCGCGGAAGGTCGACCGCCTCGTCATCGACTCGACGATGTTGCTCCAACTGCTGTTCACCGGGGACGACCAGGAGATGACGCGGTTTCTGACCGCGCTGAAACAGGGGGACGCGACGACGCTTCTCATCTCCGAGATGACCGACCCGAGTTCCTACTCCGACGAGCACTTCCTCGCGCACGGCGTCATCTTCTTCCACAACTACCTCGAAGCGACGGGGATGACGCGGGGGATTCAGGTGGTGAAGATGCGCGGAACCAACATCGACTGCGACATCCGGTCGCTGACGTTCACGGACGAGGGGTTGAGCGTGGACCCGATGGACCACGTGGACTTCTGAGCCATGTACGAACGCGCCTTCGACCTGGAGTGGGACTCGCTCGACGCCGAGGAGGCCCTCCGCCGGATGTACGCGTTGGGGACCGCCGCGGAGTTGGGCCACGAGCACGAGACCGAACGCGCGCGCATCCTTCGGATAGCCGCCACGGCGTACCAGCGGAGCGTGCTCGACCTGGCGTACGCGGAGGGGCGCAACGCCGTCCGAGACCACCGCGAGGAGTACGACTCCGACGCGGAGACGTGGGAGGCGCTCATCGAGGCGAAAGGCATCGCGGTCGACCCCGAGGACGAGGATACCGACGTCGACGACCCCGGGCGGCGCCTCCCGAACGCCATCGGCCGGGCGTCGATGCTCGAACTCGACGTCGACGACCTCGAACGGCTCAGACTGCCGAAGTTCCTCCGACGCGAGGACTGAGCGCGGACCGGCGTCGGTGCGCGAACCCGACCGAACCGTGGATTCTTCGGTGTCGGACGCCTACGGTCGAGTATGTCTCACCAGGGTTCGGACGCTCCGACGAGCGACGACGAGTGGCGCGAGCGACTCACCGACGAGGAGTACGAGATTCTCCGCGAACGCGGGACGGAACCCAAATTCAGCGGCGAGCACCTCGACCGCGACGAGGACGGCGTCTACCGCTGTGCGGGGTGCGGCGCCGAACTGTTCGAGGCCGAGACGAAGTACGACTCCGGGTGCGGGTGGCCCGCCTTCTTCGCCGCGAACGACGACGCCGTCGAGACGGAGACGGACACCCGTCACGGGATGCGCCGCATCGAGGTCACCTGCAAGAACTGCGACGGCCACCTCGGCCACGTCTTCGACGACGGCCCCGACCCGACCGGCAAGCGCTACTGCATCAACTCCGTCGCCCTCGACTTCGACCCCGAGGAGTGACGCTCCGAACCGGTCGTTAAGCCGCGCCCCGGACGCTCGCTTCCGTCCGGCGACCGAACTGTCGTCCCGACCTCATCCGGAGCGTCCGCGTTACAGCGCTCGTAACGCGCCGTAACGACTCGATTCGACCGGGCTACCGAGTTCGTACTGAATACTCCCCCGGCGAGTAGGTTCCCAATGACTCCCGGCACCCCCGGACGGGCGCTCTCCCTCTCGGCGTACGGACTCGTGTTCTTCGGGTTCCTCGTCGTCACGGCCGGCGTGCTCTACCCCGCCGAGGCGCTCCTCTCGGAGACAACGGCGTGGGCGCTCGTCTCCTCGGGGCCGACGTTCGACGGGCGGCCCGTCGTCGTCGGCGCCGGACTCGTCTTGGTCGGGTTGACGTGGGTGTTCCTCGGCGAGATACTCGTTCTCGCGCGCGGCCGGTCCTGACCCCAACGGACGACCCACTTTTGTCCCCGCCGCGAGCACTCGCGGTATGGACGTACTTCTCGTCGGCGGCACCGGTCTCATCAGCACGGGAATCACGCGACAACTCGTCGCGTCGGGTCACGACGTGACGACGGTTACCCGCGGCGAGACGGACGCCGAGATTCCGGACGAGGTCCGGGAGATTCACGCGGACCGAACGGACTACGAGGCGTTCGAGCGCCGGATGCGCGACCTCGACCCCGCGCCCGACGCGGTCATCGACATGGTCTGCTTCTCGGAGGCCGACGCCGAGAGCGCCGTCCGCGCGTTCGAGGGGCGGGTCGACCGCTTCGTCTTCTGTTCGACCATCGACGTCTACCACCGGCCGCCGCCGTCGAACCCCGTCGACGAGACGGCGCCGCGGAACCCGCCCGTCAGCGACTACGCCGCCGAAAAGATAGCCGCCGAGGACGTGTTCTTCGCGGCCGACGGCGACGCCTTCGACGCGACGGTTCTCCGACCGTGGAGCACCTACGGCGAGGGCGGGACGCTCCTGCACACGTTCGGGACCGACTCCTCGTACGTCTCCAGAATCCGCGAGGGGCGACCCATCGTCGTCCACGGCGACGGCACCTCGCTGTGGGGGATGTGCCACCGCGACGACGTGGCCCGCGCGTTCGTCGGGGCCGTCGAGGCCGACGCCGGGACGGTGGCCGGCGAGGCGTACAACGTCACCAGCGAGGAGACGATGACGTGGAACCAGTACCACCGGCGCGTGGCCGAGGCCCTCGACGCGCCCGACCCGGACCTCGTCCACGTCCCGACGAACGTGCTCCGGGTCGTCGCGCCCGACCGCACCGAGATGCTCCGCGACCACTTCCGCTACAGCACCGTCTTCGACAACGCGAAGGCGAAACGCGACCTCGAATTCGAGTACACCGTCGATTTCCGAACGGGCGCGAAGCGGACGGTCGAGTGGTTGGACGAACGCGACGAGGTCGACGCCCTCGGAGAACGGGAGTTCGAGGACCGACTCGCGACGGCGTGGCGCGAGTCGACCGACGAGTTCGTCGCGGCGTTCGACGCCGAACGGGCCTGATTCGGGTTCAGGCGGTGTCGGCCTCGTCCTCCGCCGACGTCTCCGCGTTGGCCTGTCGCTCCGAACTCGCCCCCTCGTCCCGTTCGTTCGCGGCGTCTATCCATCGGTTCGCCCTGCTCTCGGAGACGCCCGCCGCGGCCGCCACGCGCGCGGCGTCGGCGCCGCGCATCGCCGACAGCGAGTCGATACCCCCTCCGTGGAGTCGCTCGGCGTACGTATCTCCGAGACCGCCGAGCACGGTCAGTTCGCTCCGGAAGCCGTCCTCGTCCCCGCTCTCGTCCTCGTCGGCCGACCCCGACTCTGCGGACGACGGCGACACCGACCGCACCTCCGAGTCCTCCCGACCTCCGGCGTCCCAGACGCTCTCGCCCGTCCGCGTCGTCGCGTCGGCGGAGAGGACGTACTTCAGTTCCTCGCGCGGGACGAACCCCGAGACGCGCTTTCGCTTGACGTCCGCGAAGAGGAGGACGCCTCCGTCTATCGCTTTGAAGTTCTCACAGCCGACCGTCAGACCGGACCTCGTGACGGCGTACATCCCGGATTCGGCCTCCTCGTCGTCTCCCATATCGGACGTGGATAGGACGCCGACCGGTAAACGCCCTGCGGCGGGAGGGCTTTCCCGTCCGCGTCCGTCTACACGGGGTATGACCGACGACGTGCCCGACGAGGTGGAGGAACTGCTGACGAGCGAACCCCTGATGGCGCACCTGGCGACGTGCCGCGACGGCCGACCCCACGTCGCGCCCGTTTGGTTCCGCTACGAGGACGGCGTCGTGGAACTCGTCACCACGGGGACGAAACTGCGGAACCTTCGTGAGAATCCTCGCGTCTCCCTGTCGGTACAGAAGGACGAGGGCGGACGCGCCCGGTGGGCGGTGACGCTCCTCGGGACCGCCGAGATAGTCGAGGACGAGGCCGAGACGCGAACGGCGACGCGGGAGATAAATCGGAAGTACGGCGCCGAGGAGGACGCGTGGTCGGAGAACGTCCTCGTCCGCGTCGACGTCGGAACCGCGACGCACAGCACGTACGACTGAGCGACTGGGCGGGTGCTCCGACGAACGTTTTTATCAGATGCGGTGAATAGATCCGCTCGTGACGAAGGACAGGCGCGCGGACCTCGACCGGTTGTACGCCCTCCTCGCTCGACTCGACGAACGGGTCGGCGGCGCGCGTCGCCTCGGCGACTGCACGGGCCGGATGGACTGGCCCGCTCGCGGGGTGTACCTCTTCCTCGCGCCGGGCGAGACGCGGGCGGGAAGCGGCGCGCGCCGCGTGACGCGGGTCGGCACGCACGCCGTCTCCGCGGGGAGTTCGACGACGATGTGGGACCGGGTGAAACAGCACTACGGCACCGGCGCGCGCAGTTCGGCACACCCGCACGGCGGCAACCACCGCGGGTCCGTCTACCGCCGCCGCGTCGGCGAGGCGTTCGTCGAGCGGTACGCCCTCCACGACAGGTATCCCGACTGGGGAACCCCACGAATTCCCGAGGGGCGCGAGCGGAGCGACGTGCGCGACGAGGAGTACCCGCTGGAACGGCGGGTCAGCGCGTTCCTCCGCGACCAGCCGTTTCTCTGGGTCGACGTGGACGACGAACCGGGACCCGACAGCGACCGGGCGTATCTCGAACGGAACCTCATTGCGCTGCTGAGCAACTATAGTAGCGTTCGCAAGTCTTCGCTCACCGACCGCACGACGTCGTGCGGTCGGGTGAGTAATCGGTTGCGAACGCCACTATACGACCGTTCCCCAATCGACCCGCGGCGGAGCGACTGGCTCGGCGACTACGCGCGGAGCGCGAAGATTCGCACCTCGGGGCTCTGGAACGTCGAGCACGTCGAGGAGTCGTACGACCCGACGTTCCTCGACGCGTTCGAGGCGGCCGTCGAGCGGACGGGACCGGTCTGAGGATCTTCGGTCACCCGGCTACTCCGCCGACTCGTCGTCGGCCAGCACCGCGACGCCGGTGAGGACGAACCACGTCATCCACAACGCGAACGCCAGCAGGGCCAGCGCGTACCGGGCCGTCGCGTCCGCCGCGCCGTCGAAGACGAGGGGAACGAGGAACTCGGCGACGGCGACGAGAAGGGTCGCACAGACCGCCCCCGCCGCGGCGTTGCGTCTGACGGCGGGCGCGCCGGTGAGCGACATCGTTGGCTCCTCGCACACCGCGGACAAACCGTTTGCCCCGGTCCGCGGGCGTCGCCGGGTCGGCCGAGCGCGGCACCGACGAGCGCGCTATATAGCTCGGGCGACTCGGTTCGAACGTGAGACCGACGCGCGGCGCAGGCGGTGAGGACTGACGTGACGGACGAGGCGGACGCCGCTCCCTCCGCACCCGCCCTCGACGGCGGGTCGATGTGGCGGTTGTACGCCGAGTACGGCCGCGACAACGTCGAAAACGCGGTCATCGGCGCGGTGATGACGCTGTTCGCCCGAGCGACGGGGCTCGTCCCGCCGCTCGTCTTGGGGCTGGCTATCGACGCCATCCTGCTGGGGACGCGCCCGTTCGGGTTCCCCCTGGTCCCCGACTCGCGGCTCCCGACGGTGCCCGACGGACAGGTGTGGTTCACCGTCGGCGTGCTCCTGGCGGCGACGCTCCTCGGCGGCGCGGCGTCGTGGCTCCAGAACTACGGCTGGAACCGGTTCGCGCAGAACATCCAGCACGCCCTCCGCGTCGACGCCTACGAGCGACTGCAACTGCAGGACCGCGCGTTCTTCGACCACTCGCGGACCGGCGAACTGCTGTCGGTGCTGAACAACGACGTGAACCAACTGGAGTCGTTTCTGACCGACGGCGTGAGTTCGGCGCTCCGACTCGTCGCCCTCGTCGTCGGCGTCGGCCTCGTGTTGGCCGCCCTGAACCCGTGGCTGGCGCTGGTGTCGATGGCTGCGGTGCCGCTCCTGGCCGTCTTCACGCTCCTGTTCGTCCGGCGAGTTCAGCCGAAGTACGCCCGGATGCGGCGGAGCGTGGGCGAGTTGAACGCCCGACTGGAGAACAACGTCGGCGGTATCGAGGTGATAAAGACCGAGCACACCGAGGGGTACGAACTCGACCGCGTCCGCGAGGCGTCCCGTTCGTACTACGACGCCAACTGGGACGCCATCAAGACGCGCATCACGTTCTTCCCCGGCCTCACGGTCGTCTCGGGGCTGAGTTTCGCGCTGACCTTCGCCGTCGGCGCGCTGTGGGTGCTCAACGGGCCGCCGGCGTTCCTCTCGGGCACCCTCTCGCCCGGCGAGTTCGTCACGTTCATGCTGTACACCCAGCAGTTCATCTGGCCGCTCGCGCAGTTCGGGCAGATAGTCAACAACTACCAGCGCGCGAAGGCGTCGAGCGACCGCGTGTACGGCCTGCTCCACGCCGAGCGTGCGGTGACGGAGCGACCGGACGCCGTCGTCTTTGACGGCATCGCGGGCCGCATCGACTACGAGGGCGTGACGTTCGGCTACGAGACGGGGTACGACGAGGAGGCGGTGGCCGCAGCGGACGCGGAGAACGCGGGGGACGCGGACGCGACGCCGGACTCGAATCCGAACCCCCCGGCGCCGGTCCTCCGCGACGTCTCCTTCTCGGTCGAACCGGGCCACACCGTCGGCGTCGTCGGCCCGACGGGTAGCGGGAAATCGACGCTCGTGAAACTGCTCGTCCGCCTGTACGACCCCGACGAGGGCGTCGTCCGGGTCGACGGCCGGGACGTGCGCGACGCGACGCTGTCGAGTCTGCGCCGGGCGGTCGGCTACGTCTCCCAGGAGCCGTTCCTGTTCTACGGCACCGTCCGCGAGAACATCGCCTACGGGACGTTCGACGCCACCGACGAAGACGTCGCCCGGGCGGCCGACCGAGCGGCGGCCCGCGAGTTCGTCGAGAACCTGCCCGACGGTTACGACACGCTGGTCGGCGAACGGGGCGTGAAGCTCTCGGGCGGCCAGCGCCAGCGAATCGCCCTCGCGCGGACGTTCCTGAAAGAGCCCGCTATCCTCGTGTTGGACGAGGCGACGAGCCACGTCGACACCGAGACGGAGGCGCTCATCCGCCGCAGTCTCGACAAGTTCGGGGCCGACCGGACCACCGTCGCCATCGCGCACCGCCTCTCGACGGTGAAGGACGCCGACGAGATTCTCGTCCTCGAAGCCGGGCGAATCGTCGAGCGCGGAACCCACGGGGAACTGCTCGCCGAGGACGGCCTCTACGCCAACCTCTGGCGCGTGCAGGCCGGCGACATCGACTCGCTGCCCGAGTCGTTCTTCGAGGCGGCCGTCGCGCGGCGGGCGGCGCTGGAGAGCGACGGCGGCGAGTGAGCGCTCGTCCGGCGAGCGACCGCTCGACCCCTCAGAGGACGAACGCGTCCTCGGGGAGCAACTCCCGTTCGGTCCGCGCGGCCTCCGGCCCCGCCTCGACGAGACCGGGTTCGGTCGGCGCCGTCGGGAAGCGGTCCGGGTTGGGTTCGACCCGTTCGAGCATCGAGGAGAACACCGTCCCCTTTCGCCCGCCGGCGGAGACGATGCCGCCGTACTTCCGCTCCTCGAACGGCACTTCGTCGGGGTCGGGGAACTCCTCGCGGATGATGTCGGCCGTCTCCTCGATGAGTTTCGCGGCCTCGCGCTGGGTGTGCAGGCTCTCCTCGACGTACGTCGCGGCGTGTTTCGCCTCCAACCCCTCGGTCAGATGCTCGGGGGACTCGTACAGCACCGAACGCGTCGTCCGGTGGTCGCTGGCGAACCGAACGTTGACCGTGAAACAGTCCGGGTAGCGGAGGATGATCGGAAAGAACAGCGCGTCCGAGACGGTGATCCGCTGTTGCATCCGCCAGATGGCTTCGGTGTAGTAGGCCGCGATGGCCGCGACGGCGTCGTCGCGTTCGCCGCGCGCGTAGGCGAAGGCGACCGACTCGTAGTCGTCGCCGACGACGCTCCGCAGCCGATTCCGATAGGTGTCGGCGATGCCCTCCATCTCGCGTTCGTACGCCACCAAGAGCGGTACGTCCGGGTCGGCGAGCATCGCGGCCTTCCGCTCTTGGGCGTCCGCGATTCGCATCATGTTTCGGTGGAACTCCCGCTCGGCGTCCTCGTCCGGGAGCGGCGTCACCACCGCGCGCCCGTGCAACACGTCAAGACTCCCGTTGTACCGTCCCCGCTGTGTCCCCATTTCGGACGGGTATATGTCGACTGTCTGTATTAAACGCTCGTACCTGCGCGCGGGTGCGCTTCCGTGCGTCTCTCTCGCACCGTCCGCCGCCCCGGCCCTCTCACCGCATCGCCGCTCTGACGTTCGCCTCGGCCTCCCGGAGCGCCGCAACCGCCCGGTCTTCGGGCAGTTCGTACTCGATGACGAGCGGCGCGGTCAGGTCGGCGTGCTCGTCCAGTAGCGCGACGAGCGAGGGGAGGTCCAACCGTCCCGCCCCCGGTACGTCTTCTATCTCCGCCTCGGTGGTGTCCTTCAGGTGGACCGCGACGATGCGGTCGCCGAGTTCTCGAATCACGCTCTCGGGGTCGACGTCCTCGACGAGGAAGTGGCCGGTGTCGACGCAGACGCCGAGTCGCGGGTCGTCGTAGCGGTCCAACACCGCCCGCACGTCGTCGATGGAGGAGAAGACCGTCGAGAGGTCGTCGTGGTGGACCGACGAGTAGTTGTGGATGGCCACGTCGACGCCGAACTCCTCGGCCGCCTCGACGAGCGCCTCCGTCACGTCGTCGCGGTCCGGCGGGTAGTTGACCGCGAGGTACGACGCGCCGAGTCGGTCCGCGAACGCGACGTGGTCGCGGACCGACTCGGGGTCCTCGACGTCGACGACGCCGTACCCGCAGACGGAGACGCCGGCCGATTCGAGGGCGTCCTCTGCGGCCGCGACCGTCGCCTCGTCGTCGTCGACCGAGAGGTGGCCGTCCCAGAGGTCGACGGTGTCGATGCCCGTCTCCGCGAGGTCCGACAGGAGTTCGTCGAGCGTCCGGTGTTGGAAGACGACGGTCTGCACGCCGACGGCGTACTCGGTGCTCATGGTCTCCCTGCGCGCGACGGACGAAAAAGTGTTCGCGCGCCGACGGCGTCCAACAGTTAACCCCCTGCGGCCCTTCGAACCCCCCAATGAGTGCGATCCGCTCTCTCGACGCCCTCCGACTGACGAAGCCGGAACTCGCGGTGTTCGTCTCCGGCGTCGCCAGCATGGGGCTGGAGATTCTCGCCGGTCGGATGATCGCCCCGCAGTTCGGCAGCAGTATCTACACGTGGGGCAGCATCATCGGCGTCTTCCTCGCGGCGCTGAGTTACGGCTACCACCGCGGCGGCAAACTCGCGGCCGAACGGGCGACGAACGCTCGGATGGCTCGCGTGTTCCTCCTGACGGGGGCGTACGTCGCCGGTCTCATCTTCCTCGGCGACCTCCTCCTCCGGTCGGCGGCCGGCTTCCCGCTCCCGAGTCGGTTCGCCTCGCTGCCGGCCATCACGCTGCTGTTCGGTCCGCCCACCTTCCTCCTCGGCTACGTCAGCCCCTACGCCGCGCAGTTGTCCGCGAAGGAGGGTCTCGGGGAGGCGTCGGGACACGTGTACGCCCTCGGCACCGTCGGGAGCATCGTCGGCGCGTTCGCGACGACGTACTTTCTCGTCCCGTCGCTGGGGATAAACCAGATAGCGCTCGTGTTCGGCCTGCTGTCGGTGGGGACGGCGCTCGTCCTCGTCCGTCCGAGCGCCGACGGCGACCACGCCGTCGCTAGCGCGCTCGTGGCCCTGATGCTCCTCGCGGCCGCCGGAAGCGGCGCGGCCGGCCTCACCGCCGAGGGACAGGTCGTCTACGAAACGCAGACGCCGTATCAGGAGCTTCGGGTGGTCGACAGCGGCGAGGTGCGAACGCTCTACCTCGACGGTCAGCGGCACAGCGCGATGGACCTCGAAGAACCCTACCGCCACGTCTTCGACTACACGCGCTACTTCCACCTCCCCCTCCTGATGACCGACGACGTGGACCGCGTGCTGTTCGTCGGCGGCGGCGGGTTCACCGGCCCGAAGCGGTTCGTCCACGACTATCCGAACGTCACCGTCGACGTGGTCGAGATAGACCCGGAGGTCGTCTCGACGGCCAAGCGGTACTTCTCGGTCGAGGAGTCCGAGCGGCTGAACATCTACACGCAGGGCGGCAGACAGTACCTTCGGGAGACGAACCGGACGTACGACCTCATCGTCCTCGACGCCTACCAGAAGGACAAGGTGCCGTTCGAGTTGACGACGGTGGAGTTCATGGAACTGACGAACAGCAGACTCGACGAGGACGGCGTGCTCTTCGCGAACCTCATCTCGGCGCCCTCCGGGCCGGCCTCGCAGTTCTACCGAGCGGAGTACAAGACGATATCGCGGGCGTTCCCGCGGGTGTACAGTTTCCCGACGGCCGGCGGCACCGTCGTGCAGAACATCGAAGTCGTGGCGACGAAAAACGACGCCCGACTGACCGAGGAGGAACTGCTCGCGCGGAACGCGGAGCGCGAGATAGGAATCGACCTATCGAGCGAGATACGGAACTACCGCGAGGCGCCGCCGACCGACGACGTACCCCTCCTCCGCGACGACAGGGCGCCCGTCGATAGCCTGCTCGACCCGATGGTCGGCCAGCGCTACGTCCTGCAGGAGTCGAACGCGTCGAACTCCTCTGACGCCGGAAACGCGACGACCGGGACGGCGGCCGACCGCGAGTCCCTCGCCGCGCGGTCGCTCGGTCCGACGGCGTCCGCGGAGACGCCGTGGACGCCCGCCGCGCGCGAAGCGGCGACGGTCGGCGGCGGGTTCGCCCGGTAGTCTCCGCTCGTCCTCCAGTCGCGTCGCGCTACCGCAGGTTCATCTTCTTCGCCGTCTCGGCGGCGTGCTGCGCCACCTGGTCGATGCTCGCGCCCGACTGCTCGGAGAGCACGCGCGCCAGCATACCGAGTTGGCGGGTGGCCATCTCCTGTAACTCGTCTTCGTCCACGTCGTTGGCGAAGTAGTACTCGTCGTCCACGTCGTCGCCGACGAGGCCGACGTACACCGACTCGGCGTCGCTGTCGCGGACGGCCGCGGCCGCCTGTTCTTTGACCTCCTCGAACTCCATGGGTTCCTCGCGTTCGCTCATGGGGGGACGGACGGCCGCCCGCGGGTAAAGTGAACGGGCCGCGGCGAGACCGTCGGACCGGTCGTCGCCCCGCGCCCTTTCCCGTCCGCCGCCAACCATTAGCCGCCGCCCCGCGCACGCCCCGACGTGCCGGACGCGTTCGCGTGGACCGAGAGCTACTGGCTGGTGCGCCTCGTCTTCCAGCGAGCGCTCGCCGTCGTCTACGTCGTCGCCTTCCTCGTCGCGGCGCGGCAGTTCCGGGCGCTGGCGGGCGAGGAGGGCCTGCTCCCCCTCGACGAGTACGTCGACCGAACGGCGTTCCGCGAGCGACCGAGTCTCTTTCATCTTTTTCCCGACGACCGGGTCGTCGGCGCGGCGGCGTGGACGGGCGTCGCCCTCGCCGTCTGCGCCCTCCTCGGCGTCCCCTACTGGCTCCCCGACCCGTACGCCGTCCCCGCGTCGATGCTGCTTTGGGGTGCGATGTGGGCGCTGTACCTCTCCTTTGTCAACGCCGGCCGGGTGTTCTACGGCTACGGCTGGGAGTCGATGCTGTTGGAGACGGGCTTTCTCGCCGTCTTCCTCGGCGCGGGGCCGAGCGGTCCGCCCGTCGTCGTGATGTGGCTTCTGAAGTGGGTGCTGTTCCGCAACATGTTCGGCGCGGGACTCATCAAGATACGCGGCGACAACTGCTGGCGCGAGTTGACCTGCCTCGACTACCACTACGAGACCCAGCCGATGCCGAACCCCGGAAGCTGGTACGTCCACCACCTCCCCGAGCGGTTCCACCGCCTCGAAGCGCTCGGCAACCACGTCGTCGAACTCGCCGTCCCGTTTCTCTTCTTCGCGCCGCAACCCTACGCGGCGATAGGCGGCGTCGCCACCATCGCCTTTCAACTGTGGCTGATGGTCTCGGGCAACTTCTCGTGGCTGAACGCGCTCTCGGCGGTGCAGGCGATAGCGACGTTCAGCGACGGCGTGCTGACGGGTGCCGCCTCGCTCCTCCCCGGCGTCTCCCTCGCGGCGCCGACGGTCGCGCCCGCCCCGCTTCCCCTCCGAATCGCGGCGTGGCTCGTCGCCCTCGTCGTCCTCGCACTGAGCGTCAAGCCGGTGAAGAACCTCCTCTCGGAGTCGCAGGCGATGAACACGTCGTTCGACCCGCTCAGCCTCGTCAACACCTACGGCGCGTTCGGCTCGGTCACCAGGGAGCGCTACCAACTCGTCGTCGAGGGAACGAACGCCGCGGACCCGGCGGAGGGCGACTGGACCGCCTACGAGTTCGCGGGACAGCCCGTGCGGACGGACGAGCGACCGCCGCAGTGGGCGCCGTACCACCTCCGACTGGACTGGCAGCTCTGGTTCGCCGCGATGCGCCCCCGTCCCGGCCCTCGCCAGCGCTGGGTCGCCCCGTTCCTCGCCGGCCTTCTCAACGGCGACGAGGCGACGCTGTCGCTCGTGGGGGAGAATCCGTTCGACGGCGACCCGCCCGAGCGGGTTCGCGTGCTCCGCTACCGCTATCGGTTCACCACGCCCGAGGAGCGCGCCGAGACGGGCGAGTGGTGGCGCCGCGAACGCCTCGGCACCTACGTCGCCCCCGTCTCCGGTGAGGCGTTCGAGCGCGAGGAGAGACGGGCCATTCGGGGGTCGAGGGCGGTTCAGTGAGTCGCTCTGGCCGGGGTCGAAGTCGAAGCTACGCCCGCGTCGGCTTCGAGAGGAACTTGCCGAGGACGTCGCGGTTGTCCGCGCCGCGGCGGTACGCCCACTCGCGGGCGTTCCGGTAGGCGCCGTACTCCCGGAGCTTCGAGACGAGGGGACGCGCGAACCGCCCGTACTCGGTCCGGAGCAGCGACTCCTCTATCGAGGCGCCGCAGGAGTATCGCTCCTCGCCGACGAGGAGGTGCGCGCAGTTCTCGTACGACGGCGGCAGTCGCTCGCGCAGCGAGTCGTCGAGTTCGGAGAAGCCGACGATGCGCACGTTCGCGTTGTCGTCGAGCCACTCGGCGCACCACGTACAGAAGCCGCAGTCGTCGTCGTAGACGAGGGTCGGTCGTGTCACGCGCGGGAGTTGGGGCCGCAGAGGGAAACGTCTGTATCTCCCGGCGCGTAACGGACGCCCCTCCCGCGGAGCGGTGGACCTTCCTGTCGCCGGCGCGACGAACGTCCATGGAACGGTTCGTCCGGTACGTCGTCGTCGGCGGCGCGGTGCTGGTCGCGGGACTCTGGACGGTCACGCTCTCCGAGACCCAGTCGCTCGCGTGGGCGGCGGGCGTCGGACTCGTCCTCGTCGGCGTCGCCGCCCTCGCGGACGGAATCCGGCGCGAACTTGACGTCGGCCGCTGACACGCAGTCCCCCCTTCGGTTTCGCTCGCACCGAACGACCGCTCAGGCGACAGTCGCCTCGGCGCCGACGTCGGCGACTTCGACGCCGGAGAACTCGAAGCGCGCGCCGGGCGGGATTCCCCGGCCGTCGCCCTGAAACACGTCTCGAACGCGAGAGCGCCCCGCTCGCGGCGCGCGGGTCCCCTTGACGACGGACTACTGCTCGTGCGAGTCGAACTCCTGATAGATGACGTGGCCGCAGGCCTTGCAGTGGGAAGCGTCGGGGTCGTGGCCGGTGAGGCCGCAGTCGGGGCAGGTCACGTCGACCGTCTCCCTGCGCGTCCACTCGCGGACGATTTTGCTCGCCTGCCACGGAACGAGGATGATGGCGGTGAGGACGGCGGCGACGGTGACCCACCGTCCCGCCCGCGTGACCGGAGTGATGTCGCCGAAGCCGACGGTCGTGAGAGCGATGACGACGTAGTAGAACGCGTCGCCGAAGTTCTCGATATCCGGGTTCGTCCGGACCTCGACGCCGTAGAACAGTCCCGCCGAGACGAAGAACAGAACCAAGACGGTCAGGAGGAGTTTCGTCACCCGGAGCGACTGGACGGAGACGGTGCCGAAGAAGAACTCCTCGTCCTGCGTGAACCGGTAGAACCGCAGCACGCGGACGATGCGGACGGCCCGGAGAAAGCCCGTGACCGTGACGATGGCCGGGATGGGGAGGAGGAGAACCGCCAGCGTGGGGAGTATCGACAGGAGGTCGACCGCCGCGTACGGATCGGTGAACTCTCCGAAGCGGTCGCGGGCGCCGTACAGTCTGAGGACGTACTCGACGAGGAACACGGCCGCGATGACGACCTCCGCGTCCCAGAGCAGCGACCGGGCCGTCGCCGAGAGGGAGTACGTCTGCGCGACGAAGACGCCGACGAACACCACGTTCAGCGCCAACAGCGCGACGTCGATGGTCCTGCCCGCCGGCGTCCGGTGGTCGAGCAGGTAGAAGCGCACCCGCTCTCGAAACCCCTCCGGCACCCGCGCCGCGTGGTCGGTCATCGTCGGACGTTGGAACCCACGGTAGATGGGTTTTTCAGGTGGCGGTCGCGCCGAACGGCGCTCATCCCACGAACTCGTCGGTCACGTCCTCCAGTTCGACCTCGCCCTCGGGAACGCGGTAGGCGGCGACGACGTGCCGGTCGGCGTCCGGGGAGTTCTCCGTCTTGTCGACGGCGTACCCGACGTAAGTGCACGCCTCGGGCGTGAACTCGACGACCGAGTAGCCCCAGTTGTGGCTGTCGAAGAACTCGATGTGGGGGTTCATCGCCGTGACGAGCGTCGTGAGCAGCGGTTCGGTGAGGCGGCCGCGCAGACCGCGGGTGAGGTGGAGCGCCTCGGCGACGTTCACCGACGTTATCGCGGGCGTCATGAACTCCACGCCGATGCGCTCGCCCTGCGCGACGCCCTCGCCGCCGGAGACGCGCCCGGGGTAGGAGGTCTGCTGGTAGGCGGCGACGTAGCAGTGCATGTCGCCGGTGAGCGTCACGAAGTTGTCGACGCCGGCCGCGCCGATGGACTCCGTGATGCGCTGCCGTTCGCGCGTGTAGCCGTCCCAGCCCCCCTGCACCGGGAACACGGAGAGCGGTCCCGACCCGAGGCGGAACGGCACCGTGAGCACCTCGTCGGCCCAGACGGTCCACGTCGATTCGGAATCGGAGACGGTGTCTATCAGCCAGTCCCGCTGTTCTTCGCCCAGCATCGTCCGCCCCGGCGGTTCGTACTGTGGGCCGACGTTGTCCGGCGTCGGGATGGCCTCCCGCGGCGGGTCGCGGTACAGTCGCTCGTCGGTCATCGCCAGCGTGACCAACTCGCCGAACTCGAAGGAGCGCCACAGCCGAAACCGCTCCTGCAGCGACTCCCCCTCGGGGTCGTAGGACACCCGGGCGGGCAGGTACTCCCACCACGCGTGCATCGCGTCGGCCACCAACTCGGTCATGAACTCCGGGTCGTCGGCGCGCGGGTGGTCGCCCGACGGCGCGCCCGTCCGCCGGTCCCAGTAGACGTCGTTGACGAGTTCGTGGTCGTCCCAGCCGACGACGAGCGTGTGCGACTCCAGCGCCTCCTGGAGGAACCGGTCCTTCCGATACGTCCGGTAGAGGTGGCGGTAGTCCGCCAGCGACTGCACGCGGTCGTGGCCGCTCGGAAAGGAGAGTTCACGGCCCTCATACTCGTACGACCCGAACCCTTTGAAATCGCCGGCGCTGGATTCGTAGACGAAGTCGCCGACGTGGACGAGAAAGTCCACATCCGCCTCGGCGACGCGGTGGTAGGCGGGGTAGTAGCCGTTCTGGTAGTCCTGACACGCCAGCACCGCGAACCGGACGGAGTCGGGCGAGGCGTCGGGGGCAGGCAGGGTTCGGCACCGACCGACGCGCGAGGAGGCGTCCCGGTGGACGAAGCGGTAGTGGTACGTCGAGTCCGGTTCGAGTTCGCCGTCGAGGTCGATTCGCACCGTGTGGTCGTGCGCGCGGACCGGCGTCTCGTCGGTCACGATGCCCTGGAAGACCACCTCGTCGAACGCCTCGTCGGCCGCGACGCGAACCGCGAGGGGGGAGTCCGGGTCGTAGGCGTCGGGGGCGACGCGCGTCCAGAGGACGACGCCCTCCGGCGTCGGGCCGCCGCTGGCGACGGACTGCGGGAACGTCCCGTCCGGGTCGGCGTCGGGGTCGAACGCGAAGGGGTCGTCGCCGGCCGCCTCGTCGACGCGCGCGTCGAACGCGAGGTCGTGGGAGTCGAGTTCCGAGAGAAGCGTTCCGTGGTCGTCGGTGTGTCCCGCCGTCGGCGGGAAGTCGCCGGCCATAGGTCCGTCACTCCGCAGAGAGCGATGGGGGTTTCGGTCCGGCGGGGCGGGACGGACGGCGCGGACCGTCGGCGTTCGGTCTACAGGTTGCCGCGCAGGTGGAGTTTCTCCGAGCCTTTCGTCTCGACCGCGGTGTTGTCGACGGTGTAGTCGTCGGTGTCGGCGTCGCCCCACCCCATGTCGGCCTTGACGGTGTCCGCGAGGCTCGGTTCGGGGTCGACGTACGCCGTGTCGCCGTCTATCTCCGTGACGAGACCGAGCGTGTTGCCGCTGGCGTCGACGACTTCCTTGCCCTCGTCGTCGTCGGTGAAGGTTACTGTCACGGTCGGTGGTCGGCCGCCCGGCACTAAGGCCTGCCGGCGCCCGCGCCCCGTCCGCTCTCGCCGGCGCCGAGGCCCGCGACCGCACCGCCCGACGGCGTCTCCTCGGGTTCCGAATCCGGCCCCAGTACGTAAACCGCGGACCGACGAAGGGGAGAGGACATGAGTCAACTGCTCCAGTCGCTTCCGGACGCGCGCGGCGGAACCGTCGGCGACTCCGGACGCGTCGGCGTCATCGGCGGCAGCGTCGGGTTCCCCGGTCAGCCGTCGCTGACGGCGCTCGCCGCCCTCCGCGCGGGGAGCGACGTCTCGAAGGCGCTCGTCTCCGAGGAGATATACTCGGTCGTCGCGAGTCACTCGCCGGACCTCGTCGTCGACCGCTATCCGGGCGAGCGGTACGACGACCGGGCGGTCGAGTCCGCCCTCGAACTCGCCGAGTGGGTCGAGTCGCTCGTCGTCGGGCCGGGTCTCGTCGACGCCGACCCCGACGCCATCAGACGGACGGTCGACGAGGCGGACGTCCCCGTCGTCGTCGACGCCGACGCCATCGACCCCCTGCTGCACGCCGACCTCTCGGGGGCCGTCGTCACACCCGACGACAACGAGGTCGACCGAATCGAGGAGGAACACGAGTCCTTAGAGGAGTTCACCGCCGCCACGGGCGCCGTAGCCGTCGCCAAGAGCGACGTGGACGTCATCGTCGCCGACGGCGAACGGACGACGAACGACACCGGGTCGCCGGTGATGACCGTCGTCGGGACGGGCGACACGATGGCGGGCGTCATCGCCGCGCTGTCGGTACAGGGGCTCGACCGGCGCGACGCCGCCGAACTCGGGGCGTGGATCGTCGGCAAGGCGGGCGAACTCGCGACGGTCGAACGCGGGAACGGCATCGTGACGACGGACATCATCGAGAAGATTCCCGACACGGTGCAGTGAGCGCCGACGGCCGCGGACGGTCTCCGCGCGCGGCGCCGCGGAGCGAACCGGTCCCCCGGACACGGTTCCGCGTTCGGACAGATGGCGTGACTGCGGGACGGTAACTCGTGACGGGCCTCCGAACTCGGCGACGGTCAACAGGTACTTTGCAACAGGATTCGATGGTCTCGTAGAGGCCGACACTGAGGCGTGCCGCAAGTCGAGTTTCGGCCGATACCGACGAACATCGATGGCACCAGATCTCACAGTCGTTACGGCTATCGTCACGCTTCCCTTCGTCGCCGCGGTCCTCTCACCGCTTCTCCACCGCGCCCTCGGTGAACGGACCGGCTACGCGGGAGCCCTCGTCGCGGCGGCGAGTTTCGGGCTTCTGCTGACGCAGGCCGACAGCTACGGCACCGTCAGGGCGTCGTGGATTCCCGCCCTCGACGTGGGTATCCAGTTCACCGTCGACGGCTGGGGATTGCTGTTCGCGCTCCTGGCCAGCGGTATCGGCGTTCTCGTGTTCGTCTACTCGGCGCGGTACATGCGCGGCGAGGAGGGTCTGGCGCGCTACTACGCGGCCCTGCTCGCGTTCATGGGGTCGATACTCGGCGTCGCGCTCGCATCCGACCTCGTGTTGATATTCCTGTTCTGGGAGCTGACGAGCGTCTGCTCGTTCCTGCTCATCGGTCACCACACCGACGACGCCGAGTCGCGGTACTCGGCGCGGATGGCCATGCTCGTGACCGTCGGCGGCGGCCTGTGTCTGCTCGCCGGTCTGCTCGCGCTTTCGGTGGCGGCGCGGGGCGCACTCGGCGGCGTGACCTTCGACCTGACCGCGATGCTCGCGAACGAGGAGGCGATGCGCGCCGCCCTGCGCGAGTCGGGGCTGTTCGTTCCGGCGCTCGTCCTCGTCGTCGTCGCCGCGGCCGCCAAGTCCGCGCAGGTTCCGCTGCACTTCTGGCTCCCGAACGCGATGGTCGCGCCGACGCCCGTTTCGGCCTTCCTCCACTCGGCGACGATGGTCAAGGTGGGCGTCTACTTCGTCGGCCGCCTGCGCCCCCTACTGATGAGCCCCGAGTGGGTGCTTCTCGTCGCGACGCTCGGGCTTCTGACGATGACGGTCGGGGCGCTGTTGGCGGTAATCTCGACCGACATCAAGGAGCTTCTCGCCTACTCGACGGCGAGCCACCTGGGGCTGATGGTCGCCGGCTTCGGGTTCGACGTCGTCTACGGCGGCGAGGCGGGCGCGTTCCACCTGCTCAACCACGCGCTGTTCAAGGCGCCGCTGTTCCTCGTCGCGGGCATCGTCGCCCACGAGGCCGGCAGCCGCGACCTTGACGACCTCGGGGGACTCTGGCGGGACCTCCCGGTGACGGCCGTCGTCGCCGGAATCGCCGCGCTAAGTATGGCCGGAATCCCCCCGTTCAACGGATTCTACTCGAAGGAGCTGCTGTTCGAGGCGGCGTACGAAGTGGCCCACGAAGCCGGGGGTCTCGCCTGGCTGTACCCCGCCGTGGCGACGGTCGCGAGCGTGTTCACCGTCGTCTACTCGCTGAAGTTCCTCGCGATGTTCGTTGGCGAGCGCCGGGCACCGAAGGCGGAGATTCACCGGCCCCCCGTCGCGCTGGTGGCGCCGCCCGCCGTGTTGGCCGCCGCAGCGGCCGTCGTCAGCGTCTCGCCGCAGTTGGCGGTCGACGTCATCGTCCAAGGAGCCATCGACGCCACCGCGGTCGGCGAGGCGGACCTCAAAATCGGGCTGCCGACCCATCTCACGCCCCCGGTCGCGATGTCCGCCGTCGCCATCCTGGGCGGGGCCGCCGCGTACCCGTTCGAGGGGCGCCTCGGAGCGGTCATCGAACGCGGTGTCGACGCTCCGGTCCCCGTGCGCCCCCGCGGCTGGTACGACTGGGCCGTCTCGACGGCGGAGGCGACGAGCGCCCGGTTCGGTCCGCTCGTCCACACGGGCGTCCTGCGGACGTACCTGACGTGGGTGGCGGCGACCGGGAGTCTGCTCGCGCTGGCCGGCTTCGCCACGACCGGAGCGGCGCTCGGAATCGACGGGCTCGGCGTGCCGACGGCGGTCGCCGTCGTGTTGGTGACGGCCCTCCTCGCCGCCCTGGCGGTTCCTGCCGCCCCCTCCCACCTCGTCGGCGTTCTCACGCTGTCCATCCTCGGATTCATGATTTCGATTTTCTTCATCCTCGCGAGCGCGCCGGACCTCGCGCTCACGCAACTGGTCGTCGAGACGCTCGTACTCCTGATATTCCTGCTCGTCCTCCAGCGGTTGCCGTCCTTCTACTCGGACGTCCGCCGGTTCGTACTCGCCCGCGACGCGGGCGTGTCAGTTCTAGTGGGGGCGATGGCGTTCGCGTCCGTCCTCCTGACCGCCCCCGCCCCCGGCGCCGACCCGACGGACCTCGCCACGTACTACACGGAACAGGCGGTGCCGGGCGGCGGCGGCGCGAACATCGTCAACGTCATTCTCGTGGACTTCCGGGCGTTCGACACGCTGGGCGAACTGATGGTCGTCGCGACCGCCGCCATCGCCATCCTCGTGCTCGTGATGATGCGAGCGCGCGGGGAGTCCGTGGCCGACCGCGACGCCGACCCGGTCTTCGAGGGGGACGATTCGTCGTGACGACGAGAATCATGCAGACGACGGCCCGCGTGACCGTCCCCATCGTGCTCGTCCTCTCGATATGGCTGTTCCTCCAGGGCCACAACCTCCCCGGCGGTGGGTTCATCGGCGGCGTCCTCACCACGACGGCGTTCGTGCTCATCTACGTCGCCTACGACCTCGAGTACCTGGAGTCGGAGGTGCTCGACAGGGAGGTCGACCCCGGAGCCAGCGTGTACGACCACCGCACGGTCACCGCCTACCGCCGCGCGTTGATCCTGGGTCTGGCGGTCGTCCTCGGGAGCGGCGTCGCCGGAATCGTCGTCGGCGACCCGTTCCTGACGCAGACGTACGTCCACCTCGGCGGCATCCCCATCTATCACGACATCGAACTCGCCAGCGCACTCGTGTTCGACTTAGGCGTGTACCTCGTCGTCGTCGGCAGCGTCCTGACGGTCGTCTCGGTGGTGAGCGCCGAATGATTCGGACAAGCGGGGCGCCGTCCGTCCGCGTCCGACGCGGGGGTGACGACCGATGAGCGTCGCCTTGGCCGTCGTGGTCGGCGGGTTGTTCGCCGTCGGGACGTTCCTGCTGTTGCGGCGGGACCTGATACGGGTCGTTCTGGGAATCGCCGCCCTCTCTCAGGGCACGTTCGTCTACCTGATCGCGATGGGGGGCGTCGAGGAGGGGACCGGCGACCTCGTGCCGGTTCTCGGCCACCACGGCGGAGAGGTCCCCGAGGTCGCGGACCCGGTGGTGCAGGCGCTCGTCCTGACCGCCATCGTCATCAGCTTCGGGACGACCGCGCTGGCGCTCGTCCTGTCGTACCGCGCCTACGAGGAGAACGAAACCATGGACGTCACGGAGTGGACAGGATGAGTTGGCACGTCATCGCGCCGCTGTTGGCCGCGCTCGTGACCACCGTGCTCACGCTCGTGCTCCGCGCGTGGCCCCGGGTTCAGGTCGCGGCGAGCGTCGCCGGCGTCGTCGGGTACGTCGCGGCGGTCGCCGGCTCCGTCTGGACGGTCGTCCTCGGACCGGCGGCCCCCGGCGTCGCGGTCTATCAGGTGGGCAACTGGCCCGCGCCGTTCGGAATCACGCTCGTCCTCGACGGGCTCTCGGCGTTCATGCTGATTATCGCCGCGAGCCTCGGACTCGTGTCGATGCTGTTCTCGATTCGGTACATGATCGCCGAGAACCAGCGCGTCTACTACCACCCCCTCTTCCACCTGCTCTTGGTGGGGGTGTCCGGCGCGTTCCTCACGGGCGACCTGTTCAACCTGTTCGTCTGGTTCGAGGTGATGCTGATCGTCAGCTACGTGTTCGTCGCCTTCTACGGCACCGAACTCGCCACCGCGGCGTCGTTCCGCTACCTGACGATGAACGTCTTCGGAAGCGCGCTCATGCTCGTGGCCGTCGGCGGCCTGTACGCCGCGACGGGGACGCTCAACATGGCCGATATGGCCCGGCGGCTGGCCGACCCCGCCGCGTACGGCGTCGACCCCGCGCCGGTCGTCGGCCTGTCGGCCCTGCTGCTCGCGGTGTTCGCGCTGAAGGCGGGGCTCGTCCCCTTCCAGTTCTGGGTGCCGGCCGCGTACACCACCGCCCCGCCGCCCATCACGGCGATGTTCGCCGGGGTCACGAAGAAGGTGGGCATGTACGCGGTGCTCCGACTGTACTTCACCGTCTTCGCCGCCGGCTCCGTCTCGGCCGACGTGCCCGGTATCCCCGGCGCGTCGCCGCTCGCCTTCCTCGCGCCGGTGCTGGGGGCGATGGCGATAGCGAGCATCGCCGTCGGCGCGTTCGGCGCCGTCGGTCAGAACCGACTGGAGGGCGTGTTCGCGTACTCGAGCATCGGTCAGGTCGGCTTCATCGCCCTCCCCATCGCCGTCGCCGCGGCCGCCGGCCCCACGGGGACGCTCCGCCGGGTCGCCATCGCGGCCGCGTTGGTGTACGCGTTCCACCACGCGCTCACGAAGGGGCTCCTCTTCCTCTCGGCGGCCGTGGTCAAGGACGCGGTCGGAACGGACGACCTGCGAAACCTCGGCGGCCTCGCGAGTCGTTCGCCGATGCTCGCGGGGGCCGTCCTCGTCGGCCTCCTCTCGTTGGTCGGCATCCCGCCGCTGATCGGATTCTTCGGAAAGTTCCTCACCTTCGACGCGGCGGTTCGGGGGCTCGGCTTCGGTCCCGGCGCGCTGTCCGCGCTCGCGTTGGTCGCGTCGCTCGTCGGCGCCGTGCTCACCATCCTATACACGACGCGGGTGTGGGTCGGCGGCTTCTGGGGCCCCAAGACGCCGGCCGTCGAGGTCGCCGCCGCCGACTCGGGACAGATCGCGATCGTCGTCGCACTCGCGGCGGTCGTCGTCCTCGTCGGCGTGGGGTTCGACCCGGTGTACCGGTTCGCCGAGACGGCGGCGAACGCCGCCGTCGACAGCGAGGCCTACGTCGACGCCGTGGGTCTCGGCGGGGGTGGCGGCGAATGACCCGCAGTTGGCCGGTCATCGGCACCTTCTTCGGCGTCCTGTGGGTGTTCGTCCAGGGGCCGCCGATCGCCCCCGCCCCCCTCCTCGGAGCGCTGCTGGTCGGCCTCGCCGTCGGACTTCCCATGGCCTACGTCTTCCGGCGCCTGTACGCGGACACGGTCGACCTCCGTCGGTCGGCTCGCGGCGTCCCGTACGCGGTGCTGTACCTTCTGGCGTTCATCAGGGAGGCGGTCGTCGCCAGCCTCGACGTCACGTACCGCGTGCTCGCCCCCTCCAACCCCATCGAACCGGAAGTGATTCTCATCCCGCTGCGAGTCCAGACCGAACTCGGCGTGACCACGATCGCGAACAGCATCACGATGACACCCGGCTCGCTCACGCTCGACTACGATTCGACGGAGAACGCGCTGTACATCCACGTCATCGACGGGCGGTCTCCCGAAGAGATCGTCGAACCGATCCGCGACTGGGAGGACTACGCGCTCTCCATCTTCGACGAGGAGCTCTCGGCGGGCGACCCCGCACCGGACTTCGCCGTCTACCCGCCCGACCAGACGCACCCCGTGCTCGAACAGGCCGTCTCCGAGGCCCACGAGGGGGTCGAGGCGGAACCCGACCCGTCGACCGAGGGAGACGCGGGAGGTGAGAACGATGACCGCTGAGGGAGCGATCGTGCCGGTCGTCGACGCCGCCATCGTCCTCGTGTCGCTTTTGAACCTGTTCTGCGGCTACCGCGCGGTCCGGGGGCCGACGGTCCCCGACCGCGTGGTCGCGCTGGACGCCATCGCGACGAACATCGTCGCCATCGCCGTCCTGTTCGCCATCAAGACCGGACGGGGTCTCTTCGTGACCGTCAGCCTCGTCCTCGCCATCATCGCGTTCCTCTCGACGGTCGCGGTCGCGAAGTTCGTCACCGAAGGCGACATCATCGTCACACAGGAGTGAACACGACATGACTCACCGACATCGACCCGACGGAATCGTCCCGACGAGCCAGCAGGTCGCCGGAGGTGACCGCTGATGGTCGCACTGGAGACGGTACAGATGTGGGCGGTCGTCGCTTTGGTCGTCGTCGGGTCGTTCTTCCTCACGGTCGGAACGATCGGCCTGCTGCGGCTTCCGAACGTGTACAATCGGATGCACGCGACGAGCAAGCCAGCGACTATCGGAACGGTCGCGATCTTTCTG